>DIHJ01000062.1:51432-54596 GCA_002420105.1 Nitrospira sp. UBA5699
ATCGCGTACAACGAAATCCCTCCCCGCGTGGAGTATGTCGTCACGCCGTTCGGTAAGAAATTCATCCGTATACTGGATGATCTGGACAAGTTGCAGAAGGAAATAGACTCTGAACAGCGACGGACGCCCCGTTGAGCGATGCGTCTTCGCATCCCAGAGTGTGCGAGCGAGCCATAGTGTGATCCCGGGATTATGAATCCAGCTTGCTCTTCTTGATGCCCAGCGCTTTGATGCGTGACGCGAGGGTCGTCGGCTTCATGCCGAGTAAGACAGCCGCACCATCTGAGCCAAAGATCTTGCCCTTTGTGAGCCGCAAGGCTTGGACGATGTTCTCCCGTTCCTGACGTTTGAGCTCTTCACGCGTGGCTAACTGTGCCATTGAGGGGGTGGGAAGTGAGGGGACGCCGCGCTCGTGCGATGGCGAGGGTTGAAGATGAATATCCAGCGTGCGGCCTTGGGAAAGAATGACGGCCCGCTCAACGACATTTTGGAGTTCGCGCACATTCCCAGGCCAGTCGTGGGCCGCCAGCTGGCTTAGCACCGCCTGCGTGATGCGCGGCACTCGACGGTTCATTCGCCGGGCGCTCTGCGCGATGAAATGTAATGCAAGTTTGGGAATGTCCTCGCGGCGTTCACGCAGCGGGGGGATGTGGACCGGGAACACGCTGAGACGATAGTAGAGGTCTTCTCGAAAACGACCGGCTTCGACCTCACGTTTAAGGTCGCGATTGGTCGCCGCGACAATCCGGACATCCACCGTCCTTGTGCGCGTATCGCCGACGCGCTCGAACTCTCCTTCCTGAAGCACGCGCAGGAGTTTGGCTTGCATCGGGAGCGGGACCTCCCCGATCTCGTCGAGAAAGAGGGTGCCGCGATCGGCCATTTCGAAACGGCCCGGTCGATCGACGAGGGCGCCGGTGAAGGCACCTTTCACATGGCCGAAGAACTCACTCTCGAACAAGGCGTCAGGCACGGCACTGCAATTCACCTTGATCAAGGGCCGGTCTTTGCGCGGGCTCCGGTCATGGATCGCGCGGGCCACGAGTTCCTTACCCGTGCCGCTCTCGCCGGTAATCAACACTGCCGCATCGGTCGGCGCGACTAGCTGAACTTGACGTAGGACGTGCTGGAGCGCCTGGCTTTCTCCGACGAATTCTCCCATCCCAAGAGCAGCAGTGACCTCCTCGCGCAGGTAGAGGTTCTCCTCTTCCAGCCGGGTGCGCAGCAGGCTGATCTCATCGAACGCTCGAGCGTTCGCGATGCTGACCGCCGCGTAATCAGCGAATATGCGAAGCCACTCGAAGGCTTCATCGTTGAGCAAGCCGCGGTCGAAGAGCGCCAGCACTCCGAGGACATTATCCCGGAAGATCAAGGGCTGCGCAGCGAAGGTCCGGGCTCCCTCGTGCGCGAACCAGGCAGGATCAGCGATCCACTCCTCATCACCGCGAAGCCCAGCCAGCCGGAGCGGCTCGCCCGTCGAAGCCACCCGCCCAATTTTTCGCTCTCCCATGGGAAACCGATGAAAGGTGCCATCCAGGCGGCCGTAGTCAGCCTGCGGATCGTGCGGGACGCCGGCGCTCGCCACGAGGTGTAAGGACCGGGTGATGTCGGAGGTATCGTTCCGACTTCGACACACCTCGCAGAGCGAATCCGACTCAGCGAGCCAGATACGAGTCAGAACGGTGTTCGGACACTGTGCAATGCCGTCGGTAATCGTGCGCAGCACCGCATCAAGCCCGCGTTGCTGAGCAGTGGAGACCATCACTTGTGGGAGCTTGCGGGGGTCCATCGATGCTTTCAGGCTACGAGATTTCATGCTCGCATGCAATGATTAATCGTAATCTACGAATAATCGTTGCTGATGCCAGACGAGAAGAATCAATTTAAGTATTGTCTTTTCAATATCTTATTACGCATCTCCGATCAGGCACGCCATCTGCTCTAACGAGGGCTATCGAACGCTGCTGCAACAAAGCAGATCCACTCACAAAGGAGGAACGTATGAATCGCATCGCACATCTCGATCCCCAGATCACCACTGGGCCAGCCAAGGCGCTCTTTGAGGGCGTCCAGAAAAAGTTAGGTGTGGTCCCGAATCTCTTTCGAGTCTTGGGCAACGCTCCGGCTGCGCTCCAAGGCTACCTCAGCTTTAACACCGCGCTTGCGGACGGAAGCTTGAGCCCGAAGGTCCGCGAATTGATCGCCATCGCGGTCGCCGAGGCCAATCAATGCGCCTACTGTCTCAGCGCCCACACATTCATCGGCGGCAAGCTGGGGCTCGCCCAGCAGGACCTCGCCGATGCCCGGCAGGCCAACGCAACCGACAACCGGACCGATGCCATTCTCAAGTTGGCGCGCCACATCGTCGTGCAGCGCGGGGAGCTCGAGGCCACAGAGCTTGAACAGGCGCGTACAGCCGGGCTGACCGACGGCGAGATCATCGAGACGGCGGCCCATGTCGCGCTGAACATCTTCAGCAACTACATCAACCATATCGCCGGCACCGTCATCGACTTTCCGGAGATCACCCTCACGCATGGATGCGCCACCTCTTCTTGCGCCTGCGGCTAGAGGCGGGAGACGCATGGCGCGTCAAAGAATGCACCTTCATCAACGCGTAGAAAGGATGCCATCATGACCCTGTTTATTCGTTTAATCGTCACGTCCCTCGCGGCTGTTGTCGTGAGTCTTCCCCTGACATCAGCAGTGTACGCACAGGACCCCAAACCGACGGTGTCGCACTATGCCGGGCCACGGGAGGATGCGCCGGTCCCTCGCCCCGGTCTGACACCCAAGAAGGGCCGGGTGGCCGTGGTAATCACCGATCCCCAAAACGATTTCCTCAGCCCCAAGGGAGTGGCCTGGGGTGTGGTCGGCCAGAGCGTGCAGGAGAACCACACGGTCGAGAACATTGAGAGTCTCTTCAAAGCAGCCAGAGCGAGCGGTGTGCCGGTCTTCGTCAGCCCGCACTATTACTATCCACATGACCACCAGTGGAAGTTCGGCGGTGCTCTGGAAGTGCTCATGCACAACATCGGGATGTTCGATCGTAAGGGGGCGTTGACGCAGGAGGGGTTTGCCGGATCGGGCGCCGACTGGCTGGACCGCTACAAACCCTATATCGAAGACGGCCGTACGGTAGTGACCAGCCCGCACAAAGTGTT
>DIHJ01000076.1:0-26601 GCA_002420105.1 Nitrospira sp. UBA5699
TTGCTGCGGGGAGCTTCATTCCTACGACAACCACCCTCACGGCTTCAAAGGTCGAGCCGGAGCATCAGGGTGTGCAGCAGGCGGATGAGTTGGAGGTAGAAGGATTCGTCACGCAAGTGCTTGGGCCGGGAGATTTCTTCATCGGGTCGACGCATGTGCAGACGACCGCGCATACAGAATTTCGTGGCGGTACGATCGATGAAATCATCGTCGGCGCGAAGTTGTCCGCCGAAGGCCGGCTAGCCAACGGTATCTTGACGGCAAAACACGTCAAATTCCACGAAGGGGTGCGGCTGGAGGGGGATATCGCTTCGATCAACAGCGGGGCTGGGACACTGACCTTCGCGGGACTTCCCGGCATCACGGTGACGGTGGATAGCCAGACAGAGGTGAAGACGGATAACGGGGCTTCATGGGACGACCTGTCGGTGGGTGAGCATGTGCGGGTTCGTGGACGGTTGAATGGTACGATGGGAATGGTCGCGACGCGGGTGGAGCAACGGTCGGCCGATGACGATGTCAATTTGCAAGGACCGGTGCAGGTGGTCTCCAATCCAAACCTGACCATCCTGGGGGTGTCCGTGAATACGTCAGGGATCTCAGAGGATGAATTCAAGGGGCTCAACGATCAGCCGATCGGTCGCGCCGCGTTCTTCAATGCGGTGAAGGTGAATGCCCTCGTCAAGATGAAGGGGCGGATCATCGGTGGCGTGATGAGCTGGCGGGAAGCTGAGTTGGAAGACTAGTGCGCCAATCATCGCTGTGCGGGTTTTTCAGGGCGTTTACGGCCGCGCCGGGAAACCGTCTTATCAAGTGAGAGGATAGATTCTACCGGATCGAGGCATAGGCTTACTCAAGGAGGGAGGCGGGATGATGAAGCGAGATACGCTACGATGGGTCACATGCAGGGTTATGATCGTGTCGGTTGTTCTGGCCACGTCCGCTTGGGCGCAGACCACGCCGCCAATTCAAAATGGACAAGTGGAGATTCATAGCGCTCTGCCGAGGACGGCAGCCGGAACGGTGGATGTCGAAGCGCTGAAACAGACGATTCAAGCGCAGTTTGCACGGCCAGAAGTGCAGGAGGTGCAGTTTCGCAACGTGTCTCTGACTGAGGCGGAGCAGCGGGCGTTGTTTCTCAACGGTGATCCCAACAAGAATCTCCTGCGGCAAGTCTCAGTTGTGGTCCCGATGGCCGGCGGAGCAGAACGCAACGTGACGTTTCGCAACGGTGACTTTCGCGCCAGGGTTGGCCGTGAGGAAGGGCAGGTGCGGGTTCGGGTCGAAGGCATTGACACGGTGTCGCTCACTGAGGCGGAGCGGGTGAGTCTGAAGGGGCAGTTTGACCGGTTTCATCTTGAGTCGGTCAATGACCGGGGCGGGAATTCCCCAGATAATCGGGGAGGACGCGGTGGCAGCGACAATAGCGGGCCAGGTTCGGCAAACAGTGGACCGGGGTCGGCGAATAGCGGTCGGGGCGGCGATGGCGGGCGCCGCGGGGGTGACGATATTCGAGTGGCGCAGGCCGGTGACATTCGACAGGAAGATCGCCAGCAGGACCGCCGTGAAGATCGGCAAGCTGATCGGCGACAGGACCGTCGAGAAGACCGCCAGGCGGATCGCCGTTCCAATGCTGGTGGGGACGTGCGCGGGCTGGATCGTGCCGACCAGGTGGCTGGCGATCGTGGGCAACAGGGACGGGACAACGCGCGAGCCGCTCAGATGGACCGGCCCAATCGGATCGAGCGGGTCGAACGACCGCAACGACCGGAGCGCCCCGAACGGCCGCAGAGACCGGAGCGGCCGGAACGTCCTGAAAGGGCTGGTCGTAACTAAATCAGATCTGGTGGTCGATTGCGCGGGGCAGCGGCGTCGGGAGACTTGCCCGGCGCCGCTATGGTATGGAGGTAGTCGCTGGGGGGAAGGAAAGAAAGGATGCAGGAGCGATGATAGCGAAGAAATGGACGGGGGCGCTTATCGGTGTGACTGTGTTGATGGGATTATGGGGAGTCGACGGACAGGCGGCAGACAAGAGCGACCAGGGGCCGGTACCTCCGGAGCAGAATTGGCAGGTCGGGTTTACGCCGAGCTATAGCAGCGGCAAGTTCGGAACGGATACAACGAGCAGCTTTTTTTATGCGCCTTTATCGATTCGACGGATGTTCAAAGACGGCGATGTGACGCTCGTGATTCCCTTTGTGACCGCGACAACGGATGGACGGACGACGTTGGTGGGCGGAACGGGGACGCGAATCGATGACAATGGCGGAAGTAATTCAGGACCAGGGGGCGGAGGAGGCGGTTCCAACGATGATGGAGGTTGTAGTGGCAAAGGGTCCGGCGTATCAGGAAAGGACAGGGTCTGTGGCTTGACGACCCGTGCAGCTGGCCAGAAAGTAACCACGGTCGGTCTTGGCGACATCATTCTGAAGGGGCGATATTATGCTGTCGAAGAAAACGACTACCGGCCGCTCATCGCTGTGACGGGCCGAATGAAGCTGCCGACCGCCAGCGCGAGCCAGGGCTTGGGAACCGGTGCGTTCGACTATGGAGCGGGAGTCGAGATCTCGAAAATGTTGGGAGAGAAGTGGATTGCGTTCTTGGATGGCGGGTACAACGTCATCGGCGATCCCGATGGCATTAATTTTCAGAATCAGCATTGGTACGACGTGGGCGCCGGATATTACTTCACCAGAGATGTGCTGGTGAGCGCCTATTATGAAGAGTATCGGTCGATCTTGCGCGGGTTCGTCAACGCCAGGGATATGTTCCTGGCGGCAAACTACACGGCTTCTGCGGCCTGGCGTTTTTCCGGCGGAGTCGCGCTCGGGCTTTCCGATGGGGCGCCTGATTTCGCGCTGACGGCTGGAACCAGCTATCGCTTTTGACGGATGGATGCGCTGTTTACGAATCGAGAGATGTCTCGTCTAATGATTCGAGTAGGCCGAAGCAGACAGTCCGGTGGCAGTCAGGTCGGGTGAGTGGAGCGGATGATGCCACAGGATCAGGGAGAAGGACCCGATGATGCTCAGCTTGTGGCGCGCAGCCTCAAGCAGGATCAGGAGGCCTTCGGTCAGCTGATCGATCGCCACGCCACGGCGATCGTCAACTTGGCCTATCGAATGGTCGGGAACCGGGCCGAAGCCGAGGATCTGGCGCAGGAAACATTTCTGGCGGCGTTCAAGTCTCTGTCGACGTTCCGGGCGGATGCGAAGTTTTCAACCTGGCTGTATCGCATCGCGACAAATAAGTGCAAAGACTGGTTACGGGTGAAACGGCCTGGCCAGGGGCTGCAGGATGTCGATGTGAATGAGGTGCTGGATGTCCATGTGGCAGAAGATCGAACGCCGGAGCGGCTCCTCTCGCAGCAACAGGTTGCACTGGAACTGGAACAGGCGATTCAGCGGTTGCCGCCGCTGTATCGGGAGGCCTTTGTGCTGAAGCATATTGAAGGATTGAGCTATGAAGAGATGCAGGACATTCTTGGCGTGAACGGCGATACGCTGAAGATGCGAGTATATAAGGGACGGGTGCAGCTCAGTCGTGAATTGGCGGAACTGAATCCGACACGGTAACGTCCGGCGAGCGACGCAAGGTGAAGGCCATGGATGAACAGGAATTGATGGTGCAACGGTTTCTCGATCAGGATCTGACGCCGGAGGAGCGTGTGGCGTTTCTCCAGTCGGTCGATGTCGATCCCTCGTTGCGTCGGAGCTGGCTGAATCTCGAGATGGTGATGGCGGAGGCGGCACAATTGCCGAGGATTACGCCATCGGCTAAGTTTATGAGCCAGTTGAAAGCGAAAGTGGCTCCCTCCCCGCTCAGTCTCTGGGATCGTATGCGGGCGGCAATCACGGTGCCGCACACGCTGGAGTGGAATCTGGGAGGAGCGATGGTCGCGGCCTGTGTCGCGGTTGTGGCGATGGTGGGAGTCGTCAAGATGACGCCGGAGCGAATTGTTGAAGTTCCTGTGGCGGCGGCCCCGGTTCAGTCGGTTGTCGCAAGTACGGATCGGGAGTCGAAGGTGTTTGTCCGGTTGGTGTTGTTACAACCGGAAGCACAATCGGTCGCTGTTGCAGGAGATTTCAACGGATGGAATCCCGGGCAGACCAAGTTGGAGCGATCAGAGGGCGGGATGTGGACCGCCACGATTCCACTGAAGCCGGGGCGTTACCAATATATGTTTGTGATCGATGGGAAGCAATGGATTGCCGATCCCCTGGCGGGTGAAGCGTCCGGCGATGGATTTGGAGCGGAGAATGCCGTGCTTGATGTCAGTATCTGAACTTAGGACATGCTCCCTTGCAACAGGCCAGACTGTCGGGTACTCTGCGGCCCATGATGAGCCGACTCAGAATCGCGATGTGGAGCGTGGCGCTGGTGGTGGCAATGAGCGCCTGCGCGTCGATGATCAAGCCCGATGTGCCAAGACCGGTGGCGGGAGGGGTGCGGTTTACCTATCTCGCGCCGACGGCCCATACCGTGTACGTCGTGGGTTCGTTCAATGGATGGGTCAAAGGTGCCACACAGATGAAACAAGAGGGCCAGACGGGTATCTGGTTTGCCGAAGTGATGCTGCTGTCTGGAGAGCACACCTTCATGTACCTGGTTGACGGGAAAGAGTGGGTGGTACCGCCGCTGGCGGAGGATTTTGTGACGGATGGATTCGGGCAAACCAATGGGGTCGTGATCGTTCGATAATACTATGCGCAGCAGGATGAATATACCGGTGTGGCTGATCAGTCTGGCGATGTGTCTGGGAGCGTCGCCCGTGCTGGCCGACTCCCTCTCAACCCAAGACCGGGAAGAGATCAACCGGCTGCGCTCGGCTCAAGGACATTCTGCGGAAGAGGTGAATGCGCTGCTTGAGCAGGTGACGAAGGCTGGTGAAAAAGGGCTCCCGACCGAGCCGCTGGCGAACAAAGTAAAAGAAGGCCTGGCCAAAGGGGTTGAGCCGAAGCGCATCGATCCGGTGTTGCGCCAATTGGTCACTCATTTTGAATCGGCTCATGACGTATTACAGGAATCGATCAGCAAAGGCATGGTTGATTCATCCCAAGGCAATCGGCAGCGTGCGCTCGAAGGGTTGGCTGAGGCGTTGAGTCGTGGAACGACCGCCGAAGAAGTGCGTGAGCTTGCGAAGACAGCGCAAGGGGGCGGGACTAAGGTTTCGCAAGAATCGTTAGCCTCCGGCGCGAAGAGCCTTGCGATCATGAAGGAAGCCAAGATTCCCTCAAAAGACGGTACCGCGCTGGTTGCGGAAGGACTGCGGCAGGGCTATCGATCAGCAGAGCTTGGCGACCTTGCGCGTGAAATCAAGCGGCGTGGTGCCGATATCCAACAGGGCCGGATGAATCTACAGAATATCAAGGACCAGGTTTCCAAAGGCCAGCGTGCGGATCGGATCTTCCGCGACGGCGATCACAGCGGATCCGGTGGCGGCGAGCGCATGGACCGAAGCGGCAGCTCGGACCGCGGCAACAGTGGCGGGCGTGATGACCGTGGCAGCCGACCTGATCGTAGCGGAAGCGGCCACGGCGGGCGTGATCACTAGCAGAGCGGTTCCCCAGACTCCATACCTGGTTCGATAGCCTTCCTCCTTCTTCCTCTGCTCAGAATTTCTGGACAGTCCATTAGCCTCCTGATACATAAAGCCAATCAGGTGCTCCCCCGGATAGAGGTTCTGTCAACGGATCGGATGGCTGCGCGTTGATTGGGACAGGGGGGGCTCAACCTTTTATCCTAGGGAGGTACCGATGAAGACGATGGTATTGACTGTTGGTGTGTTGATGCTTGGCATGAGCGGAATGGCCTTTGCCCAGGCGGAGACGCCTGTCATCGATCAACGGCAGGGGAATCAGGAGAAGCGGATTGATCAGGGGATTGCCAGCGGTCAATTGAATGAGCGTGAAGCCAATCGATTGAACAAACAACAAGAACATATTAACAAGATGGAAGATCGAGCCAAGGCCGATGGGACGGTCACCAAGAGAGAGCGGGCTAGAATCGATAATGCACAGGATCGTGCCTCGCGCCATATCGCGCGTGAGAAGCACGATGCCCAGGGGAAGCGGCATCGCTAAGTTGTGATGAGTCTGGAAATGATGAGAGGTTCCCGACCATGATCGGGAGCCTCTCGGTTTGTTTTGAGGCCTGTGTGCTTACCGTCCGCGGCCACCACGGTCAGCGCGTCGGTCTTCTTGCCGATCAGCGCGCCGGTCCATCTGTCTGTCCTCCCGCCGATCCTGTTGCCGATCCATCCGCCGGTCCTCGCGGCGATCTTCCCGCCGGTCATTCTGCCGGTCTTCCCGACGGTCGCTCTGCCGATCCTGTTGCCGATCAGCTCGTCGATCTTCCTGACGCACATCGGCCTGTGCCGAGGCGAGGCTGGGGCTCAAGACTCCAGCTACCGGCATGGCGGAGAGGACGGCTAGACCCATCAGAATGCTGGCTTTCACAAACGCGGCTGGTTGCATAATAAATCCTCCGTGAGAGCGTAAGAATATTTTCTCCGTGCTGGCGAGGGAGAGGCCGCTCCTCTGCTCTCCGAAGGGGAACCTCTCAATGCCGTTCTGTGAGATTTGACGGAGGGAACACGGAAAGGTAAACGCGCTGGGAAAAGAGGAAAATAAAACGCCCGCCACAGGAGGGTGGCGGGCTTCAGGGAGCGCACAAGAACCGATAACTTACCGGAAGACGCCGGCCAATACGGCCGGGTTAAATCCGATACTCACGGTATCGCCGCTGCGCACTTGTGGAACGACCTGCCCGTCTTGGGAGTTCAGTTCCATCTCGCCGCAGAGCAGCTGTGTGGCCGGCGCCGGACAGGCCGCGAGGGCCATGGTGCCGACGGAGATGCTGTTGATAAAGACGTTCTGGGGTGAAACCGTGGTGCCAGCCAGATCTTCGGCCTGGACGTTCAGGCGTTTCCGGTTTCCGCGTTCACGGTACTCCGCCTTGCCGGATGCAGCGCCGCTGACCATGCTGGCCTTTAAGCGCACTTCGGCTGATTGGGCTTGAGCCGGCAGGGTTGACGCTACCATCACACCGACGAATGCCATGAGAGAGAGTGAGAATCCTAACTTTGTCATGATGACCTCCAGATTGAGTTATATGGCCACGGCCTTGCCGGGCATTCTCCTTGTGGCCTCCCCCACGGTACGATGGTCGGAGAACCGGACAAGAACAAACACGCAGCCTCCTAAAAGGTCAGACGAGCCCATCGTCATTTCGTAAACATATATTCTTAGTTGATGTCATCTCTGATTGAGAGAGGGATGGCAATGTAGGCTGGAGTAGTCAGAGGAAGATTAGCGATGTACTGAATTAGCTGGAGTGCAACGAGTCGCGATATCGGTTTCGTGAAAGTCATGACCCTGCTAGAATGTCAGAGTGGAAGTCGTCACCACCCATCACAACGCGGATTTCGACGGCCTGGCCTCGATGGTCGCCGTGCGCAAGTTGTACCCCGATGTACGGTTGGTGCTGTCCGGCGGGGCGCAGGAAGCCGTGCACGCATTTCTCCTGGCACACGATCTGAATCTCACCAAGCTTAAAGATCTCGATGTTGCGCAAGTGACGAAGTTGATTCTGGTCGATACCCATGAGCCCGATCGCATCGGCCCATTCAAACAATGTTGGCTGGATCCGAATGTCGAGGTGCAGGTCTTTGATCATCACGGAGTAGACCCCAGCGGGACCGGTGCTCCATCAATCGGGAAATCTATCACTCAGGTCATTGAGACGGTCGGGGCTACGGCGACCATGCTGATTGAGCGGGTGCGAATGACTGAAAAGCGGGGTCAGGTCTTGCAATCACACATTGGTCACCAGATGAAACCAGGGTGTGGTCGTGCATTCATACCTCCCCCCGGCAGGTGCCGTTCAGCGACCAGCTCGGGCGGCCATGGCGAAGTGGAAAAAATACCGGTCAAGAGAGGCCAGGTCGCTGCCGTAGGTGGTCCCGCCGAACATGGCGTCGCACAGGAGTTCGCGCGCGCGCGTGAGTTCTTTCCGCCGGCCTTTCCACCGCTCGTCCGCGATCGTTAAGTCCAGCAGTTCCACGGCGCGGTCGAAAGCTTGTTCGCAGCGCTGCGGGTCTTTCCCATACCAACGGGCTGCGCGCGCCACATCGCTGCCGACATTGGCGAGTTGCTCCACGAGCGAAAGCGAGTGCCAGCGTCCGGCAGCGAGTTGTCCGTGAATGGGTGCCATGGTGAGCGGCTAGCCCTGCACTAATCGATTGATGATAGCCCTGACAGCGTCGCGGATCTCTGCACGCTCGACGTAGCGGGAACGATTTCCCCCTGATGGACGCACATTGATCATCGAATCGAATTCAATCCATTCCGCAGCGGGGCGTCCCGGATAGAGATTGATGCCCCATAGGCTTTTTTGCCGCGAGCCCTGCTCTAAGAGCACAGCCTCCTCGTCGGAATGCAATTCGCCGCCGATGGCCATGATGCCCTGATCGACATCCACAACGGCCTTGACCATGTCCCCGAACTGTTGTGTCGCCATCGTGTTCAGGTCTGCTTTAGTCACACTCGTTCGAATAACAAGAATCTCCATGATGCCCTGTGGAAAGTTTGAAACGCAGCGGGTACGGTACGCAAGATTGCGGGTTGCACCTGTTTCTGTCAACCGCAAAGTTGTCTGCAGGGAAGGGGAAGCGGGGGGAAGGTCAGGACCACCGCTTTACCGAAGAGCCTCAGCGAGCACAAAGGGCTATCTGGCCGCTCCGCTCCCGCCCTTGCCTATGCTTGCCGCTGTGGCAGGATCAGGGGGGCAGTGGCTCGGCTACTTGCAGGACTATCCGGACTACTGGACCCAAGGGGAGTCATTCGAAGACCTCCAGACCCAGCTATAAGGATCTGTGCATCGAGCTGAGTCTTCCCTGGTCCAACCATCTCTGCGAGAGCTTACCCATGGGATGAGCAGGCAACTTTCGTCGATCATCGTCTTTGAAGAATTGTGCAAGCCCCGTATGCTTGAAACTCTCGATCACCCTGCCATCCTGCGCCCGTCAGGGCTGACCGTCAAGCAAGGCTTTACAACGATGGCTGTTCTTCTCTTTCCCCTATCTTGTAAAGGGGAGAGCCCGGCTGGAAGTATGGGAGGGCTGACGAACGACAGGACCCGTCTTCTTCTCCTTTTTTATTCTAAGCGGACCGACCGGCTGTTTTCGCGGGCATCAGGACTCTGCTGTGTCCGCCGTTGCTGAACCGGCGCGTCCCGCCAAGCGGGTGGCCCGCCTTGTTCGAAGGTCCATGCGCCCTCATCAAAGGGGTGTCTGGCTGCTTGAGCGGGCATAGGGCCTTGTGTTTCTACCGTAGCCCATCCAAATGGTTTTCACCGGCCGCCAATTATGCTCCTCTTGCCGCTTTACCGTTTTGGGGATAGCCACCTGCTTGAGCGGGCATTAGGGCCCTGTTGTGTGCGACGTTGCTGAGCTGAAGCGGCCCGCAGAGCGGGTGGCCCACCTTGTTCGAAGGTCCGTTCAAGCTGGCTTGGAACGGACCAAGTTGTGCGGCCAAGTGGAAGCGAAGCTTACGGCGGACTTAACAGAGCCCTTGCTCAAGCGAAGGCAGCGTGGCTATCCCTGGGCCTCCCTCTCTTGCATATTTTTCTTCAGCCCCCGTACAATAGCCATCTTCGAGCCTAACTCATTGGCTTTCTTGTTGGTTTGAGCCAGTTTGAGGGGAGGATCAAGGCCGGTATGCGCATTGAGTATTCCAAGGGCGAACGGGCCTCCAAAGAACTGATCCTCCTCCATCGCCAGACCTCCGAAGCCACCAGCGGCCGGAAGATGAAGGTCATGCTGATCTTCCCGCCCGACTGGTTCCCCAGCGAGCCTTACCTTTCCCTTCCCTCCCTCACCGCCGTCCTCCGCCAGGCAGGCCATACGGTCATCCAAAAAGACATCAATCTCGAGATGTGGGACTGGTACTTCAGCGAGGACTTCTTGAAGAAGGTCCTGCGCAAGGTGCCCCAGCAGCTCGACCGGCTCCGCAAGCTCTCCAAGAAGCGTGAGCTGAGCGAGGCTGAGATGGATTTGCAGATGGCGCTCTGTGACCTGACCAGGCAGAAGATCGACGAGCTGATCAAGAAGGCGGAGAGGGCCAAGGCTGTCATCCGCGGAGAAGCTTTTTACGATATCGACCAGTTGGAGTGGGCTATTCAAGTCTTCCGCGAGGTCACGTCGGTGATCTCGATGGTCTATTTCCCGGCGCGGATCTGCATGCCTCCGATGGAGACGGATCTCTCGTACAAAGTCTTCGTCTCGTCCGAAATCATGGACGCGGTGAACGATACCCAGGTGAATATCTACCGCGACGTGTTCGACCAGTTGGTCAAGCCGGTGATCGAGGCCGAGCAGCCGGACGTGGTCGGCATCTCGATCGTGTTGCAGCAGCAGCTGTTCTCCACCATGACCTTCTGTGCCCTCATCAAGCAGCACTTTCCCCATATCCACGTGACGATCGGCGGCAATACGGTGACGCGCCTGCGCGACGTGCTGCCCCAGTCGCCGCTGTTCCAATACTTCGACAGCGCCGTGGTCTATGAAGGGGAGACCGCCTTCGTGCAGCTGGTCTCAGCGGTGGGCGCAAAGCGGAGCCTGGCCGAGGTGCCCAATACCATCTATAAGGACGAGACCGGGGTGCATACGTCCGCGACGAGCTATGCGGAAGACATGCATGCTCTCCCGCCGCCGGATTTCGACGGCCTGCCGCTCGAGAAGTATTTCGTCCCGACGAAGATCCTGCCCTATCTTGCGACGAGGGGCTGCTACTGGGGCCGCTGCGAGTTCTGCGACCACGGCGAGGGCTATACGGCGGGCTACCGGTCGAAGAAGATCCAGGACATCCTCGGAGAGATCCAGCACCTGCACGACAAGTACGGGGCGAAGCATTTTCACTTCACGGACGAGTCCTACCCGCCGGCGCTATTTAGAAAGCTGGCCCGCGGCTTGATCGACTCGAAGATGGGCATCTTCTGGACGACGCACATGCGGTTTGAAAAAAGCCTGCTCGAAGAGCAAGTCTGGCGGGACGCGCGCGACTCCGGCTGCCGCTACCTCCATTTCGGCTATGAGTCGGGGAACGAGCGGGTGCTGAAGCTGATGGACAAGGCGACGACGACGGAGATCATGACGAAGCACCTCCGGCTCACGGCCGACGCCGGCATCTGGAACCACTGCATGGGCTTCTTCGGCTTCCCCGGCGAGACGAGGGAGGAGGCCTGGTCGTCGGTGGAGTTCCTGGAGCAGAACAAGGACCACGTCCATTCGCTGGGCTTCGGCACCTTCGACCTCGGCCGGCACAACCCGGTGGCGAAGCATCCGGAGAAGTTCGGCGTGACGGCCTACAAGAACCCGGAGTGGGACCTGGCGCTCGACTACTACTACACGGTGAAGGACGGGATGAGCATCGAGGAGGCGGAGCGGGTGTTCCAGGAATTCGAACGGAACCACAACCCGGGCTGGGACCTGCGGCTCTACATCAGGGAATATATCTTCCTGTACATCTGCAAGTTCGGGCTCGCGAAGCTGCCGGACCTGCAATATCAGGCCGTGAAGACGGCGGGGGTGACACCGACGCTGGCGGGGAAGATGTGAACAGGGGGTAGAGGGGGTATGAAGGGGTAACGGGATAGTGGGGTAAAGGGGTAAAGAGGGGTACAGGGATAGAGAAAGAGAAGACGATGAGCAGTTCCGGACTCGTACAGATCGACGGGCTGACGCCCATTAAGAAGGAAGATCGCAAGACCTCCAAGGTCATGTTGCTCTTTCCGCCCGAGTGGGTGCCGACGGCGCCCTATCTGGCGCTGCCTTCGCTGACTGCGGTGCTACGCGGAGCGGGGCATACCGTCATCCAGCGTGACATCAACATCGAGATGTACGACCACTTCTTCACGATGGAGTTCCTGATCTGGGTGAAGGGGCGGTTGGGCATGCAGCTCAAGCCCCTTCAAGATAGAGAGAAGGCCGGGACGCTGACGGAACGCGAGGCGGATCAGAAGGCCGTGCTCGAGCAGACCTATGCGGTGGACGTGTTCGACCTGGCGGAGCGGGCCGAGGATGCCAAGCGGATCGTGCGGGGCGAGCGGTTCTACGAGGCGGACAAGCTCGAGACGGCGCTGAACTGCTTCCGCGAGGTGATGCAGTACATCTCGGCCGCCTACTATCCGGCCTCGCTCGTCTTCTATCCGATGGAAAGCAACCTGGGCTATCGGCCGGGCGTCTCGAAGGAAGTCTTCGCCTGCCTCGACGACGAGCAGGTGAACGTGTACCGCGACATCTGCAACCAGCTGGTGCTGCCGTCGGTCGCCAAGGACAAGCCGGACGTGGTCGGGGTGTCGATCGGCACGCAGATGCAACTCCTGGCCGGTCTGACCTTCTGCAAGATGCTCAAGGAGACCTTCCCGAACATTCACGTCGTGGTGGGCGGGAATGTGATCACCAGGTTGCAGGAGGAGCTGCCGCACCACGAGCGGTTCTTCACGGAGGTCTTCGACTCGGCGATCCTCTACGAGGGCGAGCACGCCCTGCTCTGGCTCATCGAGGCCCTGAACGGCCAGCGCGACATCGCCGCGGTCCCGAACCTCATGTATCGCGACGCCCACGGCGTGCAGCAGAGCAAGGAAGTTTATACGGAGAAGACGCAGGCGCTGCCGCTGCCGGACTTCGACGGGCTGCCGCTGGACCATTACTTTGTGCCGGAGCGGATCATTCCCTATCTCGCGACGCGCGGCTGTTACTGGGGCCGCTGCACCTTCTGCGACCACGGGCAGGGCTATTTCGACCAGTACCGCGGCATGACGGCGCAGCTGGTCGTCGAGCAGGTGAAGGCGCTGCGGGACAAGTACCAGTGCCGGCATTTTCTGTTCAGCGACGAGTCCTATCCGCCGGCGCTGTTCAAGAAGGTCTCGCAG
This sequence comes from Nitrospira sp. UBA5699, assembly GCA_002420105.1. GTDB lineage: Bacteria > Nitrospirota > Nitrospiria > Nitrospirales > Nitrospiraceae > Nitrospira_C. Next base: position 12,934 of record DIHJ01000076.1, read on the forward strand.
ATGCTGGTCGATCAGAACGTCGGGATCAAGTGGACGACGCTGATCCGGTTCGAGGAGACCCTTCAAGATCAGGCCATCTGGGACCTGGCCGCCAAGGCCGGCTGCTGCACGCTCTATTACGGGATGGAATCGGCGAACGAGCGGGTGCTGAACCTCATGGACAAGCACGCGAAGAAGAGCGTGATCCAAAACAATCTGCACCAGGCGGCGAAGGCCGGCATCTGGAACCACGTGATGGCCTTCTACGGCTTCCCCGGCGAAACCCGCGAAGAGGCGCTGGAGACCAGGCAGTTCGTCATCGACAACCAGCCGGTGATCCATTCGGTGGAGCTGTTCTACTTCGTGGCCTATCGGCATACGCCGATGGTGCGCAATCCGGAGAAGTTCGGTATCACGATCCACAAGCAGGAGGAGTACGATCTGCCGCTCGACTACTACTACACGCTGAACGAGCCGGTGGGGATCTCCTGTCTGGACGCGATGCAGCTCTGCGAAGAGTTTTACAAGAACGATTTTCAGCCCTGGGCGGTGCGCGTGAACGCCCGCGAGCACGTGTTCCTCTACATCTCGAAGTTCGGGACGAACAAGCTGCCGCAGATCTACGCGCAGCGGCAGACGGTGGGCGTGTCCGACAGCGTGTCGGGATTGGTCACGTGGCCGGTGGCGATGGGCGAAGGCGACGATGGGATGAGCCGCGTGGTGAGCCACGGGGTGGGGTGATGAAGGTTGAGGCTAAGGTCAAGGTGTAGGTCGGAAACTCAGCCTTAACCTCAACCTCAGCCTTCAGTGTCCGGGACCAGTACCACCGAGAGCAGGGCATAGGCGGCCTCGATTTTCCTGGTCATGTCCTCGGCCTGCGTGTAGGCCTGCATGTAGGCTTTGGGGTTGTTCGTGAGGTTGGCGCAGCGGGCGGGGTTCCAGTTGTAGAGCTGCACGCGTTTGGCCCGTTCGAGGCCCTCCCGGGTGGTCGGGAGCGTGAGCCCGAGAAGCTTGAGTGCGTGGAACACGTCCTTTTCCGTAATGCCGGCCATTGGACGAGTCTGACAAACGATCTTAGATCTGTCAATTCATGCCGACGCCGATTCCCATCCTTCAGCCCGCGCCGATCTTCACCAGAAAAGACTATCGCGAGGTCCTGCGCCGCGAGATGGACGCCGGGAAGATTCCGCTCAGCCTCGGGCGCGATTGCCCGGTGAAGTGCGAGTTCTGCTACGAGCTCGATCATTCCTACCGCGAAACCCTCGATCCCCCCAAGACCACCGACGAGGATTGGAAGTACATCCTCGACTACATCAGCAGAAAGCCGACGGACCCGAAGCAGTTCTGGGTGCTGGGCGGCAACGAGTACATGGAATGGACCGACCTGTTCCTCCATCCCAAGGCGATGGAATGGGTGGAGGACTTCCTGAAGTACACGGACAAGAGCATCCAGTTCTTCACGGTCGGGTTCGTCCACGTACCGAAGATCCACCAGTTGGTCGCGCAGTATCCGGGGCGGATCAATTTCGAGCTGTCGGTCATCACGCTGAGCGACTACCGCCAGCGGCTGATGCCCCACGCGCCCTCGGTGAAGCATCTCATGAAGGTGCTGGACGGCCCGGCGGTCTCCTCGGCGAACTTCTACGCCTTCGACGCCCATACGATGTCGAAGGACGCCGTGACGATTTCGGGCGTCAACCGGACGTGCGTGCTCTGGATGGGGACGTTGACGCCGGTGCGGGGGTTGCGGGAGGAGACGGCCGGCCTGATGCGGCAGGGGCGCAAGCATCTGCCGGAGGAGGCGATCCGGATCTACGACGCCGGCCTGCCGAATCTCCAGACGATCCACACCGAGGCCTACACGACCGCGTTCCTGAGCCGCAGACGGATCGTGAGCCTCTTCGATTCCCTCGAACTGGAAAAGAAGGACACGGTCGTCATGGCCTGGAGCGTGTACAAGATCCTGACGACCTACCGGAAGAACCGGGCGAAGTTCCTCTACGTGCCGAACGCGATGCTCCAGGGCGACTCCGACTGCACCGTGCTGCTCACGTTCGACGACATCGCCAGGCGGCTGACGAAGGAGAAGGTGGTCCACATCCCCAAGTGCGTCATGCAGTCCGGGCGCGGACCCTACACCGACATCACCGGCGTGACGCTGGAGCAGTTCATGAAGAAGACCGGAGTGAAAGTGAAGGTCCTCCACAAGATCGACACGCGCTTCGCGAACGAGCAGCTGTACAAGAACGGGTCGCTTCAGAATTACGTCGAGAATTACGTGCGGAATCCGATGACGCAGTCGTATGAAGCCTTGCCGCGCCCCGCATAGCAGCCTGTTGAAAAATGTCTGAGCGACGCACGCTGAAGTTCTACCAGGCCGATGTGTTCACCGCCCAGCCGTTCGGCGGCAATCCCGTCGCCGTGTTCCCCGACGCGCAGGGCCTCACCGACGACCAGTTGCAGCAGATCGCGCGGGAGATGAACCTCTCCGAGACCGTCTTCGTGTTTCCGCCGAGCGATCCGGCCGCCGTGGTCCGGCTCCGCATCTTCACCCCGACTCAGGAGATTCCCTTCGCCGGGCATCCGGTGGTCGGCACCTTCTACGTGCTGGCCCGGCTCGGCATGCTGGCGACGCCCGAACCGGTGACGCGCGTGGTGCAGGAGTGCAACATCGGCTTGTTTCCGGTCGAACTGCACGCCAGGGACGGGCAGGTGACCCGCGTGGTCATGACGCAGCCGGAGCCGCAGTTTCTCGGCACGGTCGAGGGCACGGAGGATCTCTACAAGGTCGCGAGCGCGCTGGGGTTGTCCAAGCACGTCATCTCGGATACGAAGTGGCCGATCGAAGTGGTCTCCACCGGCCTGCCGGTCATGATCGTGCCGGTGCGGACCCTCACGGGAGTCCGGTCCATCAGGCCCGATGCCTCCGCGATCATGGACGTCTGCGACCGGTTCGGCGCCAACGGGATGATGGTGTTCACGACGGTCACGGTCGAGCCTTCGGCCACCGTGCATGCCAGGATGTTCGCCCCCTCGATCGGCATCCTCGAGGATCCCGCGACGGGAAGCGCCAGCGGCGCGCTGGGCGCCTACCTGGTGCAGAACGGCGTGGTCGACGTCGGGCCCATGACCGAATTGCTCATCGAGCAGGGCTACGAGATGGAACGGCCCTCGAACATCCTGGTGCGGGTGGAATCGGACGACGACGCGATTCAATCGGTCAAGGTGGGAGGGCAGGTGGTCATGGTGGTGGAGGGAACGCTGCGCTACTAGCGGCTGTTGAAAACGCCCTTCAGCGGCGTTCTCGCCTTGAAAGCATCCTCAACGTACCCCGGAGGGTACGCCTGCGGTGCTTTCGTCGGCTGGGGCCCTGCTGAGAGGCCGTTTTGAACAGCCTTTCTGATTAATATCTTGAACAGACGACCACATTCTCAGTCTCAGTCGCCGCGCTCCCTGCGGCCTTGCCTGATGAAAGGCGCGTCCTGGCACGCCGGGGTTGGGCGGGTGAGAACAGCGACCGGTTTCAGCGTCCTGTGTGACGAAAGGGGAAAGAACACGCATCCATTCTCAATTGCAACGCTTCCGGGTGCTTCGCTGATCGCTTCTTGGTAAAATGGCTCAACGAATCGGATTGGCGCGGGCCGGCGCGACGATCGTGTGGGCGTAACTCATAACAGGGGGGATTTCATGGCTACAGTGTCGCAGATTATGACCAAGCGTCCGAAGTCCATCGGGCCGAAGACCTCGATCGTCAGCGCGGCCAAGACGATGCGAACGGCGCGCGTCGGTTCGCTCTTCGTGAAGAAGGGCAAGCAGCTGGTCGGGATCGTGACCGATACGGACATTGTGCGCCGCGCGGTCTCCACCAACAAGAGCCTGGGCAAGCTGACGGTGGAAAAGATCATGACCCAGCCGATCTGCACGATCGAGGGCAGTCAGTCGGTCGACGATGCGCAGGACATGATGGGCGATCTCGGCGTCCGCCATCTCGCCGTCACCAAGAACGGCTCGATCGTCGGCGTGGTCTCCGTGCGGGATCTGCTGCTGCACTACAAGCGTTATGCGCAGTCGAAGATTCCGGCGGTGGAGATGTATCCGGAACCGAAGATCGGGCAAGACTAGCAGATCATCGGGGCAAAGGGGGTAGCGGGATAAAAAGGGGTAGAGAGTTAGGAAGAATCGAAACTATCCCTCTACCCCGGCCGTTGCGATTTTTACCCCTATATACCCCGTCTACTTTGTGAGTTCTTTCACCAGGTGCCCGAGTTCCGGGAGGATGAGTTTTTCCATCGCGAGGCGGACGGCGTTTTCGGAGCCCGGGGTGGAGAAGAGGACGCGGCCTTTGATGATGCCGGCCGTGGCCCGGCTCATGATCGCCGGTGAGCCGATCTCCTGATAGGTGAGGAAGCGGAACACTTCGCCGAATCCGTCCAGCCGTTTTTCCAGCATCGCATCGACCGCTTCGAAGGTCGAATCCCGCCGCGAGATGCCCGTCCCGCCGTTGATGATGATCGCCTGCACGGCGTCGTTGGCGAGGCCTTCCCCGATCCGTTCCCTGATCTGCGCCGGTTCGTCCTTGACGAGATGATAGGCGGCGACGTGGTGGCCCTGCTCCTCGAGCAGTTTCTGGATGAGCCGGCCGCTGCCGTCGGTGTCCGGCGTGCGGCTGTCGCTGCAGGTGATGACCATGCACCCCACCGACCTGGGCGCGTGGTGCTTGTGTTCTTTGTGGCTGGGAGTGGCGGTCATTGGGGTGATTAGGAGCAAGAGGCAAGGGGCTGGGGACAGGATTCAGGATGTGCCTATTGCCTCTGCCCCCTCGCCTCTCGCCGGTTTTTTATTTCCACACCGCGTCGGGGTTGAGTTTCGCCGCCGGCTTGCCGCCCTTGATGTGCTCGTCGATGATCGTGGCGACGTCGGCTTCCGTGACCTTGGAGTACCAGGTGCCGTCCGGATAGACCACCACGGTCGGACCCTGTTCGCAGGGGCCGAGGCAGGAGGACCCGCTCACGAGCACCTCGCCCGGCATCACGCCTTTCTGCATGAGCCCCATGTTGAAGGCCATCAGCAACTGGGCTGAGCCGGCGCTGCCGCAGGACGGCTTCGGGTGACCGGGAGGACGGGCGTTGGTGCAGACGACGATGTGATATTTCGGTTTCGGCATGAGTTCTCCTCGTTTGGTAGCGATAAGCTGTCAGCTATCCGCAGCTGACGGCTCAAAGCTGTCATTTTGGTCTGTACGCCTGCCACTGCTCGATGCATTCTTCGGGGAATTTCCAGTGCTTGAGGCCTTTGATCACCCAGTCGAGATAGTGATCCTTGGGCTTGAACTTCCCGATCGGAGTGGCGGCGTAGGTCGTGACCAGGATCTTTTCGCCGGCCTCGGTCAGCACGGTCACCTGGACGTGCCGGAAGGCTCCCTGCGGGACGTCGTCTTCGAATTTGTCCAGGAGCTTCAGGTCTTCGTCGGTCACCTCGAAGATCGCGCCCCAGACCTTCTCGCCCGGTGACGGTGCGACGCTGGCCAGGCCGCAGCGCCATTGCGAGGACCAGCGGCAGAACTGGATCGTATGGTCGGGGAGGGTGGCAAGCATGAGGAACTGGTGTTCCGGAGCGCGCCGTTTCAACTGGGTCGGGTTGAGGTTGTCGCCGTAGAGAAAGAATTTCATCGGTGATCCGTTGCCTCGCTGGCCGTTCGTTCAAGCCCGGTCGGTACTTGTAGCATACCCGCTTTCGCCCGCACAAGCCGCAAGCGGGCCGTGGAACATCTCCCCCGGCGGCGTTTCTGCCTTCGCCGAAGCGCTTCGCGCAGGCGGGTCGCGTCGCGGAGAGGCTCAGCATCCGCCTCGCTTCTGCGCCCGCTGCGGCCTTCTGCCCGCGCCCGACGGCGCGCCGGATTGACTTCATGCGCGCGCTGTTCCTAAGATGCCCCGATGGATTCATACGACAGAGGTGCAAGCTCCCGATGGTAAAAATCATCCACTATGCGGTCGTGGCGGTGCTGGTGCTCGGCGGGGTCTATTACGTCTGGACCAAGCCGCCGTCCGTCAATCCGCTGATCGACCGCCGGGGGGCCGACGCCCTGGCGCTGGTGCAGACGCACCGGGCGCAGGGCTATCCGACGATTCTGCAGGCGATGACCGAGCACGTCCGTTCCATGAAGGAGCGCGGACTGAACGCACGGCTCGGGGAATGGCGGGTCAAGCAGGTGGACGGGGATTTGTATGAAGTGCGCGTCCAGTTGCGGGATCAGGGCAAAACCGGGCAGTGGTTCGAGCGGGAATTCATCTGGCACGCGAACCTGTCGCTCAAGAAGGTCAACGCCGCATCGCTTCCGGCCGACGGCGTCACGCCCAAGGCGCCGGACCCGGATGAACCGGCCGCGCCGGCTCCGCCCGTTCCGCAGCTTCCACCGGCTCCGAAGACTCTCGGCCCTACTTGAACCCCTCGGGCAGCGCCACCTGGACCAGATTGCCTTCGATGCGGACCGGGCAGCAGGCGACGGTGAAGTTGGGGTTGCCGGGCCGTTCTCCCGTGCGCACGTTGAACTGCCAGCCGTGCCAGGGACATTCGACGACCTCATCGGTGAGATGCCCCTCTCCCAGCGGCCCGCCTGCATGGGGACAGGTATTATCGACGGCGAAGAATGTCCCTGCCACGTTGAACAGGGCGATCCAGATCCCCCGTACCTCCACGGTTTTCCCGGTTCCCGGGGGAATCTCCTCGACGGTGGCGACGGTCACGAAGTCAAACATGGGTCCTCGCGGTCCGGTCCTGCTGGCGGGGGCCGGTACCCCTGCGGAACGGCCCGTAGCTTGATTTCAACGTCATCTTATGGCATAGAAATACGTGAGCGTACCCCAGACCGATGGAAGGCCCTCTCAGACAAGGAGCCTCGGTTGGGAATGAGGATTCCACCGTATGGAAATGACCCTCCTGCTCAATTCCACCTACGAACCCCTGCGTGTCGTTCATTGGCAAAAAGCGATCGCTCTGCTGTGGCAAGGTAAAGTCGAGGTTCTGGAGGTGTACGATCGCGAGGTCCACGGCGTATCGATCTCCTTCAAGCTGCCCTCGGTCATGCGGCTTCTCAAGCTCGTTCGACTGAAGGACAGCCACCGCGCGGTCAAGTTCTCCCGCATCAACATCTTCACCAGAGACGGGTATACCTGCCAGTACTGCCGCAGCAAGTTCCGCACGGAAGAACTGACGTTCGATCACGTGGTCCCTATCGCGAAGGGCGGGCGCAAGACGTGGGAGAACATCGTGACGGCCTGCTGGCGCTGCAACAACAGGAAAAGCGGCCGGACGCCCGATGAGGCCGGCATGCGCCTGATGAAACGGCCGGTCAAACCGCGCTGGAGTCCCATCGTCACGATCACCATCGGCATCAGGAATACACCGGAAAGCTGGCGGGACTACCTCTATTGGAACATGGAACTCGACGCGGACCCGTCGGGACCGTGACGAAGAATGCATAATGTGGAATTAGGAATGTGGAATGGTCCCGTCCGCAGTTCATTCCTCATTCCAAATTTCACATTCCACAGTTCCTTCTCTCCCAGTCAGTGCACCTTATCTAACACAATCTCCAGATCGCGGCCGCCGGGGAGCGTGGGGTTCTTCGCGTAGCGTCCCTCGATGTCGCCCGGCTGCGCGGGGCCTGCCTGTCCGTCCCGATCCAGTCTCGCAATCACGTCCACCATCCCCCGCAGTTCCGAGCCCTGCACCATCACGTCCGCGTTCGTGATTTCGAACGGTGCCGGGAACGTGGGGTTCTCGATCCGTTTCGCCGCGACCGGCCTGGGCGTGCCGCCCGGTCTTCTGACGATCACGAAGAGCACGTCGGTCGGACGGACTTGATCGGCCAGCGCCGGGCTGATCACGACCCGGCCGGCGATCACGGCTTCTCCGCCCTGCGGGTCGCAGCTGTGGGCCAGACCGAGCCAGGCGGCGATCGCGGCCAGGCCGATGATGCTGCCGGCGACGCCGATCGTTCCGAGTTTGTATCCCGCCATCTGTCATGCCTCTTGGGAAATGGTTGTAAAAAGCGCTGCATTATACCGATGTGAAGCAGAAAAGGGGAGGGCATGGTTTACGCTGGAAAAGGCTCTGTTGTATGATGGGCCCTCTTTTTGAACATGGAGGAATGACCATGGCTGCAAATCCCGGTTTCCCGCTCACGCTCGATGTCCGGGGCTATCCGGTGCTCGTCCTTGGCGGTGATGAGGAAGCCGCAGAAAAGACGCAACGCCTGCTGGACTCCGGCGCCAAAGTCACCGTCGTGGCGCCTACGCTCCACGATCATCTCAAGCAACTGGCCGCGTCCGCCAAAGTCGTGCACCGGGGGCGCCATTTCCGGGAGACCGATCTGGAGAGCGCAATTCTGGTGCTCAACATGATTCACGGCGACAAGGACTTTGCTCGGTCGTTGTTCGCCAAGGCGCGCGAGAAAAAGTTCCTGCTGTGGTCCGCCGATTTTCCGGAGGCCTCGACCGTAAACATGCCGGCCGTGGTCGCCACGGGCCATGTCCGGGTCGCGATCAGCACCAGCGGCATGGCGCCGGCGCTGTCGGCCTTCATGAAGGAGGATCTGGAGCGGATTCTGGACCGGGATTTCGCCGCCTTTGTGGAGTGGCTCGGCGTGCTGCGGGAACAGGCGAAAGCCAACGAGCCGGATGCGGAAAAACGCCGGACGATGCTGCGCGAAGCGCTGGACGGGTTCCGGCTGTTGGGCAAGGTGCAGTATCCGAAGGTCTGGCTCGACGAACGGACCGCGGCCCCGGCGGGCGCGAAACGCGAAGGCTGATCCTCGGAGCTGAGGGCCGACAGCCGATAACAAGGAGTGACCGATCATGGTGTTGCTTGAATTCAGCATGTCGCCGTTGGGCAAAGGGGAAAGCGTCGGCAAGTACGTCGCGCGCTCGCTGGACATCATCGACAAGAGCGGCGTCGCCTACCGTCTGAATCCGATGGGCACGGTATTGGAAGGCGAGTGGGAGGAGGTGTTCGGCGTCGTCAGGAAGTGTTACGAACGGATGAAGAAAGACTGCAACCGGATTTCCTGCACCATCAAGGTCGACTACCGCAAGGGCCATTCGGGCCGCCTGGTCGCGAAAGTCGCCAGCGTCGAAAAAAAGTTGAAGCGCGCGATCAAGCAGTAGCGCATCTCCGCTGATGTCGGTGGCGCTGAAGCACGGTGCCGCAGCACATCGCTTCCGCAGCCTCTCCCCCACGGAGTACGACGATGATCAGCGGTGTGCCGGACGACGAGTCGCCAACCTTCTCAGAATTAGGACTCCTTCCTAAAAACCGGACCATCCTCGAACGGGAATTGATGGAATTCCGCCCGTTCGGTCTGGACGAGCAGGGCAGGAAGATTCGGGACCTGACGGGGATGAGCCTCAGGGCCACCGTCATCTACCTTGAAACCTCCATGGCGCGCCGGCACGGGAAGGCGGCCGGCCAGCAGGCCGTCCATGAACTCTGCACGCTCTTGAATCAGCGGATCAAGGATCCCGTGTACCACGTGACCCCCGCCTTCTTGAAGAACGCCTGGAACAGCTATTCCTACGAGTTCACCGCCTATCTTTACGAGTTCTGTGAACGTATTTCGGGAGATGACAAGTTCGTCTTCCGCGGAGGGATGGAAAAGGCCTCGCCGATCATGCAGGTGCTGGCCAGGCCCTTTTCTCTGGCGCAGATCTACGGCATGTTTCCCTACTTCGGCAACAAGTTCGCCTCCGGCTCGATCGAGTGCAAGGTGCTCGGGGTGACGAACGGATCCGCCGCGCTGAAGATGCGGTTCTCCGCCCGCACCCTGCGCCAGTTCGGCCCCTACCGCCGGCGTTGCGCCTACGTGATGTGCCAGGCGGCCCAGGGGATCATGGCGGCCGTGCCGGAACGGGTCCACGGCCTCCTGCCGGCCGCGCTCACGGAAATATCCTGCATCGCGGACGACGACGAGTGGTGTCAATGGGACATCGCCTGGGACCCAGAGCCGCAGGTCGGCTGGAAACGGCGATACTGGAACCTGCTGGCGCGGCCCGCCGGGCCGGCGCCGCTCCCGTCGGACGGCCAGGCGGCGCTTGTGCTGTCGCACCGGATCGACGAGATCTTTCCCCCGACGGAGCCGCAGACGCAGTCCGGGGAGGGACGGGCGGACGCCGGCGGCCGCGACGATCGCGCGTCCGTCCCGTCGTCTCCCGCCGCGCCGCTTCAGCAGGGCGCAACGGATCGGAGGGCGAGGCGGGATCTCCGCGGGTACGTCTGGGGAGCCGGCGCCGGCCTGCTCGCATCGGCCGCGCTGCGGCTGGTCGATCCGGCCGTGACCTGGTCCGCGTTGCTGCTGGCCTGGACGATCCCGCTGCTCGTCGCCGGAACCTGGATCAACTGGCGCTTGCGTCGGGAAAGCGGGCAGCGCGATGCGCTGATTCAGGAACAGATCGCGTTCGTGGAATCGCGTCACGAAGAGTTGCGCGAAGCCTACCTGGAGCAGGAACAGACGCGAGTCGAGCTGCGCCGCACGGTCAATCACCTCACGGTCCTGCATCAGGCGGGGTTGCTGTTCAGTTCCACGCTCGACCGGGAGAGACTGCTGGAAGAAGTGCTGGAAACCCTGACGCGCGACCTGCACTACGACCGCGCGATGATCGCGTTTTACGATCCGCTTCGCGGCGTGACCTGGGACGCGCGGATCGTCGGCGTGTCCCGGGACGTGCAGGATTTCGCGCGGACCAGGGAAATTCCGGTTTCCGACCCCGCGAGCCCCGAAGGCCTCGTGCTATTGCAAGGCAAGCCCCTGCTCATCGGCGACGTGCGCGAAGTCTGGAACCGGCTGCACCCCCTGAACCGGCAGCTGGCCCTGTTGACCGGAACCAAATCCCTGCTGGCCGTGCCGCTGAAATCCAAGGACCGGATTCTCGGGGGCCTGATGGTCGATCGGATGCGGGAGCACAGCCTGAACCAGGACGATCTCGAATTGATGGTCACCTTCGCCCACCAGGTCGCGATCGCGCTCGACAATGCGTCGGCCTACCGGCAGATCGAGGAATTGAACGTCGGCCTGGAGGCCAAGGTCCGTGAGCGGACCGCCGAACTGGAACAGGCGGACCGGTTGCGGTCGCAGTTTCTGTCGCATGTCTCGCACGAGCTGAAAACCCCGCTGACCTCGATCAAGGGCTTTCTGCAGAACATGCTCGACGGGCTGACGGGGACGGTCAACGAGAAACAGCAGCGGTATCTGTCGCGGATGCTGGAGAACTCCGAGCGGTTGATCCGGATGATCGAGGACCTGCTGGACCGGACGAGAATTCAAACCGGCAAGCTCGAGCTGGCGCCGGCGGAACTGGATCTGGGGGAATGCGTGGCCGACGTCATGGAGCAGTTGCGTCCGCTGGCGCAGGCCAAACGGCAGCAGCTCGAGGCGGTGTATCCCACCGTCCCGCTGCTCGTGTGGGCGGACCGCGACCGGCTGTTCCAGATCGTCATCAATCTGGTGCAGAATGCCGTGAAGTTCACGCCGGAAGGCGGGCGCGTCACGGTCGCCGTCGGCCGGGACGGCCAGCGGCAGGCCGGAATGTCCGTGCGCGATACCGGGCCCGGAATCCCTCCGGAGTTCATCGACAAGATTTTCGATCCGTTTTTCCGGGTCAAACAGTCGAGGACGGGGGTGAAGGGACTCGGCCTCGGGCTGTCCATCGTCCGGACCCTGGTGGAGCTGCACGGCGGCACGATCGAAGCCCGCCCCGCGGCAACCGGCGCCGAATTCTACTTCACGCTGCCGTTGCTGGCGCCGCTCGACGCGCCGGCGCCTTTGCCCGGCGTGGCGCCCCGCATCCTGGTCCTCGACGACGACAAGGACATTCGCGAGCTGCTCGAGGACCGCCTGCGCGCGAAGGGCTGCCTGGTCCGGACGGAGTCCGACGGGTTGCGGGGGCTCGAAGTCCTGCAGTCCGAGCGGTTTTCCGGCCTCATCCTCGACATCGGTCTTCCGTCGCTCGACGGGGTGGAGGTGTTGAAGCGGATCCGGCAGCGGGATCAGCAGATTCCGATCGTCATGGTGACGGCCTCCGGCGCAAAGGAGGCAGCCGTCCGGGCGATCGGGATGGGCGCGCAGGCCTACCTCTTGAAGCCGTTCGACGCGGATGAACTCCAGCGCGTCGTGGAGTCGTGGTTTCGAACGGCGTAACGGCATGACGGCAATGTCCGGAACATGAAGGAAGAGTCACGCATGGGCTGTCGACAGATGGTGAATTCCTCCGGCCGAACCGGGTCGATGCGGGCAAGGCCGCGGGGACTCGCGGGGATCGCGCTGGCCGCCGGGCTGGTCTGTGCGTGCTGGTGGGGCCCGGCGGATAAGGCCTCGGCTCAGGTGCCGCGCATTCAGGGGCAGGGGACCGCGGCGTCCGGAATGGGAAACGCGTTCGCCGCCCAGGCGGACGACGCGTCGGCGCTGCACTACAATCCCGCCGGGCTGACGCAACTGCACGGCGTACAGGTCATGGCCGGGGCGCTCATTTCAGGAGGGGGGACGACGTTCACGGGGCCGACCGGCGCGACGGCCAAAGGCGACCGGAACGGCAGCGCGGCCTGGCCGCCGCCGGGCCATACCTACATCACGGCGAACCTCAAGGATCTGGGCGTCACCGCGCTGGGGGATCTCAGCGCGGGCGTCGGGGTGACGGTGCCGTTCGGCTCGTTGAATCGATGGCCGACCGACGGGCCGTTTCGGACGACGACGACGTTCAACACGCTGCCGCTCCTGGATATCAAGCCGACGCTGGCGTACAAGCTGACCGACCAGGTTTCGATCGGGCTGGGCGCGGACCTCTATACCTTCTCGGGGCTGGTGGGGGAGGGACATATCGAACGGCAATCGCTGTGGCCCGGCGGCCTCGGCGTGCCAGCCGGATCCCGCACCGAGTTATTCGGTCGCGACACCGCTGCGGGATTCAATGCCAGCCTGCTCTATACCCCGTTCCGGAACGCCGCCGGGAAGCCGCTGGCGAACATCGGCATCGTGTATCGCAGCCAGGCCACGCTGCATCTCGACGGCGCCCTGTTGGCCAACGGCGCCAAGGTGTCCGACGCCAGAGCGACGTACGTCCTGCCGCAAATCATTACCGGTGCGATCGCGCTCTGGCCGGTCCGGACGGACGAACGGGAATGGAAACTTGAAGTGGACGTTGATCATGTCGGATGGAAATCCGTTCGGAATCTCGATATTCATTTGAGCAACGGCGCAACGATTCCCCAGCCGCTGAATTGGCGGAACACCTATGCGGTGATGGTCGGGACCGAGTACAAATGGCTGGCGATCGAGGCGCTGCCCGCCTGGGAGGTGGCGTTGCGGGCCGGCTATACGAACCAGCAGAACCAGATGTCCGATCTGACGTTCGATCCGGGCATCCCGTCGGCCGACGTGCACATCGTCGGCGGGGGGATCGGGCTGGTCTGCCAGGAGCAGGGCTCGTTCCTCGGGCTGATTCCCTGTCGGGACCTGGGAATCGGATTCCTCAAACCCAAGGCGATTGGGCTCGACCTGTCCTTCCAGACGTCGTTCTATGAGGACCGCACCGTGCTGGGGAACCGCAATCCGACCATCAACGGCACGTACAGGACGACGTTGCACACGGGCGGCGTCTCGATCAAAGTGTCCTACTAGCCCGCATTATTCACGAGCGCTTC
>DIHJ01000076.1:26725-31865 GCA_002420105.1 Nitrospira sp. UBA5699
ACGCCTCCGCGCGCCGGTCTCGCAACGCAGCTCAGCGATTTCGCCACGAACCGTCATGAATAATGCGGGCTAGGGGAGGCGCCGGGGTCCGCCCGGCTGCCGCGCTTCACGAGGCCTGATAGACGCGGGGGACGCGGGGGCCGATGCTGCAGAGGATTTCGTAGGGAATCGTGCCGGTCCATTCGGCGATGTCGCCGGCGTCGATGCGCTCCTGCCCCTGGCGGCCGATGAGGGTCGCCTCGTCTCCCACCTGCACCGGGGCTGCGTCGGTCACATCCACCATCGTCATATCCATGCAGACGAGTCCGACGATCGGGGCGCGCCGGCCGTTGATGAGCACGAACCCGTTGTTGGAGAGCCGCCGGCTGTAGCCGTCGGCGTAGCCGACCGGCAGCACGGCGATTCGAGTCTTCCGTTTCGCGACGAACGTGCGGTTGTAACTAACGCTGTCGCCCGGCTGGATCGTCCGCAGTTGCATCACGGTCGTCCGCAGCGCCAGCACGGGGTCGAGGTCGGGGCAGGGAACGCCGCCGGGAAGGGTGTGATAGCCGTACAGCATGATGCCGGGCCGGACCAGCGAAAAATGCGACTCGGGAAACCGGACGATCGCCGCGCTGTTGGCCGCGTGCACGTGCGGGATGACCGCACCCTGCCGGCGCAGGCGTTCGAGCAGCGTGCGAAAACGTTCCAGTTGCCGCGCCGTATGGCCGGGGTCGTCGCCGTCGCTGTCGGCCAGATGGGTCATGACCGCTTCGACACGGAGAGATTTCCACGCGGGCAGCGCTTCGAACAGGGCGGGCAGGTCGTCCGGGGCAAACCCCAAGCGGCCCATGCCCGTGTCGACCTTGAGGTGAATCGGGAACGAGAGACGCTTCGCTTCGGCGGCTTTGTCGAGCGCCGGCAGCAGCCGCTGCTCGGTGATGACCGGCGTCAGGCGGTAGGCCAGGAGATCCGAAATGTGCCGGTCGAGCAGATCGACCAGGACGAGGATATCGGCCGTGATGCCGGCGTCGCGCAGGGCCGCGCCTTCCTTCACGGACGCGACCGCCAGCCGGGAAACGCCCTGTTGCGCCAGCGCGCGGGAGACCTCGACCGCCCCGTGGCCGTAGGCATTGGCCTTGACGACGGCCATCACGTCGGCGCCCGCGGCGAGACGTTCCCGGATCCGCCGGAGATTGTGGCCGAGCGCGGAGAGGTCGATGGTGGCGTAGGTCGTGTGCAACGTCGGGCGCCGGTTAGAGGGAGCAGGGGCGAGCAGCGGGACCGAAATCAGACTTCGAGAATTTCCTGCTCTTTTTTCTTGATCGCGTCATCGATCTTCTGGACATACTGATCGGTGAGCTTCTGGATCTCGGCTTCCGATTTCCGCAGTTCGTCTTCGGTCAATTTTGCATCTTTTTGGAGTTTCTTCAACTCTTCGTTCGCATCGCGACGGAATCCGCGGATGTGCACCTTTGTGTCCTCGCCGTGCTTCTTGCAGATCTTGCTGAGTTCCTTGCGGCGCTCTTCGGTGAGGGGCGGCAGCGGGACGCGGATCATCTTGCCGTCATTGGACGGCGTGACGCCCAGTCCGGAGGTGGCCAGCGCCTTCTCGATTTCCTTGATGAGCTGGGGTTCCCAGGGTTGGATCGTGATCAGCCGCGCCTCCGGCGTGGAGAGATTGGCGACCTGCCGGAGCGGCGTCATCGTGCCGTAGTAGTCCACGCGGATGTTGTCCAGCAGGGCGACCGAGGCCCGTCCCGTCCGGAGCCCGGCGAGGTCGCGCTTGAGGTGCTCGAGGGCCGACTCCATCTTTCCCGTAACGGCTTGGCGGATGGCAGCAGGATTCGACATGGTGGCTCCGCAAATGGTTAGCGCTGGTCCGCGGTCACGATCGTGCCGATCGGTTCTCCCGTGGCCACGCGCTTGAAGTTGCCGGGCACTTTAAGGTTGAAGACGACCAGGGGCAGGCGGTTGTCCATGCACAGGCTGATCGCCGTGGCGTCCATGACTTTCAGGTGCTGGTTCAGGATCGCAAGAAAGGAGATCTCCCGGTACATCGTGGCCGAGGGATTCTTGACCGGGTCGGCGTCGTAGATGCCGTCCACCTTCGTGCCCTTCATGATGACTTGGGCGCCGATCTCCATCGCGCGGAGCGCGGCGGCGGTGTCGGTGGAAAAATAGGGGTTGCCGGTGCCGCCCGCGAAGATGACGACCCGTTTCTTCTCGAGGTGGCGGATGGCGCGCCGGCGGATGTAGCCTTCGGCCAGTTGACGCATTTCGATCGCGGACTGGACCCGCGTCATGATGCCGGACCGTTCCAGGGCGTTCTGCAGGGCCAGGGCGTTCATCACCGTGGCCAGCATCCCCATGTAATCGGCCGAGGCGCGCTCCATCCCGGAGGCGCTGGCGGCGATGCCGCGGAAAATGTTACCGCCGCCGATGACCACGGCGACTTCGATGTCGAGGGCCACCACCGCCGCGATTTCCGCGGCGAGACCTTCGAGCACGGAGGGTTGGATGCCGTATCCCTGCTCACCGGCCAACATCTCTCCGCTGACTTTGAGGAGGATGCGCCGGTATTTCGCAGAGCTCATGCTTCGCCTAATTGGTAGCGCGTGAAGCGGCGGATGTTCATGTTCTCGCCGATCTTGGCGATCTTCTGGGCGAGCAGATCCTTCACCATGACGGCGGGGTCCTTGATGAAGGCCTGTTCCATCAGGCAGTTTTCCTGATAGAACTTCTCCAGCTTGCCTTCCACGATTTTCGGCCAGGCGGCGGGCGGCTTGCCCATTTCCTTCGCCTGTCCCTCGTAGATCGAGCGTTCCTTGTCGACGACCTCTTTGGGAATGTCCTCGCGCTTGACGAATTGCGGCTTGGCCGCCGCGACCTGCAGCGCCAGATCGTTGACGAACGCCTTGAACTCCTCGTTGCGCGCGACGAAGTCGGTTTCGCAGTTGACCTCGATCAGCACGCCGATCTTTCCGCCCATGTGGATGTAGGCGTGGATGAGGCCCTGATTGGTCTCGCGGCCGGATTTTTTCTGCGCCGCGGCCAGGCCCTTCTGCCGCAGGTAATCGACGGCTTTCTCGATGTCGTCGCCGCTTTCCTGCAGGGCTTTCTGACAGTCCAGAATGCCGGCGCCGGTTTTCTCTCTCAATTCTTTGACAAGCTGACTTGCTCCAGCCATACGTGACAATCCTTCTTCGTGAGCTGCTGATGGATGTGGTTCGCGCCCGTGGGACGTTCGCTATGACGCCGGTGCGCCTGCGAGAGTCGCCGCCGCCTTCTCGTCTCCGGCCGGGCCGGGCTGAAATTCGGCTTCGTCGCGCTGCGTGCGTAAATGGGCCCCTTCGATGCAGGCATCGGCAATCTTCGACGTGATGAGCTTGATCGAGCGGATCGCGTCGTCGTTCCCCGGGATCGGATAGGTGATGTGATCGGGGTCGCAGTTGCTGTCGACGATGGCGATGACGGGGATCTCCAGCCGCGTGGCTTCCTGCACCGCGATGCGTTCGATGCGCGTGTCGAGGATGAACACGGCGCCGGGGAGGCCGCGCATGTTCTTGATGCCGGTCAGGAACTTCTGAAGCTTGACGATTTCCTTCTGCTTCTGCGAGATCTCTTTCTTGGTGAGGCCGTGCTGGGCCGGGTCGGCCAGCATGCCTTCCAGCTTCTTCATCTTGTCGATGCTGCGCCGGATGGTTTGGAAATTCGTGAGCATGCCGCCCAGCCAGCGCTGGTTCACGTAGAACATGTTGGCGCGGACCGCTTCTTCCTGGAGAATCTCGGCCGCCTGGCGCTTGGTTCCGACGAACAGCACGGACTGCCCCGAGGCGACGGTGTCGCGGATGAAGGCATAGGCTTGTTCCATCCGTGCGACGGTCTGCTGCAGATCGATGATGTAGATGCCGTTGCGTTCCCCGAACAGGAATTTCTTCATCTTCGGGTTCCACCGGTTGGTCTGGTGGCCGAAATGGACGCCTGCTTCCAACAATTCCTTGATTGCCACAACTCCCATACCTTCACCTCCTCCCAAGGCCTGCAGAGCGCCCGTTCGCACGGGCGAGGGGGCATGCCCCCTTAGTCTCAAGCCAAGCGACGTCAGCAGACGCCGATGTTGATTTTGTTGAATCCCCTTGTCGCCGCGGGATGGCGGAGCAAAGAGCCGGCTTCATCAGCCCAAGAGCCGTGGAACGTTAGCACAGCGGCCTTCCGTTTACAAGGCGGAAAACGAGCAAATCCGCTCTAGGATCGATAGCTTGCGTTGATGCGGACGTAATCGTAGGACAAATCGGTGGTCCAGAGATGAGCTCTCCGGCGCCCCTGGCCGAGTCCCACGGTGATCGTGAATTCCTTCCGTTGGAAGACCTTGGCGATGCGGCGCTCCGCCGCAAGGCCGAGGCCGACCCCCCGCCGCACCATCGGTACTCCGTCGAACCGGACGCTGATGGCCGACGGATTCAAGGGAACTCCGGCGCGGCCGACGGCAGCCATGACCCGTCCCCAGTTGGCATCCTCGCCGAAGAGCGCGGTCTTGACCAGGTTCGACGTTCCGATCGTGCGAGCCACTTGAGCGGCCTGCGCACGGCTTTTCGCCTCCGTGACCTCGATCTTCACGACCTTGGTGACGCCTTCGCCGTCGCGGCAGATCGCGAGGGCGAGCGGTTGGCAGACGTCCGTCAGGAGTCGGACGAACCGGCGGAACGCCGGCGTGCCTTCCGCAATGGGGCGATTGCCGGCCATGCCGTTGGCGAGACAGAGCACCGTGTCGTTGGTGCTCGTATCGCCGTCGACGGAAATGCAATTGAACGATTCGCCGACCGCCTCGGTCAATGCCCGTTGCAGGGCGCGTCTGGTGATCGCCGCATCGGTCGTGAGGTAGCCCAGCATGGTCGCCATGTTGGGATGGATCATGCCCGATCCCTTCGCCATCCCCCCGATCGTGACGAGCCGGCCGTTGATGCGCTGCTGCCGGACCGCCGTCTTCGGTTTGAGGTCGGTGGTCATGATCGCGCGGGCGGCCGGCGCGCCGCCTTGCCGGCTGAGCATCTTGAGCGACGCGGGGAGCGCGTCCACGATTCGCTCGACCGGCAGCACGCGGCCGATCACGCCGGTCGAGCCGATGAAGACTTCGTGCGTCGGCACGCCCAATGCCCGC
>DIHJ01000076.1:31909-32160 GCA_002420105.1 Nitrospira sp. UBA5699
CCCAATGCCCGCGCGACCAGCGCGGCGGTGCGTTGCGCCGCCGCGAGCCCGGGCCGGCCGGTACAGGCGTTCGCGTTGCCGCTGTTGACCAGGATGGCCCGTCCGACGCCGCGCCGGAGGTGCAGGCGGTCCAGAATGACCGGCGCCGCCACGACCTGATTGTTTGTGAACAGGCCGGCGATCGGGCCGCTGCGGTCCGACACGATCAGGGCCAGGTCGAGGTGGCCGGGTTTCTTGATGCCGCAATGGAG
>DIHJ01000075.1:0-1173 GCA_002420105.1 Nitrospira sp. UBA5699
AACACGCTCAAAAATATTCTCCCTCAAGAATAGCAATGGTCTTACTAACTCCGTGTTACTACCTTGCTCTACACATGCGTGCATCAGAGCCATAAGAAACACAACGGCGTTGTCGGAACCATCCCAAACGTCATCAATACGGTCGATAAGTAATTGCGCCTGAAGCTTGTGCAATTCCGCAAAACCTTCCACAGCCTTACAGATGTCCTTGGTGCGATTAATTTGCTTCAGCCATTCTTTTTCATTCCCAGAGTTTAAGGAACCAAGTGTTTCTTCTAGAAACTTGATGAAGCGCTGATCAAAATCATGATCTTCGATAAAATTTCTTTCTCTCGTCAGATCAGTCGGCAGAGATGAATAACTTGTTTGTCCTTTCCTGATCCACTGACTCATAGCCTCATCAACAAGCGCCCTTCTAAAAGACGAAAGTACCGACTTAAATGGCTTCTGCCTTGTGTCGCGGTAATCATCGGCACTCCGTGGCACATTCAAAGGTTTTATAGATTGTGGGTGCAGCTGAAACGCCCATTTCGAAGTTGCGCATAGATAGTAGGTAATGGCCGTTTTCCCAGTCCCGCGCCTGCCGACGAAAAAACACTTCGATCTGGATGATTGGGTGGCTGCTTCTATCGAGGGGGTTCTGACAAATACATTCGGGCCAAGAAGCTTGTCATACTCAGCAAATGATTGGCCCAAGTTAATCTTCTTTAGAGCATCCTTCGGAAGCTGAATCTTCGGCTTTTTTGCTTCTTCCATATGCACAGCCTTAGTGAACAATCGGGGAGGATCGGGACAGGCTACGACTCGCGCCGAAAAGTGTCAATACAAGGATTCCGAAAATAGCACTGTTTACAGGGCTTGGCGGGTAGTTTGCTTGATCTCTCACTCCACGCGTCGGACGAACTCCTACTTTAATATTCCTCCCAAAATATTCCTCCCAAGCTTGCTCGTAACTCCATCTCAAGAGGGGTCCAAATCAGTCTCACCGTGCGGTCGTCATTCCCCAAACGCCTACCGAGGATGGTGGGGCTGCTGCGACTTGCGAGAGGTTGCATGGCCCTGCCGCTGCGGTCGCCGAAGGCGATGGCGAGCACTGTTCGAAGTTCCGTTTCGACGAAGTCGAGAAGGGAACGAGTTGCGGAGCCAAGCAGCGACAGGGCCATGCGTCTTCAC
>DIHJ01000075.1:1308-2052 GCA_002420105.1 Nitrospira sp. UBA5699
AATGGCCTTCCAAGCTCGCTTGTGCTGTCTTCTCGGAAGGTGGGCCGATTGGTCTCCCAGTGCGCGCGTCCAACGGCATAAATGTTCCTTCCAAGCTTGCTCGTTTCTCCTCAATAAGTTGCAGGCTGTTCAGAAAGGCCGTCCAGCAAGGCCGCAGGCGAGGAAGAACCGGAGGCGTACCCTCTGGGGTACGTTGAGGATTCTTGCGAACGGAGAACGCCGTGTGGGAAAAGGCGCGTCTCGGCGCGCCGGGGTTGGGCGGGTGAGAAGAGCGGACTTTATCAACAGCCTGCTAATTGGAGATCACCCTTGGCCCCTGCAGCCTCCTCACGCAATCCTCCCAGAACGCCTCCGGATCCTGGTCGAAGATCCCGGCTGAATCCGGCTTGAGCACCGCCCAGGCTCCCTGGAGCATTTCGAAGCCCAGCTGCCCCGGCCCCCATCCGGCGTAGCCGCCGAACGCCCGGAACCTGTCGGTCGGTTTTCCCTGCGTGATGATCCGTTCCAAGATCTTCGGCGTGCCTCCCACATAGACCCCGTCGAAGACCGGTCGCGCATCCGCCGGCGGCTCCTTGAGCCGGAACAGCAGGAGCAGCCGCGTCGGCTCGACCGGCCCTCCCGCGAAGAGCCGATGCTTCGTCCCCTTCAGCACGGCGATCTCCGGCAGCGCCTCCGAGAGGAGCACCTTCGTGGAACGATTCAGAACGACCCCCAGCGTGCCGCCCGGCCCGTGCTCCACGACCA
>DIHJ01000075.1:2328-19869 GCA_002420105.1 Nitrospira sp. UBA5699
TCTCCTCGAAGTCAACCAGGCGCAGGCGAGGATAGGATCGTGCAGGCGGCCGGCCGCGAAGGCCGGACCGCCTGTACATGCGACGTTGAGGCGGGAGTTATTTCACTTCGACGTGAACGACGGAAGCGGCGGGCAACAACTTGTGATCATGATTCGCGGCCTGCACCTTGATCTCGTGCTTGCCGGGCGCCACGTTGGTGAAGGTGCCCTTGAAGCCCTTCTGATACTGACCGTCCAGGTACACATGCGCGTGGTGGGCCTGGGACCCGGCATGGAGGTCGTATTTCAGCTCGAACGTCCGGCCCACGCTGTCACCGTCCTTCGGGGCCGTGATCGCCACGTGGGAACCATCGTCCTTCAGCGGCTCCTCGGCCGACAGACCGACAGGCAGCAGCAAGCCGACCAACCCGCATGTGATCACCGCCGTCTTCAACACCTTGAACATCAGATCCCTCCTTGTTGATACGTCACATCGACTGTCCCGCCCGCGCATTATACCAGGCCCGCCGGGAGACCGGGCGGCACGGGACCAGACGCGGATGCGCCTCCTCACATCTTTGCCGGACCATGGTCCTCACTTCGGGGCCGTGGTCGCATCCTGGGCGACGTGGCCGGTCATGGATTTCTCGACGATGTTCCGTTCGATTTCCAAGGCGATCACGCGCGCCAGCCGGTCCGCCGGGAGCGCCCCCATCGGCAGCCCTTTCGTATCCCGATAAAACGGATCGTCCGGTGCGGCCGTCCGATAGGTATTGATCAGAATCGCCGCCGGCTGGATCACGCGGCCCTGTTTCCCCACCGTCACGGCCTTCTCTCCGGGAAGCACGCGCGTCCTCGTGGCCCAGTCCCGGTTCTCGATCTTGACGAACGACACGTTCCAGATTGTGCCGTCGAGCAGGCTTCTCACCGCGCGCGGGGTCTGTTCCATAAACGAGGAATCCCGCACGATCAGTTGCAGGGCTTCGCGGACCCGGATGTCGTAGAACTTGATCGTCTGATCCCGGTTGGCCGGCGGAAGCAGCGTGGTCGTCCCGGCCTCGTAGTAGGGTTGCCCCTCCAGGCTCCGCAGGTCGTCCACGGTTTTCAGATAGGTTTCGAACAGCCCCTGCAACGCCCGCACCCGCTCCTCTGCCGGGAGCGCCTGGATGTCCCGGTCCGTGAGGATCGGGGCCCGTGCCAGGTCGCGCTCCACCGGAACGGCTTTGGGCCTTGGACTGGTGTCCGCTTTCCCGACCACCCATTGAAACTCCCTGGCCAACACCGGCACCAGCCGGTCGGGATGGTCCAGATAACCCGCCTCTTGCAGCGACGACGCGCTGATCAGCAGCCGCACCCGTCCCGGGTCCGCCGTCCTGGCGACCAGAAACGGGAACGGCTTGCCTTCGCGATTGACGACGGTCGGTTCGATGACGACGCGGTCGAGCAGCCCCTTCGTCACCGCTTCATCGAAGCGCGCATACTCAGTCCTGTGTTGCAGCATCAGGGTGAACGCCGCGACGACCGTTCGAGTGGCGGCGTCGGCCTGAACCCGGTCCCATCCCGCGGACCCCGCCGTCGCGTCGCCCTCGCCGAGGAAGACCCGGAACGATGCCCCGGGAATCGGGACTCCCGGCCCGCTCGTCTCATGGGCCTCGTCGGCCGCATGACCTGCATGGCCTTGATGGCTTGCGCCGGCCGGCAAGGCGGGACTGGCCAGCCATCCGATCACCAGCAGGAAACGGACGAGGGGTCCGATCCGGACACAACGCCCATCGTATTGGCCTTCCCGACGGGATCGCGCGATCTTCATCACTGGTCCCTCCATCGACCGGGCCGCGCAGGATCGCAGGCGGCCCGGCGGGTCTTGAACGGATATTCTACACGGTCGGCGATCGACGTGACGAGGCAGAACTGGCGACGGCATTGGGAATCACGGGAAAAGATGGCAACCGGCAATTACAGCTGCAGCGGTTTCGGCTTCACCGCCATGAAAACGGTGAGGACCCACATCACCCAGCGGAGATGCTCCGGCGGACCCTGTCGCCGGCCGATCATCGGGCCGGTGATTTCGCGAGACCGAACTATTCGCATCTGCCTAGGCTGCCTCCTTCAGGGTTTCACGGATTTCCGTGAGGGCCGGCGGGAGGCCGCAGTCGGAAGGCGTCCCCATGCGCCGCTTCTCTGCTTCGCTCTCCCGTGCCATGCCGTCGGCGAGAACCCATACCAACCCGGTCATTGTCGCAAACCCGATCACCATGATCATGTGCCCTCCGTTAAATTCGCAGTCGTTGTATGTTCGACGGTACCTGCGACCGTCTTACGGCCGGTCATGGGTGCAAAGGAGGTACCACGGGGGCCGTTGTCGGAGGGTAACTCGATGTTTACGCGGAGTTAACGCAATGGAAATGATGTGGTCGAATAGCCGTCAGCGAACAGGCCCTCGAGCAGGTTTCGGGACGGACGTCTCGACCAGGATCGGCCGTATCGCCCGGCGACGCCTGTACGGCTGCTCATTTTCTGGCCGACGCGCGCGCAAAATTGGGCGGCATCATCTGATGACTCCCCGGATTTGTTTCCTTCCTGTTACATCCGGACAGCGGACAAACCGGTCGATGAGCAGGGCGAATGGTCCGATCTCTTACGCTGCTCACACGAGGATGCAACAGAAAGGTACGACGCGCCATTCGACGGAGCAGACGGCGATTACGTCAGATCACCGATGATCACGCATTCAATTTCCTGTACTCGGCGGAGGTTCCGATCGTTCCCGTAAAATCTAGCGGCCTTGCGGCCGATCGCCGTGGCCAATTGAATGGCGTCCGGCGTGCTGAGCCGATAGCGGGCGCGCAGGTCGGCCGCTCGATCTGCGAGAGTCACGCTAAGAGGAACCCACTCGAGCGTCGGGTACGTCGTGGTGAGGGCGAAGATCTTTTGGGCCAGTTCCTCTTTGTGTTCCCGATAGGGCTGAACCAGCAATTCCAGAAGGGTGACGGTCGAGGTTACTGCAGGGTTGCGCCCTCGCTCGATCCGGTCGAACAACGAGGCGCACCAGGCCCGATACCGAGGATGGTCTTCGAGAAAGTAGATGAAGACGTTCGTGTCGAGCCCGATCCGTTGATGTTCGTCGGGAAAGCCTTGTGTGGCGGAAGCCTCTACCACGACCGACGTTCTCGCTTCAGGTAACCGGACGGATAGGTGCCCTTGGCAAGCCCTTGTAGCGTCCGTGCATACCGCTTGGGCTTGGGCATGATCAGCGTGAGATCATCCTTCACGACGACCAGCAGTTCATCACCGCCTTTGACGCCCATCGCCTGACGGGCTTCTTTCGGAATGACGATCTGGTTCTTACTGCTGAGCTTCTGAACAGCCATGATGCCTCCTCCGCTAAGCCGCTTTACTTTAACATGCAAAGGTAAATCGCCTCAACATCTGCCTCTGTCTTCCCCTCTCAGCGTATCGTGTCAAGACTCTCCAAGGGCTGCCGGTGCATCCCAATGTCGGGGCGGCGGCGCACTCACCTTGATTGGTTCCGACCTGCGTCGGTCATCCCACGTTCCCCGGAGAATGGCGGGGCTGCTGCGCCTTGCGAGGGGTTGCATGGCCCCGCACTGCGGTCGCTTTCATTCTTCATGGCGCTGCTCATGTCGAGCATCATGTCGTCCATCATTTCGGTCTTCAACATGGGACTGATCGACAGGATCCTGCTCATCTGGCTGAAGGCCTGGTCGCTGGCGTTCGTCATCGCCTTCCCGACGATCACGCTCATCACGCCGCTGGTCCGCAAGTTGGTGTCCGCCGTCGTCGAGGACGGCAAGTGACGGACGGAAGAACGGTCTAAGGCCGGGCTCAAACAAGGAGGGATGCTGATGCACATCGAAACGATCCACATCGTCGGGGCGGTCGTCGTCGGAATCGGAGCGGTCGTGATCATGGACGTCTGGAACCTGTTCCTGCAACGGGCCTTCAATATCTCCTCGCTCAACTTCTGCCTTGTCGGGCGTTGGCTGGGCCATATGCCGACCGGCACCTTCGCGCATGCGAACATTGCCGCAGCCCCGAAAAGGCCGTTAGAATGCGTACCAGGCTGGACCGCGCACTACCTGATCGGCATCGCCTTTGCGGTCTTGCTCGTGAGCGTCCTGTCGGGCAGCTGGCTCGAACAGCCGTCTCTGCTGCCGGCTCTGTTGGTCGGCGTCGGGACCGTACCCATTCCGTATTTCATCGTGCAGCCGGCTCTGGGACTTGGCATCGCGGCGGCAAAGACGCCCAATCCGGCTCAGGCCAGACTGAAGAGCCTGGTCACCCATACGGTCTTCGGTGTCGGGCTGTACCTGTCGGCATTGCCGGTCGGTTACCTGCTGCGCCTGCATGCCTAGCGGCCAGGGGCGCGCGAGCGGCAAGACGTTCGTCCCTTCGTCGCCGGGCCGTGTGATCGCGACGGAGGGTTGTTGAGGGTGGAGGTGACCGCATGGAAATCTATCAGCTGCGAACGTTCGTGACCGTCGCGCGGGAGGGCAGCATCACGCGCGCCTCGGAACTCCTGTTTCTCAGCCAGCCTGCCGTGAGCGCCCATATCAAGGCCATGGAGGACGAACTCGGGCTGGTGCTGTTCGAGCGGAACGGGTTCCGTCCGGAGAAGCTCGTCAGCGTCGATCAGGAGAACGTGACGCGGACGCTGATCGCGGAGGCATCGGCGTCGGACTGTTGCACGAGGACACGGCCCGGGAGGCGGAGGCGAAGGGAGAGGTCGAGTTGCTCGGCGGCGCGCAACAGGAAGTCCGGCTGCTCTTCGGCCATCTTTCCGGACGCGCACAAGACCCGCTCTTCGGAGCCCTGTCGGCCGCAGTGCGGAAGATCCCCGGCTCGTAGTCTCCAGGCCGCAGGGCCGAACCCTCCGCTTCGATCACCAGTCCTGCAAGCCGAACGCTCCCTTCAAGCCCGCTCAATTCTCTTCCCCTCTCAGGCGCATGGGCTGCCACGTGGCCTGCATCGGTCCATCGTGCGCGCCTGAACGAACACCGCCCACACCTTAACAATTAGGGAAGGTCTGATTAATTCAAAGTTCCAGACTTCGCCCCGTCGAATTCCAAGATTTTTGAAGGTCGGCTGATCACAATCGGGAATTAATCAGACCTTCCTTAGATTGTTCTCGTGTGTCGCGTTCGGCGAGCACAGGGACCGATCAGGCCACTCTCCGGGCTTTTTCAGCTATATTGTTCCCATGCCCCCTCGCCCCAACCTCCGCGCCCCCCGTCGTCGCCGTCCCCGCCGCCGCCGCACCCTCAAAACGTTCTCGCGCTTCTTCCGCCGCCGCTGGCGCGAATTCCGCCGCGTCAACAAGGCCGTCCTCAAGTCGCCTCCGACCCTGCGGGCCGTCATCATCCTGTCGGCGCTCCTGTTGTCGTGGCTCGGGATCAACTGGGCCTACCACGCCTACTCCAAACCGAGCGAGATCCTCTTTCCCCTGGACCGCGCCCTCAACAAGAGCCCCGCCGAGACTTGGAGGGAATACGGCGCGCTCTTCCGCGAACATTCCACGGCAACCGTCACGCCGGAGCTCCTGGCGGCGCTGGCCCAGGCGGAGGGAGCGGGCAATCCGGTGGCGCGCACCTATTGGCGCTGGCGCTGGTCGTCGAACCCGCTCGAATGGTACCAGCCGGCGTCGAGCGCGGTCGGGATGTTTCAGATCACCGACGGGACGTTCGAAGAGGCGAAGCGCTACTGCATCCACGACCACAAGGTGGTCGAAGACGGCCCGTGGCACGACATGAAGTCCTGCTGGTTCAACAGCCTCTACAGCCGCGTGCTGCCGAGCCATGCGATCGAGCTGACCGCGGCGCTCCTCGATCGCCAGATCGCGCGCGCCGTCGGCGCCAGGCGGTCCGGCGCCTCGCTCCGGCAGAAGCAGGACCTGGCGGCGGTGATCCATCTCTGCGGCGCCGGCGCGGGGCACGACTTCGTGCGGCGCGGATTCCGGCCCGCGCCCCGCCAGCGCTGCGGCGACCACGAGGTGCGGCTGTACCTGTCGAAGATCCAGGCGTTGCGATTGCAGTTCGCGCATCTCGCCGGGACGTGAGGATCGCCGCGGCGATTGACCGGGCACACCCACTTTCGCTAGAACGCGTCATGCGGCTTCGTCGGCCTTTGGTCACCATCCCCCTCGCCTGCTGTATCCTCTGGCTCACGCTCGGTTCCCCGTCCCGTGGCGCGGAACCCTCCCCGCCTCCGACCACGCAGATCTTCCGCGCGTCCGACTGGAAAGGCGGCACGGACCAGGCCTTCGAGGGCTGCAAGGCGAATTCGGGCGAATACACCCTCTGGGTCTATGCGAAAGGCGAGACCTGCGGCGTGCCCAGGGAGCGGGCCGATCGCGTGGTGATGTTCCGTCAGCCCCTGCCCGGCGTGTCCCCGATCCGCGCCACGTCGCAGCTGCCTGGCGGCACCTATTTCGTCTGGGCATTCGGGAGCGGCGATCCCGGCCATCCTTGGATCAATCTCTGCGCGAAAACCTGCGTGAAGGGAGAGTTGCCGGCACAGCCGGGCTGGGTGTCGCTCGGCCCGATCGAAGTGCGCGAACTGCATCAGATGTGGCTGAAGACCTGGGAGCAGCCGGACGGCCATCAACTCTCCGTGCATGCCGTCGTGCTTTCCACTTCTGGGGAGCAGCCGACCTGGCGGCCGTGAATCGCACGGCTCATTCCCGCGCGAACAGAGACTTGAGCAGCGCCGCTCCGGCCTCCCTGGCCAACTCCGGATCGCCTTGGGCCTTCATCAGTCGCTCCCGCAGCCGGTGCGCGTCCGCCAAGTCGGGCTTCAACCGGATCGCACGGGTCAGGGCCTGTTCCGCGCCCGCGACGTCGCCCTGGGCCATCCGGACGAGCCCGAGATCGGCGAAGGTGTCCGCGTCGTCCGGTTTCAGCTCCGCCGCTCGCTCCAGCGCGATGGCGGAGGCCGGGAGATCTCCCTTCCCCATGAAGGCCCGCCCGAGCCAATAGAACGCCTGATAGTCGTCGCGGCCCAGGCGGATGCCGGTCTGCAGGGCCTGAACGGCTTCGCTGTAGTCGTGGTGATCGAGCAGCACCTGACCCAGTCCCCGGTAGGGATCGGGCCAGTCGGCTTTGAGGTGAATCGCCGCGCGGTAGGTTTCGATCGCGCCCTGCACGTCCCCGCGACGGGCGAGTTCCTCGGCCAGCCGGAACTTCGAGACCGCATCCGTCCCGTTGAACTCCGGCTGCGCCGCGAGCTTCGCGCGCAGTTGCCGGAACTCCGGTTCGAGGCCGGATTCGGCCTTGGGGGCCGGATCCTGGGCGATCGCGCGGCCTGCCATCGACGAGACGAGCAGGACCAGCGACAGGCACAGGCGGGGGATCGACAAGGAACCTCCTCCGGATCGTGGAACGGGAATCGCGGCGCCGCCCCTCACGCTACCGACCGTAGCCCGGCCGAGTCAACATGGGCGCGGTCGTTCCCGCAGTCCTGGTCGGCTCGGTCCTTCGGAACAATGCGCGCATCGCCGCAGCGAGCGCCGCCGCCGGCAGGACCTTTTGCATGGCCTCACGCCCTACTCGTCGTCCCCTGCCGCCTTTCCCTGCCGTTGCGCCGAGAGCGGCGCGGCGATGGCTTCGAGCGGCCGCCCCTCGGCTTTCACGCCCAGCCACAGCTCCGCGCAGGCTCCGGCGAGCATCAGCCCTGCGCCCAGCAGATAGCCGTAGAAGATGCTCTCGGCGGAGGTTTCGATCAATTTCCCGTAGAGCCAGGGCGCCGCAATCCCGGCCCCCTGCGCCACCACGAAAAAACAGGCGATGGCCATCGCGCGGATCTCCAGGGGAAAGATCTCGCTGACGGTCAGATAGGCGGCGCTGGCCCCGGCCGAGGCGAAGAAGAAGATCGCGGACCAGGCCAGTGTCTGGGTCACAGAGGTGAAGGCGCCCTGCCAGAAGAGATACCCGGTGACGGCCAGCAGGCAGCCGGCCAGCGCGTAGGTCCCGGCGATCATCTGTTTGCGGCCGACCCGATCGAACGCAGGGCCGAGCACCAGCGGCCCGAGAAAGTTGCCGAGCGCGAACGGCAGGATGTAGAACCCGATGCTGCCGGTCGGCACATCGTAAAACTTCGTGAGAACAAATGGATAGGTAAAGGAGATCGCGTTATACATGAATGATTGCGTGGTCAGCAGCGCGAGGCCCAGAACCGTGCGTTGCGGATAGGCGTAGAGGAGCTGGCGCGCCACCGTGGCCAGCGTGGCCTGGGGTTGCGCGTGCACAGTCATGGAACCCTCCGGCGTCGGCAACGACTCGATCCGTTCCTCCAGTACGATCTGTTCCTCGATCCGGGAGACGACCGCTTCCGCTTCATCCACGCGGCGGTGGGTCATGAGCCAGCGGGGACTCTCCGGAACGAGCCGCCGGACGAGCACGATGCCGATGCCGAGGACCGCGCCCGACCCGAAGCAGAGTCGCCAGCCCAACGGTTCCGGGACGAGCTGCGGATTCAGCAAGGCGATCGTGAGCAGCGCGCCGGCCGCCGTGCCCAGCCACCAGCTGCCGTTGATCGCCAGGTTGGTCTGCCCGCGCCAGCGGGCCGGGATGAGTTCGTCGATGGCCGAATTGATCGCGGCATATTCGCCGCCGATGCCGGCGCCGGTCAGGAAGCGGAAGCCCATGAAGCTCCAGAGGTCCCAGGACAGGGCCGTCAGTACCGTGGCGGTCAGATAGAGCAGGAGCGTGATCATGAACCATTTCTTCCGCCCCTGCCGGTCGGTGAGGTAGGAAAAGACGATCGCGCCGAGCACGGAACCGGCCAGGTAGGCCGACGCGGCGAGCCCGACCTCCGATTCTCTCAGGTGCAGCGTGCTCTCGTGGGTGAGAATGGGACCGAGCGCGGCGACGATGGAGACTTCCAAGCCGTCAAGCACCCAGGTGACGCCGAGCGCCATGACGACCAGCCGGTGCCACCGCGACCAGGGCAGCCGGTCCATCCGCTGCGGGATGTTCGTGGTGACGGGCTCATCCGGTGCGGCAGGCATGCCCTATCGTAGCACCGATCGATATCCCGGCGACGGGTCTGCGGAGCTAATTTACGTAGATGATCCGATTGACGCGTGCGCCTCGGGACGCGAGATCCGCGATGGGGCCATCGGCTTGAGCGCCGGACACTCTCTCGCGAAGCCGATCGGCACGACCCCACTCGTCCAGATCTGCGAGCGAACCTTCCCCCGGCCGGCCCCGGCGCCTGAGCCTTCCGTTGCTCCCGGTTACTTCTGTCTGGCGACGATCTGTTCCTTGACCTGTTCGTACTGCGTTTCGTCGAGGATCTGCCTGCGCACCAGTTCGTCCTTCCTCTTGTAGGGACGGCCGGCGACGATCTTCTGCGCGGTCGCCTCGTCGATGCCGGGCAGTGCGGCGAGATGCTCGAGGCGGGCGCTGTTGAGGTCGAGCGGGAAGGCCGGTTGGGTCAGTTGCCAGACCTGATAGCCGATACTGATCGCCACCGCGATGACGATGACGAACACCATCGGCGGGATCGAACGGAGGCCGGCTTTCCGCTCGGGGCGGACCGGTGCGGATCCTGGGATCTGGTCGCGACGATCGGACATCGGCCCCCTCTTGGTGACAACGGCGGCCTCAGGGTAGCGCATCGCCGGACGGGCCGCAACTTGCGACGCGGCTTCCAACCGCCGCTCTCAGCGCCGTGTCATGTCCCCCGCGCCCTCGTCGCCCGCCAGGCCAAACCCATCGCCAACAGCAAGAGCAGCGAGGCCAGGAGAAAGGGCGCGCCGGGAAGGGGCCCCAACCACAATGTGAAATTAGACATGTGGAATGAGGACCGGGGGACGTCCGGTGAAGAAGAGGCACCGATGAAGAAGGCGAAGGTCTGGCTGAAGAGACCGGGACCGATCAGGCCTGCGATGCCGGAGAGCCCGGCGATCGCCCCTTGCAACTGCCCCTGTTCGGACGGGCCGACGCGGCGCGTCATGAGTCCCTGCACGGCGGGGCCGGCCAGCCCCCAGAAGGCCATCACGGGAATGCCGGCGCAATAGATCCACCCCTCGGCGGCGAACGCATACGCGGCAAATCCGATCGTCCCGCTGGCCAATCCGATCAGGAGGGTCTTGCGTTCCCCGACCCGCGCGGTGATCGGCTTCATCAGCAGGCCCTGCACGATCATCGCGCTCACGCCGGCCGCGGCAAGCATGAACCCGACCGCCGTCGAACCCCATCCGTACCGGTAGCCGACGTAGAGCACGGCGACGCTGGGCAGCACCGCATGGGCGAGATAGCCGAGAAAGGCGACGGCGGCGAGGCCGAAGAGCTCATGGTGCGACCGCAACAGCACCAGCGAGCCGACCGGATTGGCCCGCTTCCAGGAGAAGCCCATCCGTTTCTCGCGGGGAAGCGATTCCGGCAGGACGAAAAAGCCGTAGCAGGCGTTCACGAGGCTCGTGGCCGCCGCGCCCCAGAACGGCAGGCGCGGATCGTCCGCGCCCAACAGACCGCCGACGGCCGGACCGAGCACGAAGCCCAATCCGAACGCCGCGCCGATCAGGCCGAACGAGGCGGCCCGCTTCTCCGGCGGGGTGACGTCGGCGATGTAGGCGCCGGCCGTGCTGAAACTGGAAGAGGCCATGCCGGAAATCATGCGACCGAGGAAAAGCCAGGTGACGTCCGGCGCGAGCGCCATGAGGATGTAGTCGAGGCCGAGGCCGGCGTTCGAGAGCAGCACGACCGGCCGCCGCCCGAACCGGTCGGAGAGCGCGCCCTGGATCGGCGAGCAGACCAACTGCATCAGCGCCCAGGCCATGCCCATCAGACCGTAGATCTCCGCCGCCCGCGCCGTGTCGCCGGACATGAACTGTTCGACGAGTTTCGGCAGGACGGGAATGATGATCCCGAACGACAGCACGTCGAGCATGACGGTGACGAGAATGAAGAATACCGCGGCCCGGCGCGGCCCGGCCTGGAGCTGTGGGAATCTCATGGGGTCATGCTGGTCCGGTCACTTGAATGCCCGCATCCTAACAGGGCCGCCACCCCGCGCCCAACTAAAGATGCGCGGCCCGACAGGCGGACCGGCGTTGACTTGTCCGGCCCGGAACGATAGAAGGATCGTCGAGCCGCCACTCATCCGAAAAGGGAGCAACGCATCACCATGCCATCCGCCTCACGTATGCCGTTCCGAACCGGTTTCGCCGTCATTGTCCTGCTCGCCGTCGCGACGGGGCCCGCCGGTTGCGGCAAGAAGATCGCCAAGCCGACCCCGGGCACGCCGCCCGCCCCGATCGACTTCATCCAGGCCCTGGCCTATGCGCAGCGGGCGGCATTGGTCTACGAATCGGACGCGACGATCCGACAGAAGGCGCCGGCCGGGACGACGGTCTCGATCCTTCCCGAAACCGCCACGGGCGTGAAGGCCTACGTGGAGACCGACGACGCGAAGAAGCTCCAGTGGATCGTGGTGCGGGGCACGTCGAATCTCGCAAACGTGAAACTCGACGTGGACTACAACAAGGTGGTGGACTCCCGCCTGCAGGTCCCGCTGCACAAAGGCTTCGCCGATACGGCTCTGCAGGTGTACCGGTTCGCGAAGCCGCTGCTCAAACCCGGATACGACACGCGGGTCACGGGCCACAGCCTCGGCGGCGCCGCCGCGGTCATCGTCCTGATGCTCTTGAAGGAAGACGGGGTGACGCTCGGGCAGGCGATGACGTTCGGCCAGCCGAAGGTGACGAACCGCCAGGGAGCGGCGAAGTACCGCGGACTTCCCCTTCTGCGGTTCGTGAACGACAGGGACCCGGTGCCGCTCCTGCCGCCGCTCGACATCTTCTCACTGCTGGACGAAGGCCCGTTCCAGCATTTCGGCCCGGAGGTGGTCCTGAAGGACGGGACGACCTACGCGTATTTTCCGGAACATCAGGCGTCGCGGTTTTCGGTGACGTCGTTCTGGAGTACCCTCGGCAACCAGCAGCCGCCGGACCATCCGATCGCCGCCTACATGCAGAGCCTGCAGGCGAAAACCGGCGCGCGGTAACGGCTCACGCCGCGGATCCGGACGTTCCTCTCCTACTCCCGGAACAGGCGCACGCCCACCTTGCGCCCCTTGATCCGCGAACGCCCGAGCACCTCGATGATGCCCTTGGCCATCGCCTCCGGCACGTCCACGATCGAGAACCGGTCTTCGATCTCGATCGCGCCGATGACGCTGGAGTTCACCTTCGCTTCGTT
This sequence comes from Nitrospira sp. UBA5699, assembly GCA_002420105.1. GTDB lineage: Bacteria > Nitrospirota > Nitrospiria > Nitrospirales > Nitrospiraceae > Nitrospira_C. The sequence goes on from DIHJ01000075.1 coordinate 14,529, forward strand.
CGCAATGGCGCCGACGAGGTCGCCGGGCCTGATGCCGGCGTCCCGCCCCGCCCCGATATAGACGCGCGCCATACCCGCCTCCCGCCCGCCGCGGCCGGGCCGGCCGACCGGCTGCCGCTCGCCGGACCTCGCCGGCGCTCCGCGATACCGGTCGTCGGCATACCCCGCCTGGCGATGCATGGGCCGATGCGTCTCCGGCGGGCGGTGCTGGATGGCGGGAATCTCCTGTTCGGCCCGCTCGCCGCCCTGCGCGCGGAAGATGAGTTTCACGGCCGCCGCAGCCACCTTCGCCGGGTCTCCGGATGCGGCGAGCGACTGGACGACGCCCGCGAACCGGTCGAGATCCTCCGTCTCCATGGCCTCCTGCACGGCGGCCCTGGTCCGTTCCAGCCGCTTCGCCCGGAGATCGGCCACGGTCGGCACCGGGGCCACGGTCACTTTGGCCTTCGTATGCTGTTCGATGCTCCGCAAGAGGCGCTGCTCGCGCGGATCGAGAATGGTGATGGCCGCGCCTTCGCGGCCGGCGCGTCCCGTCCGTCCGATGCGATGCACGTACACTTCGGCGGAGGACGGCAGGTCGTAGTTGATGACGTGCGACACGTGCGGGATGTCCAGCCCGCGCGCGGCCACGTCGGTCGCGACGAGCAGTTCGGTCTGCCCGGTCCGGAAGGCGTTCATCACCCGGTCGCGCTGGCTCTGTCCCATCCCGCCGTGGATCGCTTCGGCCCGGTGTCCGCGGCCGTTCAGCATGGCGGTCACTTCGTCCACTTCCACTCTGGTGCGGCAGAAGACGAGGGCCGACTTGGGGGCGGCCATGTCGATGACCCTCGCGAGCGTCGCGCCCCGATGCGGCCGCAGGACGACGTACGCCGTCTGTTGCACCCGCGGCGCGGCGCCCGCCTTGACCGGCTCCTTCGCGATCGTGATTTCGACGGGCTCCTTGAGATGCCGGTGCGCGATCGACCGGATGCGGGGGGGCATGGTCGCGGAGAACAACGCCGTCTGCTTGGCCGCCGGCGTCTGCTCCAGAATCGCGTCGAGGTCTTCGGCAAACCCCATGTCGAGCATCTCGTCGGCTTCGTCGAGCACGACGACCTGAATCTGATTGAGCTTCAACGTCTGCCGGCGGATATGGTCCAGCGCGCGGCCCGGCGTGGCGACGATCACGTCCACGCCCCGCCGGAGCGCGTGGAACTGCGGACCGATCGCCTGGCCGCCGTAGACGGCCAGCACAGTCGCCCGCAATTCCTTGCCGTACCGCTGCACGGCTTCGCCCACCTGAATCGCAAGCTCGCGCGTCGGCACCAGGATGAGCGCGGCGGGCTTCTGCTTCGCTCCGTGCGCGATCCGCTGGAGCAGCGGCAGCGTGAAGGCCGCGGTCTTGCCCGTGCCGGTGGCCGCCTGACCCAGGAGGTCCTTGCCCGCGAGCAGCGGCGGAATCGCCTCCCGCTGAATCGGCGTCGGCTCTTCGTACCCCAAAGCCTCCAGCGTCGTCAGGATTCTCGCCTCCAGCCCGAGCGCCGCGAAACCGGGAGAGAATCCGTGGACCGCTGTCGGCGCGGGCGGATGGTTGGTGTCGTGCTTCATAAACGGTGCGTCCCGCCTTTCTGCGATCAGGTCGCCATCTGTTTCGGCCAGAGGGATTCGAGTTCCGGAAATTTGTCGCGGTAGTCGGCATGGCTGGCGCGGATGACCTTGAGGGCCTCCTCGCGCCCGTAGACGCTCGTGATCTCCACCTTGTGCTGTACCGCGCCGGGCGCCTGTTTGTAGGTGAGGAAATAGTGCTGCAGCCGGTCGATCAGGGTGATCGGGCAGTCGCCGATGTCCGTGAAGGTGCCGTAGGCGGCGTCCTCCTTCATCACCGCGATGATCTTGTCGTCCGCTTCACCTCCGTCCGCCATGCTGAAGCCCCCGATGGGAATGGCGGTCAGGAGAATGTCGCTGTGCGGGATCGTCTTCTCGGTGAGCACGCAGATGTCGAGCGGATCGCCGTCGCCGACCATCCCCTTCCGCTTCGCCCGCTTGGAGAAGAGCCCCGCCACCCGCTCGCCGCAGTAGGTTTGCGGCACGAGCCCGTAATAGACCGGGCAGAAATTCGAAAACCGCTGCGGACGGTCCACCTTCAGAAACCCGCTGTCCTTGTCGACTTCATACTTCACCGTGTCGGTCGGCACGATTTCGATATAGGCCGTCACGATGTCCGGCGCCTTTTCCCCGATGGACACCCCGTGCCAGGGATGCGCCTTGAACATCAGATTCATCAACCGTTGAATCGAATCTCCCACTGAACGCTGCATCAATCCGTCCTCCTTGCTGTGATCGATCGCCGAACTTCGTGCGAGGGCTTGCCGGATGGTCGCCGGCGGCAGACAGCATGCCACAGCCCGCGCCGCCTTACCATCCCAACTGCCATCGGTGCCCGAACCGCTCCAGCAGCGCGTCCGCTTCGCGCGGCCCCCAGGTCGCCGCCGTGTAGTCGTACACGGGCCGCTCGCCCGCCAGCAGCGGATCGTAGAGCCTCCAGGCGGTCTCGGTGAAGTCGGCGGTCACGAAGAGCGTCTGGTCGCCGATCATCACGTCGCGCAGCAGCGTCTCGTAGGCCTCGGGGAGTTCCCCGAAGGCCTTTTCATAGCTGAACTGCAGGGCGTGGTCGGCGAACCGGAACGGGCGGCCCGGCGTCTTGACGGAGAAACAGAGGGCGAATCCCTCGCTGGGCTGCAGGGTGATGAGCAGCTTGTTGGGCGGAATGCTGCCGGGGTCGAGCGACCGGAAGACCTGCGTGGGCGCCTCGTGAAACGTGACGGCGATCTGGGTGAGCTTCCGCGGAAGCCGTTTGCCCGTCCGCAGATAGAAGGGCACCCCTTTCCATCGCCAGTTGTGGATTTCCGCTCTCAACGCCACGAACGTCTCGGTCCGGGAATCCGGGGGGACGCCGGCCTCCTGGAGATAGCCGGGAATGACCACGTCGCCGAGTTTCCAGGAGGTGTATCGGCCGAAGACGACGTTCTGCGGATCGATCGGCGCGATGGAATGCAGCACCTTCATCTTTTCGGCCTGGATGGCCGCCGCGTCGAACGACACCGGCACTTCCATGGCGACGACCGTCATGAGCTGCGTCAGGTGGTTCTGCACCATGTCGCGCAGCGCACCGGCCTGCTGATAGTAGGCTCCGCGGTGCTCGACGCCGATGTCCTCCGCCACCGTGATTTCCACGCTCTCGACGGCATCGCGCCGCCACAGCGATTCGAAGATCGGGTTGGCGAACCGGAACGCGAGCAGGTTCTGCACGGTTTCCTTCCCGAGGTAATGGTCGATGCGATAGATCTGCGATTCGTCCAGATAGCGATGCAGCATGGTGTTCAGGGCCCGGGCCGAGTGAAAATCGTGCCCGAACGGCTTTTCGAAGACGACGCGCACCCAGCCGTGACTCTTGAGGAGCCGCACCTGATCCAGCCGCTCCATCACGGTCGGGACGATGTCCGGCGGCAGGGCCAGATAGAAAATACGGTTCTCCGGCATGTTGTGCGCCCGTTCCAGCCGCCCGATGAACGCCGCGAGCGTCTCGAAATCCTCCGGGGTCCCCTCGTGCACGGACTGATAGTGGATGCAGGCGTCGCACCAGGTCCGCAGTTCGTTGACGTTGCGCGTGCCGGAGTGGCGCAGGCCTTCGAAAGCCCAGAGGCGGAAGGCCTCCTCGCTCATCTCCGGCAGCGCCGCCCCGACGATCAGCGTGTTCCGCTTCTCCAGCAGCCCCTGATCCCGCAGATGGTAGAGCGCGGGCAGGAGCTTCCGGCGGGTCAGATCGCCCGTTCCCCCCAGGATGACGAACACATGCGGCTCAACCGGCTGCTGCTGCATCAACCCTCTACCTTAGTATCAATGAATACGCGCGCGCGGGATCCCCTTGAACGAGCAGCATATCAACATGCCCCTTCCAAGCTCGCTTGTTCTGCTTCATCTCCTCGGCCGATTGAGCGATTGCTTGTGCGGTGGGAGACAGGTTGCTCCCCTCGTGCGCGCGTCGGACGAACACCGCCCGCAATTTCAACATCTCATAATTCCCGCGTGTCGCGTTCCGCGAGCACAGGGAGCACCTGTCTCGCCAACTCATTCTTTCGGCTCCTCAATCGGCCCCGCCCACTCGCCTTTGGCCAGTTTCACCTCCTGGAATCCCCCGTCCGGCCACTGAAACTGGCCCGCTCCGTCGATCTGCACGATGAAGGCATCGGCCTCGTGAGCCTCGCCGCGGAACCAGTACCAGCCCGGCTCTGTCGGCTTCGTCGTCGTCCATTGATAGTCCGGCATAGTTTCCTTCCCGGTCGTGTACCCTCTAGCCCGGCGGGCCGGTCGCCTCTTTCAGATACGCCGCTTCTTCGCGGAGATGCCGTTGCAGCGCTTCCTGCGTCGGCGCCTCGTTCGCGCGGCGATACCAGAACCTGTCCAGCGCGGCGGTGATCTCCTCCCGATGGATCCCCTCCCGGTCGGTCTCCCGTTTCCATTCCAGATAGGCTACGATGGCGCGGGCTTCCTCTCTCGCAAACACGGAAAGGCGGCAACGCGCGTGGTCCTGCCAGGTCATGGCGCCGTATCGCCTGGGATTGACGAAGGCCGATTGGCCGATCGTTTTCTCATAGAGGCGCGGACCGGCCGGGATCGTCACGACCTTGTCGGAAAACCCGTGGGTCACGTGAAACAACGGATCGGCCGTCTGCAGCCGGTCTTGGAGGTCCGCGATCAGAAACGCCGGGAGAAAATGCCGGAACCCTCCCTCGGAGAAGAAGCTCAACGCCGTGTCGTTCGGATCGAGGATCGCGGCATCCACCTGCGACCAATGGGCGACGCCCTTGAAGGGCGCGGTCACTTCTGCCGGTTCACAGCCCTCCTGGCTGCCCTGGAGAAATGCGTCCCCCGGATGTTCCGTCTCCCGAAAAGCCTGCCGGATCTGTTCGATGATCTGTTGGACGTCCGACACCGGTTCTCCTGCCATTCCTTCTCATAATCGGCTTCTGCTACAGTCTGCCCGATTCGATGAGCGAGAACCCTATCATGTCCGGACTTCCAATAGAAGATGTTCTGCCGGCGCTCCGCGACGCGCTGACCGCGGGGCGCAACGTCCTGCTCACCGCGCCGCCCGGCGCGGGAAAGACCACGGGCGTGCCGCCGGCGCTGCTCGACGCTCCCTGGCTCCGGGACATGCGCATCCTCATGCTGGAGCCCCGCCGCCTCGCGGCCCGCGCGGCGGCGCACCGGATGGCGGTCACGCGCGGCGAGCCGGTCGGCGGCACCGTCGGCTACCGGATGCGGCTGGACACGAAGGTCGGTCCCGACACGCGGATCGAAG
>DIHJ01000019.1:0-6693 GCA_002420105.1 Nitrospira sp. UBA5699
TCCATGGGGCCGATGAATTTTCTCGGGAGCCAGGCGCTTCATTTTCTGACCCCCGTGATCGAATGCGCCTTCGATGCCAGGGAAGTCGAGCAGGTCGCCCGGTTGCTCGAGCGCCGGGACACGATCGCCCGGCTCGTCGCCCTCATTGACGCGAAGTTTTCGGCACAGAAGGCGTCGGCTCGATGACGTCTGCCGCCTCCAGCCCGCCCGGGATCGATCGTCCGCTGAACGTGATCGTTGCCACCGACNNAGTACCACCACCAAAGCCATTCTGATTGAAAAGATCGGAGACGAGTATCGGCAGACCTATCGAGGTGAAGCGCCGACGACCGTGGAGGCCCCGTTCGAAGACGTGACGCGAGGCGTGTTGAATGCCATTGCGGAGATCGAAGAGTTGTCCGGCCGCAAGATCCTTGACGGGGACAAGATTATCACCCCCTGCTTNNGAACGTGATCGTTGCCACCGACTGCGGCAGCACGACGACCAAAGCCATTCTCATCGAGAAGATCGGCGACGAGTATCGCCAGACCCATCGCGGGGAGGCGCCGACGACCGTCGAAGCGCCGTTCGAGGACGTCACGCGCGGTGTCTTGAACGCGATCGCCGAGATCGAAGAGCTCTCCGGACGCAGGATTCTGGACGGCGACAGGATCATCACGCCCTGCCGCGACGCGAAGACCGGGGTCGATATCTACATCTCAACGAGCAGCGCCGGCGGGGGGCTGCAGATGATGGTGACCGGCGTCGTGCAGAACATGACGGGGGAGAGCGCGCAGCGCGCGGCGCTCGGCGCGGGCGCCATCGTGATCGACGTGCTGGCCTCGAACGACGGGCGTCTGCCCCATGAAAAAATCGAACGCATTCGTGCGATGCGCCCGGACATGATTCTGATGTCGGGGGGCACGGACGGCGGCGCGGTGACCCATGTGGTCGAAATGGCGGAGTACGTGTCCGCGGCGGAACCGCGACCCCGGTTCGGGGTGACGTACAAACTGCCGCTGATCTATGCCGGCAACAAGGATGCCCAGCCGCAAGTGAAGAAGATTCTCGGCGAGAAGACGGCGCTGGAGATGACGGAGAACATCCGGCCGGTGCTGGAGCGGGAGAACCTGGCGCCGGCGCGCAACAAGATCCACGACCTGTTCCTCGAGCACGTGATGCAGCAGGCGCCGGGCTACAAGAAACTGATCGAGATGGCCGGCGCGCCGATCATGCCGACCCCGGCGGCGGTCGGCGTCATCATGGAAACGATCGCCAAGCGGGAGAGCCTGAACCTGATCGGTGTCGATATCGGCGGGGCCACGACGGACGTGTTTTCGGTTTTCGGAGGCGTCTTCAACCGCACGGTCAGCGCCAATCTCGGCATGTCCTACAGCATCTCCAACGTGCTGGCCGAGGCCGGCCTGGCGAACATCATGCGCTGGGTGCCCTTCACGATCGACGAACAGACGCTCCGCAACCGGATCAAGAACAAGATGATCCGGCCCACGACGATCCCCCAGACGCTGGATGAGCTGCAGATCGAGCACGCGATCTCGCGCGAAGCGCTCCGGCTGGCTTTGATCCATCACAAGTCGCTGGCGACGGGCTTGAAAGGGGTGCAGCAGGAACGGACGATCTCCGACGTGTTCGAGCAGCAGACCTCCGGCAAGACGCTGATCGACATGCTCAAGCTGGACCTGATCGTCGGGAGCGGGGGCATTCTCTCCCACGCTCCGCGCCGCATTCAGTCGATGCTGATGATGGTCGATGCCTATGAGCCGCTGGGCTTCACGATGCTGTCCGTGGACAGCATCTTCATGATGCCGCATCTCGGGGTCCTGTCGACGATCAACGAGAAGGCGGCGACGGATGTCTTCGTCCGCGACTGCATGATCTATCTCGGCACCTGCGTGGCGCCGATCGGGCAGGGGCAGAACGGAGAACTCTGCGCCGACTATGACATCGCGTTTCCCGACGGCAGGACCGTGAAGGACCGGCTGCAGTTCGGCGATCTGCGGCTCTATCCGCTCGAACCGGGCGGGAAGGCGAAAGTGACCATGCAGCCGGCCAAGCAGGTGAACCTTGGCGCGGGGGCCGGGGTTCCGGTGACGCGCGAAGTCCAGGGCGGTGTCGTCGGCCTGATGTTGGATGGCCGGGGGCGCCCGCTGCAACTGCCGGCCGACCAGCAGTCGCGGGTCGCGGCACTGACGAAATGGCATGACGCAGTGGATCTGTATCCATAGGCATAGGTGAGGGGCACGTGGCGAGAGGCAATGGGCGTGATTTCCTCTCGCCTCTTGCCTCATGCCTCCAGCCTCAAGGTTTGAGATGGCCCATTCCTACACTCCAGGCCTCACCGTCACCGAGCGGACGATCGTTCGCCGCCGGCGCGTCCTGCCGCTTCCGGGAAAGCTGTTGGTCGCTCAGGGCGACCGCGTGCGCTCCGATCAAGCCGTGGCCCGCGCGGAGTTGCCGGGGAAGGTTTATCCGGTCAACCTGGCCAATCAGCTCAGCATCGCGCCGGACGAGATCAAGGACTACCTGGTCAAGAAGGAGGGGGATCTCGTGCAGAAGGACGAGATCCTTGCCGAGAATAAACCCCTGATCAAGTGGTTCAAGACGGAGATCCGCTCTCCGGTCACCGGGACGATCGAGTCCCTCTCGACGGTCACGGGACAGGTGCTGCTGCGCGAGCCGCCGAGGATCCTCGACCTGCTGGCCTACGTGGACGGGACTGTGGTCGAAACGATTCCGCAGCAGGGCGCGGTGGTTGAAACCGGTTGCAGTCTGGTGCAGGGCATTTTCGGGATCGGCGGCGAGACCCGGGGCGAGATCGCCGCGGCGGTGCAATCACCCGACGAGCCGTTGACGGCGGCCCATCTGAAGCCGGACATGAAGGGAAAGATCGTGGTGGGAGGGTCGTTCCTGCCGGCGGAGACCATGACCAGGGCGAAAGAACTGGGCGTGGCCGGATTGGTCGTGGGCGGAATTCATGATAAAGATCTCCGGGCCCTTTTGGGCTATGATCTCGGCGTCGCCATCACGGGCACGGAGCAGGTGGGCTTCACGTTGATTCTGACGGAAGGATTCGGCACCATCCCGATGGCAGCCAAGACCTTCAAGCTCCTCTCCGCCCATGCGGGCCGGAAGGCCTCGATTTCGGGGGCTACGCAAATCAGAGCAGGAGTCATCCGCCCGGAGATCATCATTCCTCAGGCGACGTCATCGGCCAATTCCGCCGTGATGCAGTCGCAGCGGGAAGGGATTCGTCTTGGCGACCCTGTCCGCATCATCCGCGACCCGTTGTTCGGCAGGATCGGCGAGGTTTCGGCGCTGCCGCCGGATCTGCAGAAGATTCCCACGGAGAGCGAGGTACGGGTGCTGGAGGTGACGTTTGCGGACGGATCGCGCGCCGTGATCCCGAGGACCAACATCGAGGTCATCGAAGGAGCGTGATGGCCGTCGATCGACAGAGGTCATGCGTCAACCGTAGTTTCCGCCTGGCGGCCTGCTCGATTGTCGCGGCGGTCGTCTGCCTGTTCATCCCGGTGTATCATCCTGCCGGGGCGCAGCAGCCGCTCGCCCCGCCGCAAGATCTTCAGGTTTTCGATACGCCGAACGACGGGGGAGAGAGTTTGACCGTCTCCTGGGCACCCGGCATCTCGGACAGTCCTGACGTCCGCTATCAGGTGTTGGCCGGTGACGCAACGGTGACGGACCAGGCCTCGCTGAAAGTCGTCGCGGAGTTTCCGGCCAATACCCATTTCGTGAAGGATGCCAAGGCGGCCTGGTGGACAAGGAAGTCGGAGAAGACCTGGCATCAGCATGTGATCAGAAGCGGGAAGGGCCTGGAACTGAAAGACGGAACCTCCTACGCCGTGACCGTGGCCGTGGTGCGAGGGGAGGAGCGTCTCGTCGGTCCGCTGCTTCGGGCGACTCCCGCTCCCGACTGGTTCAACTGGAACCAGCTGAACAATCTGATCCTGGCCCTCTCGTTCGGCGGCCTGGTCTTCTACACCATCAGCCATGCCAAGCGGAACCACATCTTTCTGCGGCGGATTCCCGGCCTCGACGCGGTCGATGAAGCGATCGGCAGGGCGACGGAACTGGGAAAGCCGATCCTGTATCTCACCGGCGCCCACGACATGAGCGATCCCTCGACCATCGCCGCGGCGGTCATTCTCGGCCGCGTGGCCAAGCGCACGGCGGCCTACGAGACGGAATTGATGGTCCCCCATCGGGACCCCATTACGATGGCGGTCTGCCAGGAAATTACCAAACAGGCCTATCTGGAGGCGGGTAAGCCCGATCTCTTCAAGGAAGACTCGAACTTTTTCATCACGTCAGACCAGTTCAGCTATACGGCGGCCGTGGACGGCATCATGCTCCGGAAGCAGCCGGCCGCAAATTTTTTCATGGGGTCCTACTTTGCGGAATCGCTCCTCCTGACCGAGACCGGCGCCAGCACCGGGGCCATCCAGATCGCCGGCACGGACTCGGACCATCAATTGCCGTTCTTCGTGACGACCTGCGATTACACCCTGATCGGTGAAGAGCTGTACGCGGCCAGCGCCTATCTCTCCCGGGAGCCGATCCAGATCGGCACCTTGCGGGGGCAGGATTTCGGAAAGGCGTTCATCCTGGCGGTGATCGGGGTCGGGACTCTCCTCGCGACCTTCGAGGTCGTCACGGGGGCGCAGTGGCCGCAGCTCTTCCTGGATCTCTTCAAGGATCTCAAATGATTTTTCTGCGCCGACAGGTTCCCCTGCTCATCACGATGATCACCGGCTTGATCTTCGCGGCGCAGTACTACGTGCCGCATCCGGCCTCCGAGCAACTGCTCACCTCCGCGACCAAATGGCTGCAGATCATCGGCGGCTTCGCCCTCGTCCTGGGCGTCACCAGCCTGTTCCATCAACATGCGGCCAAGATCCGGCGGAAGGAGGCGGGCTGGGGGTACAGTCTCGTGCTGTACGCCGGCATGCTGGGCACGATCGCCGTCGGGCTCTGGGCCAACGGGAAGGAAAGCGTGGACGGAGCGATGACCGCGTTCGGCTGGGTCTACTCCTTCATGATGGTGCCGCTGCAGGGGACCATGTTCGCCATCCTGGCCTTCTTCATCGCCTCGGCGGCGTACCGGTCGTTCAGAGCCAGAAGCCGTGAAGCGGCGGTGTTGTTGATCGCCGCGGTGATCGTCATGATGGGCCGCGTGCCGTTGGGCGAGTATCTGATTCCCCTGAGCGGCGACGTGTCGCAATGGATCTTGAACGTGCTGAACGCGTCCGTGCGGCGCGCGATTCTGATCGGCGTCAGTCTGGGCGCCGTGGCCCTGTCGTTCAAGATCATCTTCGGCGTCGAACGGTCGTATCTGGGCGGGGGGAAGGAGTGAACAGGTTGAGCTTCTCCGAACGCATGCTGAAGATCGACCGGCGGATCATTTTCCTGGTGATCGGTCTCTGCACGCTCCTGCCGCTGCTCTATCCCGTCGGTCTGCCGATCAAGATCTCGCCGGAGGTCCGGGGAGTGTACGACTACATCGAAGGGCTGCCCGAGCGCTCCGTGTTCCTCTTGTCCCTGGATTTCGATCCGGCCTCGAAGCCGGAATTGCACCCCCAGGCCATCGCGCTGCTCCGCCATGCCTTCAGGAAAAATCTGCGCGTGGTCGCGATGACCCTGTGGGTCTCCGGCACCGGCATGGCGGATCAGCTGTTGACCCAGGTGGCGAAGGAAGCGGGAAAGGAAATCGGGAAGGATTATGTGTTTCTCGGCTGGAGTCCCGGGGGAACCGCCGTCATCATCAACATGGGCCAGGATCTCTACACGGCTTTTCCGAGCGACTACGGCGGCAAGCCGACCAAGGGGCTGCCGGTGCTGGAGGGGGTTCAGAGTCTCAAGGATGTGAGCTACGCAATGAGCCTGGCCGCAGGGAATCCCGGTGTCGAAGCCTGGTATGTCTTCGGGAAGGACAAATACAAGTTCGAACTGGGCGGGGGCTGCACCGGCGTCATCGCCCCCGGCCTCTATCCCCTCTTGCGCAGCGGCCAGATCAACGGCCTGATCGGCGGCCTTCGCGGCGCGGCGGAGTATGAGAGCCTGATCGGCCAAAAGGGGCGGGCCGTCGCCGGGATGGATGCGCAGTCGGCCACGCACGTGGCGATCGTCGCCCTCGTCGCCATCTGCAACATCTTTTATTTCTCGTTGAGACGGCAGGCCAAGCGGCAAGGTCACGTCTGATGCGATCACGGTCACGGCTACCTCCGAGGTTCAGGGCGAACACAGTTTCCGCAGTCCTTAGTCTCAGCCTCGACCTCAACCTTCGCTTGGGTTGGTGATTGATGGATGCAACGGTTCTGGGAGCGTGGGTGGCGACGGGGTTGACCCTCTTCATCTTCTCGTTTCTGTACAAGGACAATCCCCTCTTCAAACTGGCGGAGCACCTCTACGTGGGGGTGTCGGTCGGGTACACGATCGTGAAGGCCTACGATACGGTCATCGTGCATCTGATCCTGAAACCGATATTCGAACAGGGCGAGATCGCGCTTCTGGTTCCCGTGGCGATCGGAATGCTCATGCTCACCCGCTACGTGCCGAAAGCCGCCTGGCTTTCCCGCTACGCCTTCGCGTTCATCGTCGGAGTCGGATCGGGCCTTGCCATCCCGCGCACGATTTCGTCGTTCATCCTGAAGCAGATCGAAGATACGGTGAGGCCC
>DIHJ01000019.1:6885-8512 GCA_002420105.1 Nitrospira sp. UBA5699
GTCGGTTCGGTCCTGTTCTACTTCTTCTTTTCCGTGGAACACCACGGGCCGGGGAGGATGATCGCGAGAACCGGGATCGTCTTCCTGATGATTTCGTTCGGCGCCGCGTTCGGCTATACGGTCATGGCCCGCATGTCGCTCCTGATCGGCCGGTTGACCGACCTGATCGAGTTCTCCGACGCCTCCTACGGCCGGCCCACGCTCTGGCTGCTGATTCTCACCGTCGGCGCCTTAGTGATCCTTGGCCGCCGCAAGCGGGAGGAAGAGCCGCCAGAATCCCATTCGTAACAGGCTAAGGCTGAGGTCAAGGCCAAGGAGAAGCGAAAGATCCGATTGTCCTTATCTCAACCGTAACCTCAATCTCGCCTTAGCCTGTATCCAGCTGTTGCAGCCGCTTCTCTCTCTCAATTACAATGGCCTCCGTGATGACGACCGTGACGGCGAAAGACCCCAGGCAGTATCCGGTGCTCCGGAACCTCCAGTTCTCCCCCGTGAAAGAGGGGGAAGACCAGTTCATCGTCCTCTGGGACCCCAGCGGCCTGAGCAAGGAGAAGCTCGTGCTGCCGCTGAACTACTTCTTCATCGTCCAGCATTTCGACGGCGAACATTCCCTTCAGGAAATCGGCGCGCTCTATCTGAAGCGCTTCGGCGAATTTCTCATGCCCAACAAGGTCGAGCAGTTGGTGGCCGATCTCGATGCCAAGCTGTTTCTCGAGGGAGCAAGGGCCGAGTCCGCCAGGAAGCAGGCGCAGGATACGTACCGGCAGGCGCCGCTTCGTCCCGCCCAGTTCGCCGGACGCAGCTATGAAGCCGACGGCGCCAAGCTGAAGAGACAGATCGACGGCTTCTTTACCTCCAAGGAGGGGCCGGACTTCAAGCCGTCAGAAAACAAGGGGAAACTCATCAAGGGGCTCGTGGCCCCGACCTACGACCTCAAGCAGGCAGGACCGATTTATGCCTGGGCCTACAAGGAATTGCAGGAAGCCCGGCAGCCGGACGTCTTCGTGATCATCGGCACCGCCCACGCGGGCCTGGAGCGCCCCTTTGCCGTCACCGATAAGGATTTTGAAACGCCGTTGGGCGTGGTGCAGGCGGACAAGGACATCCTGGACCGGCTCAAGTCGCTCGCGCCGGAATTCTTCGAGGAGGACATCGCGCATCAATCGGAACACGCCGTCGAGTTCCAGCTGCCCTTTCTCCAGACCAATACCGGCTCGACCAAACCCTGCAGCATCGTCCCGATCCTGGCTTCGTTTTCCGCGTTGAGCCTCGCCGATGCGAACGTGCGCACCGCTGTCGAACGGTTTCTTGCCGCCCTGCGCGACGCGATTGCCGCATCGGGGAAGACGGTGTGTGTCATCGCCGCGGGGGAACTCGCCCATCTCGGCATGCGCTACGGGGACAGCGCGCCGCCCACCGACTTCTCCTTCCATCGCTCGATGCAATACGATCTGGAGATGCTGAAGTTCGTGGAGGATCTCAAGCCCGAGGAGTTTGCCGGCTACATTCAGAAGGAGAAAGACCAGCGCCGCATTTCCGGTTTCTCGCCCATCTACAGCCTGCTGCGGCTGATCCAGGCCGAACAGGGGCAGGTGCTCCGTTACGACCGCGGGATCACCGACCAGTA
>DIHJ01000019.1:8581-9973 GCA_002420105.1 Nitrospira sp. UBA5699
AACTCCACGGTCACCTACGCCAGCATGGCCTTCTTCTAGGGCAGGCTGCTGAAAAACCTCCCCAGCTTCCTTCTCAACGGAAGACTCCGTCGACCGATCCGCCGGCTTCCCGTTGCCGTCAGGAGCCGGTTCGGGAGGGATTGATGTCGGAAAAAGATACGTCGGGAATCGGACTTTCGTTCGTCCGGCTTGTCGGCTGCCCGGCGGCCCGTCTGATGCGGAAAGCCGTCGCGGCCCAGCAGCTGGAAAAGAAGATGATGTGAAAGAGGACGTCGCTCCAAGGTCCGAAGAGGTAGCCTTCTTCGGCGCCGTGGCTGTAGGCGAGGAGCAGGGTCAGCGCGCCGACCGTCAACCATCGGGCTCCTGTGGTCGTGACCGAGTGCTCCAGTTGTTTGTCGTAGTCACGGGCGGAAGGCGATTGATGATCCGGCCGCCGTCCGTTGAACCATGTCGGCCCGAGATGCGGCCATTTCGCCAGAAAAAGAAAAGCCAGCCCTCCGGCGGACACGAGACTTCCCAGCAAAATCAAATCGAACGAGCTGATCATGCATGCTCCTTGCAGGCGGCCACCAGACGAGTCTGACTCAGGACTGAACGCTCAGAATCTGAGGATTCGATCGGCGGGAAATGGTGGAAGGTGTTACGACATACGCCCCTTCAGTTCGCTGCGGCGGCAGGCGCCGCGGCCGTCTGTACCCTATAACAGGCCGCAGGCCGAAACAAGGGGGAAAAGCTCGGGAGGGCGATCGGGTCGGCTTCTACGTTATTGTGCGCGCCGTACTCTCGACGGCATGACCTTGCGCCCTGTCCGGGGGTCTTCGAGCTTGGTGCTGAAGCGGTCGAGGAGGAATGCTTCGAGCTGCCTGGAGAGGGGGCGACCGGTTCTGGGCCGGCTTGCGGGGAGAGGGATCAGACGAAACGTTCCGTCGGCACCCCGCGGGGTGACATCCGGTTCCTGACCCGGACGGTCTCTCGAGTCATTCTCCATCGTCAACCTCCCTCGATGGTGCCTCTACGACCATTGCTGCCTTCTGCTCAACTCAACCGGACAATCGCTGATCTCATGATCCCGGACGTCCTGTTTCCCGTTCACCCGCCTGCGCAGTAAGCCACGGTTGTCAAGCCGTGGGGCTCCACCGGTCGGCTACTGCAAAGGAGATTCCAGATTGCGATGGCGGCTAGTAACGGCCGGAACGGCTATAAAGGCCGTGAAAACAAGAAAATCCTGCGGTCACGAAGAAAATGGGATCAGGGGGTTGTAGTAGCGGTGGGGTCGGGAGTGCGTTGCTGCACCGGCATGAGTGCGTTCCGTGCGTGGCTGCTCGCCACGGGGTTGACCGTTACAGGGCAGAAGGGGAACTTTGGAGCGGGGCTTGGCGGCAATGAGCCCCC
>DIHJ01000019.1:10024-14697 GCA_002420105.1 Nitrospira sp. UBA5699
GGCAATGAGCCGCCAAGGAGCGAGTCCGTGATTGAGGACCGGTGGAA
Source organism: Nitrospira sp. UBA5699 (assembly GCA_002420105.1). Lineage (GTDB taxonomy): Bacteria > Nitrospirota > Nitrospiria > Nitrospirales > Nitrospiraceae > Nitrospira_C. The sequence continues at coordinate 10,072 of DIHJ01000019.1, forward strand.
GGGGGAGGTGGCTGGAACAGGGCGAGGCCGTGGAAACGGTTGCAGGTCCCGCGCAGCCTGCAGGCGCGCCGGTCTACGGGCGCTCACCGTGGCTTCGTGACTCGCCCGGCGTACGATCAATAGGCCGCCGGGCCGGAGAGCGGGCGATTGGAGACCAGATCGATCACGTGCAATCCATCGAACCTCGCAGCCGTGCGCCCGATCGTAATCAAGCCGATCCGTCCTTCCGGCGGCAGCACGGCATCTTCCACGGCCGCGACTTGCGCGCCGTCGATGAAGACTCCCAGCCGGCCCTTGTCCAGGTGAATGAAATTGATCCGTTGCACGCGGATCGTATGCCACGGACGGGCCGCCAGCTTCACGGGACTCTGTCCGATCACCGTCGCGACGCCGTCCTTGATCCGTCTGGTCGTGACGGTGCCGCTCGAGGGTTGCAGAGTTACGGCGTAGTAGTTCCGGTTGTCCGTCACGGCCAGCGCCACGCCGGCTTCGCCCTGCCCGTTTTCGGAGAGATCCTGCACCAGCACGGTCACATCGGGATAGGTCGTTCGTACGTGATCCGCCACGAGCAGTTGCGCGCAGTCGGCCGGCTGGCAGGGGCGGGCCTGGACCACGAACTGTCCGCCCGGTAACGAATCGCCGTCGGATTGAACCTGCCAGTCGGCCGGTTCGGTTGAGCCCTGCGTCATGCGGGTGAAGCCGGCCGGCATGCCGTTCAGCTTGTCCTTGTCAAAATTGAACTGCCAAATGATGTCCTGCTTCGGAGGATTCGCATGAATGGCGACATCCGCGACTTCCGCCGAACGAGCGGGATTCGGCAGCGTGATATTGTCGGCCTCGGGGGTGAGGGCCCTCACCAGATCGTTTGCGATCAAATGGTCGTGCAACCCTTTGTTGCCGGGGACCCTGCCCAAATCCTGTTTCGCAACGTCCAATGCCGCGGCGAACGCCCGGGGGTTGCGCGGCACACGGAGCGACTCCACCACGACTAACGCATAATTGGCCGCGAGCGCCCGTTCAGGCCGTTTCGCTTCCGAGGCTCCCTGCCTCGCCTCCGCCTCCGCTTGCGACAGCCAGGGGTGATCGAATCGCCGCTCCCAGGAAATCCATTGGAGACGGTCCCAGGCGATTTCCGTGAGCAAACGCCCGTGTTCCTGCCCCTCCTTTGGAGTCGCGGCGAGGACGCGTTCGTGGATCCGGAGGGCGGCGGAGGGATCGTTGTTCCAGCGCGTGAGTGCGCCCAGGCGCCTCTGCTGTTCCGGTGTGGCGGTGCCCTGTTGAACCAATGTGTCGTAGGCGGCGCTTGCACGGTACAGGGCGTCCGCCGCCGGTTCGTAGCCTTCCGACACGGCCGTCAGTTCCTGCCGCCAGGTCTGCGCCTGGAGGGTCCAGTAGAGCTCCGCCAGTTCCCACAGACTGTCCTCGTCGCGGGCGGCCAATCCGCCTTTGGCCACGCCCTGTTTCAAAAAGTCGCGATAGGCATCCTCCCCGCGCATCGTGTTGGCGTCCCGGTCCCTGGGGTCGATGAGCAGGAGCCTGGTGAGCAGGCCGCTGCGCTCGGCGCTCGGCCTCCCGGCGGCTTTGGCAAGGGCTTCACGGAATGTGTTGTCGGCGTCCTTGCGTTCCCACCATTGCGCGGTGCCCGGCAGCAATTCGCCTTTCACGACGGCGTCCGTGCGGGGGGCCTCGAACTGTCGGCCCAACCCCGGGCGCAAGCCGTAGCGCGTCGTCGCGATCAGCGGCGCTCCGGCGACGGCTTCGTTCATGACCGCCTGGTCCGCGGCAAGCCCGAACTTGCGCAGGCCCGAGAGGACGATCAGACGAACCTGCACCTCGCGCACCGGACCGAACCGGCGTTGCGCGCCGGTGACCCACCAGACTTCCTCCGGTCTCAGGGCCAGCGGTGCGGTGAGAGGATCGCGATAGACAACTTTGAGGTCGACCGCCTGTCCTTTGACGCTCACCGGGCTGTCGCCCGATAGGCCGACCAACGCGAACGATTGAACCGGACCGACCTTGACGACGGTGACCTCCGGAGCCGGCCCCTGATCGCGTCGGACGACCGCCGGGGAGACGAACAGCGCCGGCGGATAGTCTTTCCAGTTTTCAGAAGGCCGGTGGCGATCGTGCAAAAGGCCGAATCCCGAATCGCGGCCGACGGCGTCGAACACACCTTGCTCGGCCTTCTGCGCCACCATGTCGCTGTGGGATTTCTGAGTCTCGGTCCAGCATTGCCGGGCAGTATCGGACGCGAGAGAGGTGCCGGTTTGAAGGCGCCGCTGCATGGTCAGACAGCCGAGATCGACCGAGGCCCATGCGTTTGCGTTCGAGTTGGCGAATGCGTTGACGTAATCGATAACGAACCGGCCCGTGTCGCCGGCATTTCCAGCCGAGCCGCCTTTTGATTTCGCCTGTGCGGTCGAGGTGGTGAGCCCAATCAGAAGGCCCAGGAATACCGATGCCGTACGTTGCCAATTCATGCTGACCGTCCTGCAGAAATGATGGGTCGATACATTCGAGGAGATCCCAGCGGGCAGAGGACTCATAACCCTGTGACGCCCCTTTCCGGATACTATAAGATCCGCTCGTTCCGCAAAACAAGATGCCTTGTGAGAAGCTTTCTCGTTAGGGCTGGGGTTTATGCTGAGGTACCGTCGAGAACTCCATCGAGTTTTATGATGATCGTATTGGTGCCCTCGGGGATATTCAAAAACGTGTGGAGATGTCGGATTTTTGTTCCCAGTTCGCGCTCCAGCTTATGCCTGAGCAAGGATTCACCGGACATGAAGAGCGAGGCATGGACTTGCTGGAGCATCGCCCGGCCTTCCGGCGATTCCCCCAGTCGGTCTTCCGCTGGAATAGACGACGTTTTGGCCAGCGTGATCTCGATCAAATCTTCGACCAGATGGACCGTGGCGCGCGTATAGTGAGACTTCATATATTGCGTTTGGAAATCCAAGACGGCCAGCATGACGGCATACTCGATTTCGGCGCGATTGCGACTTGTGTCGAGCATGGTAGGTCCTCTGCCGCCCGCTAGCGGCCGATTTTCAATCCCGTCGACGGGTTTTCGAGTGTCGTGGAAAACCGGTCCGGAGTGAACGCATCCTGCCGACGCGAGAGGGTCGACGTAGAGAGCGCGGGCGGTGCCGAATGCGTTGCCTCCCGTGGTTCCAGTACCGTCAGCCCGGCAGTGCCCGCAACCGATCCGGAATCTTCAGCGAATGAGACATGCATCGTCTATCTCCCTGTGAAGGTATAGGGATGCGGCCACCGTGCCCACCGGGGGGCGCCCTCGGGCGCCCCCCGGCTGACGGGCCTCAATAGGCCTTGCTGAAACCGGCTTCTCCGTCGTAGTTCCACAGCTTTTGGGCTGCAGACCATTCCCATTTCTTGCTGAGCTGCACAAGAAAGTCGCTGATGTCGGCGTCCTTGACGTCCTTGGTGGCCGTAAAGCGGCAGCGATACCAGTTCACCAACAATAGATCCGGGCTCACGAACCCCGGCCACACCTTCGTGCCGCGGTTCGAAATGAACTCGCACTTGAACGGTCCGAATTCATTGTCCGTGAATGCGGGGATGCCCTTGTCCGTAATGATGTAGAGATCGGCTCCCACCAGCTTGGCGGTTTTCTTCTTCTTGGTCGCAATCGCGGTTTGTGTGTATGTCGGCATGAGTTCTCCCTCACTTCATCGCGGCGTGCATCTTGTCGATGATCGCCTGCGCATATTCGTCGGTCTTGGCAGTGCCACCCACGTCATAGGTGACCCGCTTGCCTTCGTCCAGTACCTGGTACATGGCCTTCTCGATGCGATCTGCCGCGGCCTTCTCGTTCAGCCAGCGGAGCATCATGACGCCGGAAATCAGCACAGCCGAGGGGTTGACCTTCTTCTGGCCGGCATATTTCGGGGCGGACCCGTGTACCGCCTCGAAGATCGCGCAGTTGTCCCCGACATTGGCGCCGGGCGCGAACCCGAGGCCGCCCATCAAGCCGGCGCAGAGGTCGGTCAGGATGTCCCCGTAGAGATTCGGGAGCACGAGGCAGTCGAATTGGCCGGGATTCCGGACGAGCTGCATCGAGCAGTTGTCCACGATGATGTCGCCGGTCTCGATGTCCGGATATTTCTTGGCGGCTTCTCTGAAAGCCTCCAGAAACAATCCGTCGGTCATCTTCATGATGTTGGCTTTATGAACGCAGTACACTTTTTTGCGGCCGTTTTCGCGGGCCCAGTTCAGGGCAAAATCCGCGATGCGATATGACCCCGGCCACGTAATGACTTTCAAGCATTGGGCGACTTCATCCGACACCATGTGTTCGATGGCGGCGTAGGAGTCTTCGGTGTTCTCACGGAAATTGATAATGTCGAGTTGGTCCCAGGGACGCTTCAGTGCGGGAATCAACCGGACCGGGCGCACGTTCGCGTACAGGTCGAAGACCTTGCGCAACGTCACATTGGCGCTCTTGTGTCCGGTGCCGATCGGCGTGGTTGTCGGGCCTTTCAGCGCCACTTTGTTTTTGGCGATGCTCTGGATGGTCTTGTCCGGCAGCAGCGTGCCGTACTTTTCCAGGCAATCTAAGCCGATGTCTTCGTACTCCCACTTGATATCGACGCCGCTGGCGTCGAT
>DIHJ01000019.1:14808-16148 GCA_002420105.1 Nitrospira sp. UBA5699
ACATGCTTCGCCATCCTGAACCTCCCTTAAGCAGCAAGGGCGATCGGACCATCCGCTCCCCCGTCTGTTTGTCCGGTAGTGCAAACGGGATTCCAAGCGGATTCGGAAAACGGTGATGGCAAAAAACACAGGGAATTCGAGCTGTGGTTGGAGCCGGCTCGCTTCGGTTGGTGCCGTGGCGGTGCGCTGACACACGGCCTGCACCTGATCAGGTGCGCATGTGCTCGCCGCGGGTGTGACTAGGGGCGCAGGGGCGGGGTGAGCGCCATGGCCGGTTCTGTCGATCGCGCCAGCCCGGCCAGTTGCACCGAGCCGGTCACCACAACCAGACCGTCCGGTGCGGCGGCCTGACAGGCGCGTGAGAGGGCGACTTCCGGGCTATCGAGCACTTCGGCTGCCACGTGGGTCACGTGTCGCCAACTGGCCGCCAACCGTCCGGGTTCGATCGTCGTGCCGGAGGGGCAGCGGGTGAAGATGATACGGTCGGCCGAAGTCTGGGCCAAGTGACGGATCATGACCTCGGAGTCCTTGTCCCGTTCGATGGAGACAACGAGCACTCGCCGGCGCCCCTCGAAAATCCGGCGAAGGAGTGAGGCCAGTTGAGCCATGGCCGGCCCGTTGTGCGCGCCGTTCGCAAGGACGGTCGGTGATCCGGGGAGTAGCTCGCAGGAAGCGGGGAACTCCGTGGCCGCGAACACGGTCCGCACCTCCTCGTCACACAGAGGTGCGATTGCCCCGCGCCGTCGCAGAATATCGTAGGCAGTCAAGGCGTGCGCTGCGTTAGTGGCCATGAACGAGGCGGGGGAACTCAGCACGATCCTATCCCAGCGCCTCCGGCCGATCCGGACGGAGCAGAGGGTTTCCATGCCGCTGTGGCAGAGTTCAGGAATGTCGTAGTCACGGTCGATCAACATCAGCGGCGCCTGTATCTCGGCCGCACGGGACATGATGACGGCGCGGGCCTCCTCCGGCATGGATCCGCACACCACCGGTGTCATCGGCTTGATGATGCCGGATTTGGCTCGGGCGATGTGCTCCAAACGGTCGCCCAGGAGATCCATGTGGTCGTAGTCGACGTTCGTGATGATCGACAGGTCCGGGGCGACGACGTTGGTCGCGTCCTGCGCGCCTCCGATGCCCACTTCGATGACGGCGTAATCGACCTTGGCGGCCGCGAATGCGAAGAACGCGGCCACGGTCAGGAATTCGAACGGGCTCAGCCGATCTCCCGCCAGACCACGGACATCCAGATAGGCTTTCACATGGCTGCAGGCGTCGACGAGCGCAGCTTCGCTGATCGGGTGGCCGTCGATGGAGATCCGTTCTCGGAAATGTAGCAG
>DIHJ01000019.1:16282-16567 GCA_002420105.1 Nitrospira sp. UBA5699
CCACCATGCGGCTGACCGTTGTCTTGCCGTTCGTTCCCGTGACATGAACGGACCGGTAACGTCGGTCGGGGCGCCCCAAGGCCTGGAGGCAATCGGCGACGGCCTGAAAATCGACCGTGCCGTCGGAAGGGCGTCCGGCCAGGGTGCAGGCATGGTCCAACTCCCGTAAAAAATCCGTCACCCCCTCAAAGGTCGAAAAGGGAACCGCCCAATAGGGAGGATATTTGTCGATGTTGCCGCCCGGCATGACAGATCTCCCGTTCCCCTTTCGGAGGGTGACTAGCC
>DIHJ01000019.1:16776-24317 GCA_002420105.1 Nitrospira sp. UBA5699
CGTGAATAATACGGGCTAGGCGTCGGCAGCCGATAAAGCGGGCGTCCGTTCGACGACGGGATCGTCCGCCGCAATCCAGCCTTCTTGCGGCGCATACCGATACAGTCGCCGTTCGTTCGGTTCCAGGACCAGGAGTCTGAGCCACCGGTTGTTGAACAGTTGTTGGAGCAACGGCTGGCGCGCGATCACGGCCGTGACCAGCTCTCGCGGCGCTTCAATGACGGCCGTGAGCCGCAGCGGTTCGTGGTACAAAGCGGCGCCGTCGAACAGGGATTGCACCGGCAGGCCCATCCGCAGATCGCTTCGGTTTCCCGTGATGACACCGAAGCGCCCGGTGACGTTGTGATACACCTTGCTGCCGCTGCCGTAGCTATCCGGCGCCACCGTCGAGAAATAGTATTCGCTGTTGATCCATTGGGCGACGATCAAGGGTGCCGTCATGATGACTTCCAGTAGCCTTCCGTCCGGGTCGATGCGGTGATCGTAGGAGTGGAGGAAGGCGCGCCCTTCCAAGTCGGTCCCGCCGGTGAGGCGCCTCCCTCCGATGATGAACAGACTGTTCTTGGCCAACCCCCATTCCGGACGCACTTGGGCCCAATCCCGGCTGCGTTGCTCCACTGCGCGGATGACGCCGTCACCTGGCGTAGGCTTGGCCGTGTCGTCGAGTCGGACACACCGCTCCGCCGCGCTGCCGACGGTCGCGTCGTTCAGATCTTCAAGCACCTGGGACAATTCCTTGCGGTGAGTGGACGGCACATCCTCGATGTCCGCCACGAACAACCGGTCGGTCGTGGTGTCGTGCAGCGCCGGGACGAAGTGCGTGTCCGCCGGGATCTCGATCCCACGTGTTGCCAACAGTGCACGGACTTGAGGCCGGTTGGCGATCGTCGCGAAGGCTCTCGCGTTGGGTAGTCCGCTGCTCCCGCCGCAGGCTCCGCAATCCAGCGCCGATTCGTACGGATTGTTCTGCGACGTGCTGCCGTGGCCGCACAGGAAGATGAGGCGCGAGAAGTTCGAGGTGAATCCCATCAGCCGCAACGCCGTTTCGACGTAGTAGGCCTGTTCGTTCAGGGTGAATCCGGTCCGGGTGATCCGGTCGATACGGGCCGAGGTTTCCCGTGGCGTCAGCCGGCAGTCCCGGCGGAGTGCTTCCAGCAGGTCGTTCTCGTGCTGTTTCGTGGCGACCAAGAGATGTCCCAGCTCTCCGGGAATTACGGACGGGGTAGGCGCATCGTCGAGCGCCTGGAGCCGGATGGCCTCCAGGCGATCCGGGGTCAACTGAGAGCCATCAACCTGATGGTGCGCGCGAAGCCATTGCAGAATTCTCCGGCGCTGGTCGGCCGCCACCATCTCATCGGCTTCGGTTGGGGTCAGCTTGTCCACCGTCAATGCGGTGGCGACCTGAGGGGAGAGGAGTCTGGAGAGCCGTCGGATCCCCCGATCGTACCAGCGTGGGAGCAGAGTCTTGCCGAGCAGCGGCAAGCTGAAGAACCAGCCGACCGCCTCGACCATGACATAGGGTGTGATCACGTTGTGCTTCAGATCGTGCAACAGCTCCCGACCCATCTTGGCTGCTTGCTGACTGGCTCTCCGCCGTCGGGCCGATTGACCGTCATAGGCACGCGGTACCTCGCGCAGCACATGTTTCGGCTTCAAGAGCACAGGACACAACTCCGATTCGTGGGATTCGTCCAGTGACCGGAACGCAACGGGCAGACCGAAGAAGCCGGCGAATCCGAACGTCTCATAGCCGCCACGCTGCTCCAGATGTCGACGAAAAACTTCCGATCGGACGTCGATGCAAAAGACGAACTGGGCAAGGGGGCGCACAGTGGTTCGCGTGTTATCGGGTCGCTCGTGGAGGGGACGGCGGCTAAGTCGCTGCACGAACGTCTGTTCGTGCGTGAGCTCATGGGCTTCCAGCCACTTGAGGTGTTGCAGACGGGCCGGGAAACTCCGCAGCCAGCCGAGGATCGTCGCCACCTCGCTTGGCGCACTCCGGAGAATCAGCTCTCGGCTGAAGTTGCACCCATCCGCGAGGCGAAGCAGAGCGCGGACATGTCGAGCAATAGCCCGACGCGTTTGGGAGACGCGGGTCGTTTCGTACCACCGGGTGCCGGTCGATTCCCAAACGGCGGCGTCGGCCCGTCTGCCCCATCGCCGTAGCCTGCCGGCCTGAGCCTCCGCCGCCGGACCGAGCCGGCCTTTCAGCAAGGCGCGCCGGTACCAGAGCGCATGAGGGAAGTTGCGGGCATAGGTCTGAAGCGAGGCAACGTCGCCATGGCAATCCAACTCCCGGCGGCACGCCGTCGCCACCAATTCCCGTTCGTAGAACAGCCGTATGGCCAGGTATTTCACGAGATCGATCCGATGGGCTTCCTGCCATGGGTAGGCCGATTGATCGGCTCGCCACTTGACGAAGCCGGCCCATCCCGGGAGCGCGGCGAGATGCAATGCGAGATGCTCCTGCCGTACGAGGGGAGGGATCTTCAGTGTATCGAGCGATTCCAGCAAGGCGTCTTCAGGACGATCCGAAAGCGCCGTGATCTTCTTGGCGGCATCCTTGACGCCCATCAGGCGCAGACTGTGATCATACCGTGCCGAGGCTTTCCATGAGCGGAAGAAGGTCTGGTCGCGGTAGGGCATGGCCCAGGCGGCCTCGCCTTCGTCGCAGAATGCCGTCAGCCACTTGATTACTTCGCGGTTGATGGATTCGACCAACTCGGTTCCGATCGTCCGATCACACCACGCCGCAAGCATCTCTCGAGAGGGCCATGCGTCGGCCGTCTCAACCAGGAGATCTTCACAGTCCTCCCACAACGCGTGGGGCAACGCGGCTTCGGCCCAGGCGAGGACCGGCGAGATCTCCTTGTCGCCCGGTTTGTTCCCGCTGTCGGCGTCGGCGTTCGGGTCATCGGAAAGGTAGATGCCGTTGGTCAGGGCGGCTTGCAAGACCTCGAGGTGTGAGAACACCCGATCACCCAATTGCGCCTGTTTCCCGGTGGCCAGCGGCTCCAGAGCCGAGGTGAGACAGTGTGTGGCGATTCGGCCTTCTCGCCAGGCGGCCCTGTACCAAGCGAGCGGGAGAAACCCGTCGGCGCCGAAGAGTTGCCTGCCCCGTTGAACGGCGTCCTCGAAGGGCAGGTGCTCGAATCCTTGCAGGGGATTTCGGGAGATGAACGTGCGCAGCGGCCAGAGTCGCGCGACGGACTCGCCGGCGAGATTCACGAATGATCGCAGCTCCATGCGTTGGGCGTCGCTGTATTGATGATTCATCGTCGCACCTCGTTGGCGTTCACTCAGTCTCTTGAGCAAGAAAGAGGCCCGGCCACTGGAGCAAGAAATCCTTGAAGAATGGAAACAAGACGAGGCGTATGAGGTGAAGTGTGGCAGCCTCTTGTGCGATGACACACGGGCGGTGCGAGATCGCACGGGTGCTGGTGAGTTGGCTGGAGGGCGTGTGACCCCGATAAGACGGTGCCGACCATCTTGAGGCCGGCATCCGTGTTCAGATACGCGCAGAGTTTCTGCAGCTGACTACTGGCTGGTAGTGGCGTCCACGCGGTTTCCCGTGAAATACCCGGTGTCAGGAAGATTCTTCGCTTCGATCGTGAAGGGACCCGCTTCGAGAGTCAGCCATTGTTTCGGCGTACAGCAGGTGCCGTCGGGAAGCACGTCCCATGACCCTCGTCGGACGACCAGGGGTCCCGATGCGAGATTGTCGTAAAATGCTCCGCGTTTGCCGATCCCATAGAGGTTGCGGTGAGGTACACGTACCACAATTTCCGAGTCGGTCCACGATTCCACCAAGGCCGCGGTTCCGTTGAAGAGGACCTTGGTGCGGGAGACGTCGGACAGGACGGTCCCCTGGACCTGTGCATCGTTGATCTCGACGTCTTCCCTCCGCTTGTAGGCCTTTTGGTTGATCGCCAAGTGGGCGTGCTCCGCTCCCTTCAAGAATGTGCCGAATCCACTCCCCGAAATTGTTACACGCTCATCCAGCCCTGCAGATTGAGGTGTGTAGGAATGGATCGTCGGTGTGACGAGGGTAAACTCGCCAGCCGCTGTCGCGAGCGTCTGTCGCTCTGTGCAGCAGGAGCCATCGGGATTGAGCCGCTTGGCGCCCCGATAAATCGTGACCGGTCCGCTTTTCGCACTGAACGGCACCCAGACATCGATACGGTCGTCATGCCAACGGTAGGTCACGGCACGAACGCCGTCGATCTCGACGCGATTGTCACCCGTATCGAAGTCGGCAAAGCTATAGGGGGTCCGTCCGCTTTCCGAGTACATCCCGAAGTGTTCGCCGCGAATTGTCAGGAGTGTACCGATGGGAGCTTGCGAGGGAGAGAGGTGACTTTCGGCACATGGAACGTGAAGTCGGCGATGGATCGGGTCCGCCCCCGGGTCCGCAACACCAGCGGACCGGATTGCGCTCCGAGTGGCACGTGCGCGATGATCACATCGTCGCGCCACTGAGCTACGGGTGCGGGCTGTCCGTTGATGAACACGCCGTCCTCGGGCGTGTTCATGGAGCCGAAGCCTTCCCCGAAGAGGACCACTTTGGTGCCGATCGGGCCTGCGAGGGGGTCGACGCGGATGGTTGGGACCAGCATCACCGGCACGGCATTGCTGGTGACGTGCCGTACAGGCTGGCAACAGGATCCGTCGGGGAGCGGATCGAACGAGGCGAGCCGGACCACGACGGCGCCGCTGGTCGCGCTGGGAGGTATCCGGACCTCGATCTGGTCATCGGTCCATCGGATTGGCCGAGCGATGGCCCCGCCGGAAGTGGTTCCGGCGTGATGCCTTGTGATTCAGAGAAGTCATATCGTGTCCTCGTTCTTGAGGTTGCAACCAGTTGTGTTCAACGGGCGGCGCCGGCTCGGTCTCCTTCGCCGGGGTGCGGTCCGGCGGTGCAGCGCCGTAGCCGATCCATGATGGCCACACCCAGTCCGACCTGTTCGCACGGTTCGACATACACATGGTCCAAGTGCTGTGTGTCCATCCAACGCAGCGCCGCAAACAGCCGACGGGCAATGTCTTGCACGTTGCCGCTGGGCGAAAGGACCTCCACGACGGCAAAGCGGTCGTCGAGAACATCGATCGCCGACAGTGCGAGCAAGCCCACCCGCCGAGTCGACCGGACCGACGGACGTTCGCCGAGCCGTGACAAGATGGTCACGGGCGTCCGCGTGGCATAATGGCGGGTTCCGGTCCCGGGCATTGGTGAAAGAGGGCGAGCGCCGGCTGGTCGTACGGCAGGGCCCAGCACATGACGCAAGTCCTCCAGCGATACCGACCCCGGACGCAAGATTTCCGGGTAGGCGCCCACCAGAGACAGAATCGTGGATTCCACCCCGATGGGGCAGGGTCCTCCATCGAGCACGAGATCTACCTGGTCACCTAATCCCTCGCGGACATGCTGGGCCGTAGTCGGACTGACGTAACCAAACGGGTTGGCGCTGGGGGCAGCGATTGGGCAGCCGGATAAGCGAATCAGGGCTCGGGCCGTAGGGTGAGCCGGCATCCTGACCGCCACCGTGGGCAAACCTGCGGTGACATTGTCGGGCACCTGCGGATGCTTCGGTAGGACGAGTGTCAATGGTCCAGGCCAGAAGGCGGCGATCAGCTGATCTGCGCCCACCGGAAGCGTTGCGACCACCGATGACAACATGGTCCGGTCGTCGATGTGAACGATCAGCGGGTCGAACGACGGCCGCTGCTTTACCAAGAAGATTCTGTCGGCAGCGTGTGCATTCAAGGCGTCGCATCCCAGTCCATAGACCGTTTCGGTTGGGAAGGCGACGAGCCCGCCCGTACGGATACGACCGGCCGCCAGGCGGAGTGCTGCGGGGTCGTCTGCCGGAGTTATCATGGGAATTCGGTTCCTCCGGCCATCGCGGGTCAGTAGTCCGGGCGTCCGCCGTGCGGGTACGTGCGCTTGCACTTGATGACGAGCGTTTGCTTCCCACGTCCCTCGACGCATTCGTCCAACGATGTCGAGAAATCAATCGTGCCCGACGGGGTGACGGTAAACGGGAAATCGAAAGTAAAACTGACAAACTTGTACTCGCCTGGCTGCAGGGCCAGCTTCTTGGCGTTTGTCGTGCGAAAGGCGTCTGAGGTCTCAGGGTCCGATGTCCAGATCGAGGGGGTGACCCCCGGGATTTGCCACCAGCTCGGGGAGACGAGTGCGGTGGGATCAATCGTGATCGGATACGGGGGATCACTCGATTGTGATGCCCCGGCCCGAGATTCGACCGACACGAGTGTTGCTGCGGTGGTAACCAGGATGGCCGCCAGGGTGCCCAGTCGGACGGCGATGAAGGTTGGGACGAGTGATCGGTTCATAGTCACGGCTCCTTTCTCATCGCGATGCGGCCAGCCGGTTCGTCACGAAAGATCTCGTCGACAGGCCGGCTGTCCCACTCGGTGTGGGTGCGCAAGCCCAGGATCCTCATGACGGTGGCCCCCGTGTCGATGATGGAGACCGGTGCACGGACCGTGTAGCCCGGTTTGATCCCGGGGCCGGCGGCGATCCATGGTACGGTGGCCTGCGAAGCGGCGGAGCCGCTCAACGACGTGATCACAATCGCGGTTTCTGCCAGCAAACCGTGAGCGCGGTAGACGTCCAGCACGGCGCCCATCGCTTGATCGATCGAGTGCAAGGCCTGCCGGTACTCTTTCGACGACCACCCATGAGCCTGCCCGGCGCGTCCGGCTTCCGGCAGGTGGACGACGAGCAGATCTGGCAGCGCGAGGATGGCGTGTCCGAATCCATGGCCGCTGGCAGCTTTGGCGAAATACTGCTTGATGTATGAGACAACGCGTTGAGGGGTGCATTCCGGCGTGAGCGGACCGCACAGTTGGTAATCCGTGTAGGGTTCGGGCTTGGCCAATTGGTACAGTGCTTCATTCATGAAGAAGATGGCACTGTCCCGTCCGTCGCTCAAGTCGAGGTAATCGAACACTGTTGGCGGCCGTGGATAGCCTCGGCTGAACTCGAAATGGTTCCAGGTGATGCCGTGCTTGGCGACCGGCAATCCAGTGAGCAACGAAGCCATGGCCGGTAGGGGGAGCGAGGGGGAGGTGGTCTCGGCGGACCAAGTGGCCGAGCCTTCTTTCACGAGACGGGTTAATGCTGGCATCGGTCCGGCTTTCAATGCCGGTTGATCGACCCCTTCCAATACAAACAGGACGACACGCCCAGCCGAGCCTGATGCGGCGTGGGGACCAGGAGATGGAGGGGCGGCTTCGGTTGAGGCGTTGCCAAAGAGCGCAAGTAAGAAGAAGCTGCCGAGTGTGATGAGGTGCATCAGGCCTCCGTTGAGATATCCGCTGCCGCTCTTGCAAGGGCAAGACCCAGGGGCTGACGGCCGCTACCATGACGAAGATCAGCCGGAAAACTCGCCTTCCTCAAGGGGAAATGTGACCGGGGGCTGTCGGCCGATCGGGTTGCACCTTGTAGAAAGTCCGGATGGTCGGTGTGCCAGCACACGATGTGCGCATGAGCGTGTATGGCTGCACGGGAGAGTCCA
>DIHJ01000019.1:24512-42989 GCA_002420105.1 Nitrospira sp. UBA5699
TGCAGTCTGTGAGGGGATCGGAGGGTTGAACAAAACAGTGAAGGCCTGAGGTAGAAGAGGGAGGCGCGCCTTACATGTGTCCGAGTTTGCGCAGCGTTTCCATTCCGCGGCCTTCGTCCTGGGCGCGACCGGACCGCTCGGCGATCGTGGTCGTGCGAAGTTCGCTGATGATCTGCGGGATGGTCGAGGCGCAGGAATTCACGGTTCCGGTGCAGGGCACGCAGCCCAGACTGCGGTAGCGGGTGCCGTTGCCCTGATCGAAATAGAGCGGCGGGAGAGGAATCCGCTCCAGCTCGAGATATTCCCAAATGTTGAGTTCCGTCAAGTCGAGCAGCGGATGGACGCGCACGTGTGATCCCGCTGGGAACAACGTATTGAATTGGTCCCACAGTTCGGGCGGCTGGTCTCTGAAATCCCACTCGCCGTGTTTGTCGCGCAGCGAGAAGTACCGCTCCTTGGCGCGTGTGCCTTCTTCGTCCGCCCGGATGCCCAGGATGACGGCGGTCCACTTGCGGCGGGCGATCGTCTGTTTCAGCGCGTCGATCTTCATGGCCGTGCAGCAGGTCACCCGCCCCTTGTCGGGCCCCATGCCGGCCGCGAGCGCCTCGCTGTTCTGCCCGACGACGAGGTTCAGGCGCCATTCACGGCAGAGCCGGTCCCGGTACTCGATCAGCGCCGGCATCTCGTAGCCGGTGTCGATGTGGACCAACGGAAACGGTACGCGGCCGAAGAAAGCCTTGCACGCGAGCCACAATAAGACGGTCGAGTCCTTCCCCATCGACCAGAGCATCGCGAGATCGTCGAAATGTTTGTAGGCTTCTCGGAGGATGAAGACGCTCTGATCCTCCAGTGCGCGAAGATGGTTCACAGTGCCTCGTCCGGACCAAGGGACATCAAGTCGATGTCCCGGCCGCCGGTCGTGTGCGATCTCCCAAGGGTTCCATGGTCTTGTTGCGGTGCCGCAAGCTGACGGGATCGACGATGTCGCCGCAGATGACGCCATGCAGGGCGGCAATCCGCTGGCCCGAGGCGCCTTGGTGATCGTCGAACACGTCCGAACTCATACGACTGTGAAAGCGAACGCAGTTCTTATGCTTCTCCCATCATGCCGGCGGGTTCCACCTCGAGTGGATGGATCACGGCATGAGAGCGGACATCGATCGCGATGGCGCGGTTGGATTCTCCGGTGATCTGGAGACCTTCCCGCCGGTGGTCCTTCGGGTCCATACGAGGATCGATCTCTTTGGCGCGTTGTTCGTAGCGGTTGGTGTCCGCATCCTGCCGAGCCGCCTCCTGAATGTCGTACTTCCTCAAGGCGAGCCATCTATCGGCGGTTCCTCCCGGTGTTGCGTGCTCAGCCGCTGACACTGGTGAGGCGGGAAACATCGCGACCTGCCGTTCCATCCATGCCACTCCGACATCTGCAATGAAAAATGCAAGAATAAGACCGCACAAGACAGTCATCGGCACTGTCCTTTCGAGCTCTTTAGGGCACGATGGTCCACAATCCATGCCCGTGGTTTCCGATATTGCCGCACTGGTGGCGTGAGCCACTTGTCGTAAATTCCTCCGCTTCCGATGCGAGTGAACAGACAGCTGCAGCCGTTCGCGAGAAGCTCGTGCCGGCGCACACGCCGTTCGTGCGGACCGTGCAGACGTGCACGGTGCATGAGGGGAAACGATGCAGAGGGGCTGGAGGAGAGTCTATTTCTTGCGGCGCCGGTCCAGCATCCAGCGTGTGATGCCGAGATGTTTGGCGGCTTGGGTTTTGTTTCCGTCCGAACGCTGCAGGACTTCGGCGATGATGCGGTCTTCCAGATCGGCCAGAGATTGTTCGCCGAGCCGGAAAGAAATGTGGACGTGCATAGGGTCGGATGGGTGGGAGGACGCCGTCGGGCCGGCGGAGTGTTGTGCCGCGGATGAGCTTGAGCCGCTTTGGACGTCGGAAGGAAAATGCGCTGCTTCAAGCGCCTCTCCCGGACAAAACAGGACCGCGCGTTCGATGAGGTTGCTCAGTTCGCGGACGTTTCCGGGAAATTGATACTGCAAGAGGATTGATTTGGCGCTCTCTCCCAACTGGCGGACGGGCTTTTTGAGTCCGATCGCCGAGCGGGCCAAAAACTGTTCGGCAAGGGGAATGACGTCGTCGCGTCGTTCTCGCAGCGAGGGGATCGTCAGGGTCACGACGTTGAGCCGGAAGTACAGATCTTCCCGGAACTCGCCTTTTGCCACGGCGTCTTTCAGATGGCGATTCGTGGCCGCCATGAAGCGGACGTCGACGGGAATGGTCGTCGAGCCGCCGACGCGGCGCAAGGTTCGTTCTTCGATGACCCGTAACAGCTTGGCCTGCAACGGGAGAGGAAGGTCGCCGATCTCGTCGAAAAAGACGGTGCCGCCTTCCGCCATTTCAATCAAGCCCGTTTTCCTTCCCGCCGCGCCGGTGAACGAGCCTTTTTCGTGCCCGAACAGTTCGCTTTCGAACAACTCGCGCGGGATCGACGGGCAATCCACCTCGATGCAAGGTTTGTGGGCCCGAGCGCCGTTGTAATGGATGACGCGTCCCATATACTGCTTCCCGGTGCCGGTTTCCCCCTGGAGAAGCACCGTCACGCGGTCGTTTTTTGCCAATTCCCGGACTTGACTGAGGAATGCGTGAGTGACCGCACTCTTGGCGATTACGCGGTCGAGCGCATACCGCTCCACGTCTTGTCCGCTCTGCAGACGGACTTGGCGCTGCAAGGTGAGGAATTCTGTCGCACGGTTCAACGCATGTTGCAGGTCTTCCATGTCGATGGATTTGGCGACGAAGTCGAAGGCTCCCAGCTTGGTCGCTTCCACCGCGTCCTTGACGGTGCCGCGCGCCGTCAACAGAATCACGAGCAGGTTGGGGAACAGTTGCTTGACCCGCGCCAGGACGTCGAGCCCTGACAGGTTCGGCATGACAAGGTCGAGGATAAGGATGTCCGGTTCGAAGCCGCGGAGGAGCGTGAGCGCTTCCTCGCCCGAGCCGGCCGTCTGGACGAGATAGCCCTGATCGCTCAGCCGCAATGCGAAGGCTTCTCGGACCGACTCTTCATCTTCGACGAGCACAAGTTGCCAGGCCATGTCAGCAATCTCGCTTCAACGGCAGCCACACGTCGACCACCGCACCGCTCCCTGGCGGGCTGGAGATGGAAAGCGTGCCGCCGTGCCGTTCGATGATGTCGTGGGTGATCGTCAAGCCGAGCCCCACACCTTTCGCCTTGCCGTTCGTGAAAAACGGTTCGAAGATGCGGTCAAGGTCTTCCGGCGAGATGCCTTTCCCGGTGTCGGAGAAGGTCAAGAGCACGCCCGCGTTTCGTTTCGTTGCGGATCGTACCGTGATCGTCAGATGCCCTCCGTTCGGCATGGCGTCGAGCGCGTTCATCGCGATGTTGAGACAAGCCTGTTGCAGATGGGCCCGCGACGCCTCCACCCGGGGAAGTTCCGATGCGATGACCACCTTGACGGTGACGTGTTGTTTGCGCAGATTCGGCCGGAGCAGTGTCAGGGTGTCGTCCAGCAGCGACGGGATGTCGCAGGGCTGGAGATCGAACGGCCTCGGCCGCAGTTGGCCCAGGTAGGATTCCAGCAGTTCATCGATGCGCGCGGCTTCGCGGGCGATGAGGCGGCAACGGTCGCGGGCCGCCTTAGGCAGTTGGTCCTGCTCCGCCAAATGAGTGGCCAGGCTCCCGAGTCCGATCAGCGGGTTGCGGACCTCGTGGAGGATGCCTCCGGCCAATTGGCCCACGAGTTTGACCTGTTCGGTGTGGCGCAGAGCCTCCAGCATCTGCTCGCGCTCGCTCAAGTCCGTGAGGATCGCCATATAATATTGGGTCTTGCCGTCCCGGTCTTTGACCGGGCTCACACTCTCCCACACGAGGAATTCGGAGCCGTCCTTACGGCGGTTCACGAACCGGTCGACGAACGGTTGCCCCGCGCGGATCGCCTGCCAGAGCCGGTCATAAAACTCTGGGGTATGTTTGCCGGACTTGAGAATGGCCGGCCGTTGTCCCAAGGCCTCTTCCCGTGTCCAGCCGGTCATATGTTCGAGTGCCGGATTCCATTCCAAGATGCGGCCTTCCGTGTCGGTGAGCATGATCCCGTCCTGGGCCGCCATGAACAGCCGGTGATACAGTTCGCGCTGCGTATCGGCGCGCCGGCGCCGTTCGAGCACGGTGGCCACCGTGTTGGCCACCGTGCAGAGGAATTCCTGTTCCTTGTCCGTGAAGTCCCGCACCTGTTTGGAATGAGCCGTCATGACCCCGTACACGCGGTCTTCCACAAGCATCGGCACGCACATGCCGGCGATTCCGCCGTGCTCGGTCAGGAGTTTCGAAGGCGTGAACCGGGTCTCATCGCGCAGATCACGCACGACGACGGGCAGGCGCGCGCGAATCGCGTAACCCGCCTGCGAGTGCGTCCCGCCCTCGATCGTCAGTCGGCCGATCAGCTCCTCTTCGATGCCGACGCCCGCCATGACGGCCAGGTGGTCGTCGGATTCGCGGGCGATCAGGATTTTGCATAACTCCACATCGAGCGCCTCCGCCGTCCGGCGCACCGCTTCGTTCATCAGCGCCTGGGCGGACGCGTCGCTCACGGCCAGGGTGCCGATGCGCGCGAGCACCGAGTGAAAACGCGCGACCTGCGACGCTTCCTGTGCGAGCGCCGTGTAGGTCGTCACGTCCTGCAAGACGAGCAGCACGCCGGTTGCTTCATGGAAGGGCACGACGTTGAATCGGCATTCATAGACCCGCGGATGGCCCTGCCGGTCGGTCAGCCGGTAGGTCTTGGCCTGCCGCGACCCCAGCGATTCCTGGTTCCACGTCAAGGCATCACGAAAGAGACGGGCGCGCAGTGTCTGGCTGTCAGGGAGCGAGGGGTCTGTTTCCGTCGAAGAGGCCGGCGTCTCGACCAGCTCGCCGAACCGGCTGTTTTCAAAGATGAGAATGCCGCGGGAGATGAAACAGAGTCCGCCTTCGAGGCAGTCGCTTACCCAGGCGAGCACCTCTGCGGCGGCTACTTCCGACTGGGCCGGCGCGACGGGTTTTGAACTGGGGCGTGGTGTGGAAGGCATGGCTTGGGTTCGAGGCGCGGTCACCGTGTCGACGGAACGCCGCCTCCGTGTGGCGTAGTATACAGATCTCGAATCAAGGCCGTCGAGAGCGCGGGGAGCCGACCGGTCAACCATCGGACCGCTCACTTCGCGACGAAATGTTCTCGGCGGCTGACCGCCACGTCCGTGACGAACATCGCACCGGAGTGCCGGTTGAACAGTGGGCCCAGACCGGCGAGGATCGGCTCCACCTTACTGTCCGGGACGACGGTAAACACGATCACCTGGCTGCTCGTATCGTTGAACAACAGATGGCCCTCGTGAAACCCGTGATGGCCTTTGCCGGAGACGTTGTTGATGATCGTGTAGCCGGTCGCACCGGTTCGATCCAACAACTCAGTGACAAACTTCAGTTGGTCGCCCTGCACGACGATCTTGATTTCCTTCATCGGGTGCAACGTCAGCCCAATCATGTGTGCGTCCTCCTTGTTCCTGTGATGTCCGCTTCCAGCCTTTGCCGCGGTCGTAGCGATAACAGAGCCGGTCGTTCGAGTCGAGCGCCACCAGCGTGACCCAGCCGAGATTGAACAGCTGGTCCAGCAGGGGGTGCCGGTCGATGACGCCTTGGATGCGTTCGCGCGGCGCCTCGATGACCGCCAGCAGCCGCATCGGCTCATGATACGGCCGGGGCCCGTCGAGCACCGTCTGCGCCGGGAGTCCCAGCCGCAGATCGCTCCAGAATCCGGTCATGACGCCAAGCCGCCCGACCACGTTGTGGTACACCTTGCTGCCGCTGCCGTATACCTCGTTGTCGACGGTCGAGAAATAATGTTCCATATTGATCCACTGGGCGACGACCAACGGAGCGGTCATGATCGTTTCGATCAGTTTTCCGGTCTGGTCCTGCTGGGGGTCGTATGAATGCAGGAAAGAGCGGCCCCTGAGATTGATCCGTTGCGTCAGGGTTCGGCGTCCGATGATCAAGACGCTGTTCCGCGAGAGGCCCCACTCGGGACGCACTTCGGCCCAATCCTGACTGCGGCGCAAGGCGGACCGTCGGGCCGCCGACGGATCGGCGCATGCGGGACCTGCCAAAGCCGCCGCCCGTTCCATCGCCGCCTGATCGCTCGCATGGTCCAGATCGGTGAGCAGCCGTTGCAAATCTTTCCGATGCGTGGTCGGGACGTCTTCGAGATCGACGAAGCGAACCCGGTCGGTGGTAGTGTCGTGTTCGGCCGCAAAAAAGTGAGTGTCCGCCGGAATCGTGATGCCTCGCTCCTGGAGGAGGCTGCGAACGGCCGCTTTGTTGGCCATTGCCGCGATGGTGCGGGCGTTCGGCAAGCCGTGGTTGCCGCCGCAGGCCCCGCAGTCGAGTGCCGATTCGTACGGGTTGTTCTGCGATGTGCTGCCGTGTGCGCAGAACAGCACCACGCGGGAAAAATTGGAGGTGAGGCCCATGAGGCGGAGGGCGGCCTCGACGAAGTAGGCCTGTTCCGCGACGGAGAACCCGGTGTGTGTCAGCCGCTCCAGATGGGATGAAATGCCGCGCAGGCTGATGCGGTAGCGGTCGCGAAGTTCCTCGTAAAAGGCGGCCTCCGCTTCGGGCGTGAGCCCCAGCGCGTGCGCTACGTCGCCGTTGATTCCCCCGCCGTTGCCGATCGATTTCTTTCGAATCTTGTCCAAGAGGCTTGAGTTGAGGGCGGCCCCGGTCAGGCCGAACCGTTGACGCACGACTTCGCGAATCACGGCGAGCTGCTCCGACGCCACCATTTCTTCGGCTTCTTCCCGAGGCAGCTTTTCGACCGTCAGCGTCGTGGCGAGTGCGGGTTTGAACCAGTGCGTCATCAAACGGCTGATTCGTTCGTACCAGACGGGCAACAGGGTTTTTCCGAAGAGCGGGAGGCCGAACAGCCAGCCGATGGCCTCGACCATGACGTACGGGGTCACGACGTTTTCTTTCAGGTCGTGCAGGAGCTCGTGGGCGGCACGGCTTAGGTGTTCGGCCTGCCTGTGTCGCTCCGCCAGTGCGCCATGATAACTGCGGGGAATTTCCCGGACCTGATTTTTCGGCCTGAGGAGAACCGGGCAATGGGCGACGGTCTGATGGGCGTTGAACGGCTGATAGTCCAAAGGGACCCCGAAAAAGCCCGCCAGCCCCAACGTCTCGTATCCGCCGCGATGCTCCAGATGGCGGCGATAAATCTCCGAACGGACATCGATACAAAACACGACTTGTGCCAGCGGCCTCGACAGTGGTTCGCGTTCGGTCGGTGCCCGGTCCGCCGCAGGGGCGTTCGAGATCAATTCATCGAGCACGTGTCTGCGATGATGCGCTTCGAAGGCTTCCAGCCAGACAGGGCCTTGGCGATCCTCTGAAGACTCCTCGAGCCATCCCAGTAAGAGGGAGGCGTCCGTCGGTGGGGTCGCATTGATCTCGGCGGGGTCGAGGCCGAGGCCCTTCGCCAAGCGGAACAACCGTCGTGCCGCCAGATCGACGCGGTCGTCCAGTCGCCTGGCGTGAGTGGTCTCGGCGTGCTCAAGGCCGACCTTGTTCCATGCGTCGTGATCATGCGACCCGGCAAGTTGCCGGATACGGTTGGAGAAAGCCGGATCGAGGCGCCCGGCCGTCCACTCTTGCCGCACCCGGTGGGCATGAGGGTAACGTTTCTCGTATTCACGGATAGCCCCTTCCTCACCGACGATGCCCAGATGGGTGCGACACGCGTCTTCAACTAAATGCCGCTCATAGAAGAGCCGCACCGCGAGGTATTTCACCAAATCGATGGGGAAGCTCTGCTGCCACGGATGATTGTTCTGTTGCGAGCGCCACTTGACGTAGCCGGTCCAGCCCGGCAGAGCGGACAGATGTGAAGAGAGATATTGTTCCCAACCGGCTTTGGGGATCTTCATCTGCTGCAGGTGTTCGAGTACCGCATCTTCCGGCCGGTCCGGCAGGGATCCGATCAGTGCGGCGGCATGTCTGATCCCGATCAGTCGAAGCGAGACGTCGAATCTGGCCGAGAGCTTCCATGCACGATAGAACGTCTGGTCACGATGGGGCATCGTCCATCTCGCCTCTCCCTCGTCCAGAAACGCGCTGCACCACTTGACCATCTCGCGATTGATCGTTCCGACGAGGTCGGTTGCCAGCGTACGGTCGCACCATCCGCTGAGCGTGATTCCGGCCGGAGGAGTTTCAGGGACGGGGTCCGGCTGGTCGCCAGAGCATGCTCCACTTGCGCGAAGCCAGGTTCGAACGTTCTCGAGCAGCGAGACGTCGCCGCCCTCCCGTACCTCTGGTGTGTCCTCGGTCACCCCGTGCACCAGAGAGGCGGTCATAATATCCAAATGACTCAAGCGCTTGCCGGCAAAACAGACTTGTGCCTCACGCGCGAGGGGAGCGAGTACAGCTCGAAGATCTTCGCTGGTGATCCGGCCGCTGTTCAGATGGCGGCGATATTCGTGGACAGGCAGGTAGCCGCGCCCTCCGAACAGTTGGCGGCCATATTGAACGGCCTGTTCGAAGGGGAGCGTTTCGAGCCCATGGAGCGGATTATGGTGGATGAAGGTCCGCATGGGCCAATACTGGGAGACGACTTCCCCCGCCAGCTGCACGTAGGAGCGCAACTCCATCCGTTGCGCGTCGCTGAACCGTTCCCTTGTGGCGCTCATGACACCCACCGTTACGGTAATGAGGTTGAAGGGCGAGGAGATGCGAGCCGGCGCTGTTTGAATGGACTCAGCGCACGCAACACGTCTTCCACATACAAACAGTTGAGAAACGCGACGTAGAGGCGGGTGTGCAGTTCTTCAAACCGACGGGGCAAGAGGAGGCTCACGCCGTGTGCGTTGCCGTATAACACGACCCACACCGCGACGACCATCAGCGTCGAAAGGAGGATCACGGCGTCGAACAGTCCTTGGTGCCAGGACGCCGCCTGAAAGTAGGCCACGGCTTGTCCGGGCGTCGGATACAGGAAGTGGGTGAACGATTCGCCGGCCCAGAGATACGTCAAGCCGATGAAGGCGAGGGCGGCTACCATCGTCGCCGAGATTTTCCAGGAGGCAACCGCATTCAGGCGATAGAGGCTGAAGATCGCTTGTGCAGAGGTGACCCAGGCGAAAAAGAGGAAGATCATGGTGCTCTGGGTTTCGAAGAGCGGGATGTTGACCGCACCGTGCGCCATCAGGAGGATCACGAGCGGAAGCACCAGCGTGATGCCCAACCCGGTCGCCCAGGGCATGAGTGCGAAACCTGTGGCGGATGCCGCCTGGTGGGCCTCGGGAAGTTTGAACTCGGTCCTGGCTTTGTGGATGTGAGAGCCGGAGTTGAGGAATAGGGTCGCTTTGAACAGTCCGTGTGCGCACAAATGGAAGATGGCCAATGCGAAGGCGCCGAGGCCGCATTCCATGACCATGTAGCCCATCTGTCCCATGGTGGAATAGACGAGTGTGCGTTTGATGCTGCTCTGCGTGAGCATGGTGGAGGCGCCGATCAGCGCCGTGAGCGCACCGACCACGAACAAGATGTAGAGCGCCGTCGGCGACGAGCCGTAGAGCGGAGCCAGGCGGTTCACGAGAAACCCGCCTGCGTTCACGATCCCGGCATGAAGCATGGCGGAGACCGGTGTGGGGGCTTCGATCGTGCCGGGCAGCCAAATATGAAAGGGAAACTGGGCGGACTTCGTCATGACCGAGAGGATCATGGCCGACGTGATAGCCGTGACGGCCTGGATTTCCCACCATGTTCCTTTGCCGAAGACCGGCAGAGGCGTGCCGTCCTGTATCTTCGCGAACAGCGTGGTCAGGTCGAACGTCCCGAAGGCGGAATAGACCATGACGATGGCGCCAAGGAGGGCCGCATCGCCGAGTCCCTGCACGCGAAGCGTCGTGCGGCCGGCTTGGCGTGCCGCAGGGCTGGTTCTGTTGAATGCGAGCAGGGATCGGAGCAGCCACGTCACACCATGCCAGGCGAGAAACAGCCAGATGAGATGTCCGCTGGTGACCAGGACTAAGAGGACGAATGTCAGCAGACTCAGCGATCCCAAAAACCTCACAAACCCTTGATCGCTCTTCATGTACCGGCGTGAATAGACGTGAATCACGAGGCTGACACCTGTGATGAGGACCATCATCACCGCGGCGAGGCGGTCAACCAGAATCGTCGGGGCCAAGGGTTCCGGCACGCTCCGCAGCATCAGGCGGAGGGGTTCGAGTTGTGTCGTCTGGTACAGGGTGATTCCCGCGGCGATGACCGAGACGAAGAGCGCCCGGACTCCGATTGTCGCGACTCGCTCGCCGAGTGAGGAGCCAGACAGCGCAATGAAACCGCTTGCTAAAAGAGGGGCAACCATCGCGATGAGTGCTGGAAAGACATCCATGTGACCTCCGTCGAGTGGCGGCGGCAAAGACATCAGCAAGAAGAGTACCGACTGACGATCCGTCGAATCGGGAAAAATTGAGCGAATCTTTTTCTAGTAGAGCAGGCGGGAGAGCGCCGGCGCAAGGGTCAACTGGAGGGTGTGTGTGCACGCGCACATACCGTGCGTATATGCACGCAAGGCGTGTTACTCTTTCACCGTGACGGTCATCGTGATGGGTTCCAGCGGATTGTCGCGCTCGTCGCGGGGGACGCTGACGATCTTGTCCACCACGTCCATGCCGCGAAAGACCTCGCCGAAGACGGTGTAGGTCCGGTCCAGTCCGCTGTTGTCGTTTACGCTGATGAAGAATTGCGACCCGCTGTCGTTGAAGTCGCGCGTGCTGTTGCTCTCGCGGGGGACCTTGGCCATGCCGATGGCGCCCCGTTTGTGCGGGCGATCGCTGGTTTCAGGGGTGAGGAAATAGCCGGGGCTGCCGGTGCCGTGCAGCGAACGCTCCGGGTTCTTGCTCAAGGGGTCGCCGCCCTGAATGATGAACCCCGGGACGACGCGATGGAAGGTCGTCCCGTCGTAAAACCCCATCTTGACCAGGTTGATGAAGTTCTCCACATGGCGCGGGGCCGCGTCGGGGTAAAAGCGGATCTTGATCTCGCCGAGCCTGGTCATGATGGTGACGCGCGGATCGATCTTTTTGAATTCCATCGTCATAGGCCATGAATGTAACAAGGCGCTCCTGCGGGACGCAAGAGCGCCTTGCAATGGGGAATTTGGAATGTGAAATGCCGAACGGTCCGGCCGGGATTGATCGGTGTGAATTCCACATTCCTCATTCCACATTCCTCATTCGTAGTCCTTCTCCCGGCTTGATCCACAGCCACAGGGACGCGCCGATCAACGCAATGACTCCCGCAGTGGCGAGAGCCGCGGGCCAGCCCCATTGCGCGGCGATCCAGGGGGTGAGTGCCGGCGAGATCGCTCCGCCGACGTTGGCGCCGGTGTTCATCAGGCCCGATAACGTTCCGGCGTGCGGTTTCGAAAGATCGGTAGTCGAAGCCCAGTAGGCGCCCACGGTGAAATACAGGCAGCCGGCGCCGACCGAGAGACTGGCGATGGCCAGGAACGGCGAGCCGACGACTCCACCGACCGCGATGGCGCAACCGGCAAGGACCATCCCCGTCATCCCCGCGGTCACCCGCCCGGCCGTAATGCCCCGTTTCGCGGCGAGACGATCCGTCACCCAACCGCCCAACGGGCAGCCGACCAGCATCGCCAGGAACGGCGTCGAGGCGTAGAGGCCGCCGCGCAGCACGTCGAAGCCCCTGACGTTCACGAGATACAGGTAGAACCAGGACAAGTAGAGATAGGCGACATAGCCGAGGCAGCTGTAGCTCAGGACGAGCCACCAGACCGTCGGAGTGCTGCGCAGCGCGCCCCACGGCACGGCGAGGCGCGCGGGCTGATCGCCTTCCGGCCGGGTCGACTCGGACGGTCCGGTCCAGGGATGTTCCTGCGGATGGTTGCGTGCCAGCGTCCACCAGAGCAATCCCATGAGCAAGCCGATGACGGCCGACAGATAGAAGACCGTCTGCCATCCCCAGTTCACCATGACCCAGGCGGCGACCGGCGGCGTGACGGCGGAGCCGAGGCCGATGCCGCCGATCGCAATGCCGATTCCGATGCCGCGGGATTCCATCGGCATCCAGTTCGCGACGGCCCGATTGAACGAGGGGAGCGCGACCGCCTCCCCGACGCCCAGGGCGAATCGCACGAACATGAGCGCACCGACGATGCCGAGCAGGTCGGCCAGCGGAGAGACGGCGGCCATCGCGGTGAAGGCGGTGCAGATCGACCACCAGCACAGAGCCGCGGTCAATACGCCCCTTGCCCCCCACCGGTCGGCCAGCCATCCGCCGGGAATCTGAAACAACGCGTACCCGGCGACGAAGGCCGAGAAGACCCATCCCATCTGCTGGTCGGTCAGGCCGAAGGCCGGCATCATATGGCGCGCGGTGACGGAGATATTGACGCGATCGATGTAGGTGACCACGCTGGTGAGAAACAACAGTGCGAGGATCAGCCAGCGGACGGGGGTGGCGCGTAGGGTCTGTGTGATCACGTCGGCGGATGCTCTGTGTGAGAACGCGCAGGTGCGGGATTATAGCGGGTCCCGCCGCGCATCACCAGGGGCACACCCGTCGAGCGTGAGGTAAAATTCCCTGTCCGTTCGCGGACTTGCTGGCTTTCAATCAGGTGATTCGGTAAGATGCCGGAAGAACGGCTTCGATCTACTCTTATGGAGCGAGAGTGTCGGGATTTCGTCTTGCGGTTGCCCTGATTGCCCTTCTGCTGATTGGCGGCGTCGCCTTCCTCTGGTTTTCTCCCTACCTGACCGGCGAAGACTATCTCAAGGATTTCTTCCTGCACCAGCTTGAGCAGAACCTCGGACGCAAGATCGACGTGCATCGCATCAAGCTGGTGCTCTTTCCGAAAATCCGGCTGGAGTTGACCCAGGTGGCGATCCACGATCGCCACAGCGATGGAATCCTGCTCTCGGCCAAAAAACTCGACCTGGTCCTGCGGCTGGTTCCTCTGCTGCGGAAACAGGTCGTGGGAAAACGGTTGCTCATCGAAGAGCCGACGCTCACCCTCCGGCGCGACCGGTCCGGCCATTGGAACGTCCTGGACCGGGAGAATCCGCTGCCCGCCAGCGACGACGAGGCGTTGCAGATGTTGAGCCGGATTTTCCGGATCAGGGAGGCCACGCTGGTCGACGGCACGGTCATCGTGATCGATGAAGCGAGGCCGGACGGGGTCCGGACCATGAAGCTGGAGTCC
Organism: Nitrospira sp. UBA5699; assembly: GCA_002420105.1. Taxonomy (GTDB): domain Bacteria; phylum Nitrospirota; class Nitrospiria; order Nitrospirales; family Nitrospiraceae; genus Nitrospira_C. The sequence goes on from DIHJ01000019.1 coordinate 37,803, forward strand.
GTCGATGCGGCGCTGGTCATTCGCATGGAGCGCGGGCAGGCGGATCTCCGTGTTTCCGCCGCGCACAGCGGTGCGCAAGGGCTGTCGGCCGTGTCGCTCTCCGGCCAGTTCAAAAAGGCGGAGCAGCAGGCCCTGACGATGGAGGATCCGAAACACCTTACCCTGCCGCTTCAGTTCGACGGGCAGGTGGAGGCGGCGAACCTGGGCCTTCGGGAGGCGGCGGACTTTTTCGGCCCCCGCCCGGTTCCCGAGCTCCTGCAGGGCGCCGTCAATGCGCGCAGCGTGATCAAGATCATTCCGGGCGTGGCGGGATACGACGTCATCCTGTCGGACCTCTCCGCGAATCTCGAACAGCTGGCCGTGACCGGCAAGGCCAGTCTCTCCGGGCTCCTCACGCCGCAGCCGACGTTTGCGATCACGTTTTCGTCCTCCCCCGTCCAGATCAGCGAGTTGCTGACCAGGATTCCGCCCGCCTGGATCCATCCGCAGCTCCCGGGCGTCATCCAAGATCGCCGGATCAACGGACGGGTCACGGTGGTCTCGGCCACGGTGACGGGATCCTACGCCGAGGGGCCCCAGCTGTCGGTCACCGGAGAATTTCAGGTGACGGAAGGGCAGGCCCTGATCGGCGAGAGCCATGTGCCGGCGAAGGATCTGGCCGCGACGGTGTTCGTCGAAGCCGGTCGTATCCGCGTCGCCGGGCTGAACGGGCTCTACGGGACGATTCACATGGCCGACAGCAAAGGGCTGATCTCTTTCCTGGACGCCGGCCCCTGGCTGGAAATGGAAATCGCCGGCACGATGGCCGCGGCGGATCTGCTCCAGTTCCTCTCCAAGACCGTCAAGTCCGAGCAGCTGTCCCGCGTGCTCGCGGCGTCGCGCGACGTGGAAGGGTCGGCCGCGCCGATCTTCCGTCTCGTCGGTCCGCTCAATCAGCCCGACGGCATCACGTTTGCCGGAGGAGAAATCAAGGCGCAACACGTCAGTCTGACGAATGCATTTCTGCCGGAACGGCTCACGGGGCTGCAAGGCCGGTTCGTCCTGGCCGAAGGGGAGACGCAATTCGATCAGGTGACCGGGCATCTCGGCGACCTGACCGTGCAGGTCCAGGGCGGAATCACCGGCGGAGCGGGGAGCGTCTTCCGAGACGTCCTCGTGTCGGTGAGCGGCGATGCGATCCATCTGTCGCAGCTCCTGCCGGCGCAAACCATTCCCCGCGGGATGATCGAAGGGATGGCCAGCGGTGCCGTGGCTCTGACCGGTTCCACCGGCGCGCCGCATCTGCGCGGCGAGCTGGTGCTGACGGAGGCGAAGGTCACGCTGCCCGGGATGATTGAGAAGCCGACCGGCGCGCCCGCGACGATTCTGTTCGAAGGGGATGTCGCCCAGGCCAAAGGCGTGACGTTGACCCGCGTAGAGATCGCGGTGCCGCCTCTCCGGCTGCCGGTCAAAGGAAAAATCCAGCTCGGAGACAGGTTCTCGATCGACGCCGCGCTTGCGACCGGGACGGTGTCCCTCTCGCGCGTGCCCGAATGGATCGCCAAGGGAGGATTCGAGGCGGGGAACCTGGAACTGTCGCTCGATGTGAAGGGCCGGGACCGTGATTGGCGGACGTGGAAAACGACGGGGTGGCTTGCGCTGAGCAACGGCTTGATGAACGCCAAGGGGACAGACGGTCCGATCCAGGATCTCTACGTTCGGCTCCTGCTGACCCGCGATGCCGCGGAGCTCAAGCGGCTCGCCTTCCGCCTGGCGGACAGCGATATCGCGCTGGAGGGCACCATCCGCCATTGGACCACCAAGCCGGCGATCACCGCCCGGATCGAGTCCAACAAGCTCGACATCGACCTGCTGATCCCCAAGGGCGAACGCGCCCCGATCCGTGATTTTCTCGAACTGCTGGCGGCGACGAGCAAGGTCAGCGCGACGGCGTCCATCGCCAGGGGACACTACAAGCATCTCAAGTTCGGAGGGCTCTCCGCCCGCATCACGATCCAGGACGGCGTGCTCGACGTCGATCGCGTAGCGGGGCAGTCGACGAACGGGGACGTGGCGGGACGGATCGTCGTCCAGCTGCCGCGGGACGAACCGGCGGACGCGGAGATCTCGGTTCGCGCGACCGGGTTGCTGGTGGAGGACATGTTGAAGCTCGTCGGCGCGAAGGGCGGAGGGATCACCGGAGAAGCGCGGGTGACCGGCACGATCCGGGGTCACGGACGGAACCCTCACGGCGTCTATCCCTCCCTGAACGGCAAGGCCGATGTGCTGCTGGAAAACGGGCGCGTCTTCAAGTCGCAGGAACGCGCGATCTGGAAGATCATCAGCATTCTCAATCTGCCGGCCGTGCTGCAGGGCAAGGTCGATCTGGAAAAGGACGGGCTGCCCTACAACAAGATCACGGCCACGGTGACGGCGCGGAACGGATTGTTCGAGACGGAAAATCTGATCATCGACAGCCCGATCGTAAAAGTGACCGCCGCCGGGAATTTCGACCTGCCGACGGATCAGGTCGACATGGTCTGGGCCGTGAGCCCCTTCGGGTCGTACTCGCAGTTCCTCAAGACCATTCCGCTCTTCGGACGGCTCTTCGCCGGCGAACGGAAGGGTTTCGCCACCGCGATGTTCTCGGTGAAGGGCTCGATCGAGGACCCCGAAGTCACCTATCTGCCGATGAAGTCCTTCGCCACGGGGCTCACCGGTCTGGCGCAGCTGGCGGTGGATGTGTTGAAAAATACGGTGATGCTGCCGATCGATCTCGTTACGCCGGACGAGAACAAGACCGTTTCGAAGGACGTCATTCCGAACCCGGAACCGGTTCCTGCCACTCCTTGACCGACCCTCCCCCCCATGCTAGATTCCGCACGGATTCATCATGTCCCGATCACCGTTGCAAGCCCATAAGGCCACCGTCTTCATCGCCGCGAGCGAGCTGGACTCGAACCTCTACTACGCGACGAAATTCATCGCGCCGGACCCGTTTATCTATCTCGAAATCAAGGGCGAGCGCATCATGGTCATGAACGACCTGGAAATGGACCGGGCAAAGAGCCAGGCCGCCGTCGATCGCGTGCTGTCCTATTCGGAGATCGAACGCCGGGCCCGCGATCACGGGGTCGCCGCGCCGGGCAGCGTGGACGTCATCCATGTCGTTTTGCGCGAGGCCAAGATCAAGCACGTGCTGGTGCCGGCCAACTTCCCCTTCAGCCATGCCAGCCGCCTTCAGGAACTCGGCTATCAGGTCCATGCGAAACCGGATCCGTTCTACGAGCAGCGGGTGGTGAAGACGGCCGAGGAGGTGCGGCATATCGAGGCGGCTCAGCGGGCGACCGAGGAGGCCGTCGCCGCGGCGCACGATCTGCTGCGTCGCGCGTCGATCGAGCGCGAGCAGCTGTGGCTCGACGGGACGCCGTTGACCTCCGAGCGCGTGAAGAAGCATATCAATGTGAAATTGATGGAACGGGATTGCGTCGCGCAGCATACGATCGTCGCCGGCGGCGAACAGGCGTGCGACCCGCACAATGAAGGCAGCGGGCCGTTGCCCGCCCACCGCAGCATCATCTTCGACGTGTTTCCCCGCTCGGCCGCCTCCCGGTATTTCGCCGACATGTCCCGTACGGTCGTCCGGGGGACGGCGAGCCCGGACCTCATGAGGCTCTACCAGACCGTGAAGGATGCACAGGAAGAGGCCATCACGAAGATCAAGGACGGCGCGGACGGCATGAAGATTCACCGCGGCATCTGCGAGCGCTTCGAGAAGGCCGGTTACAAGACGGGCCTGGTGAACGGACGCATGCAGGGGTATTTCCACGGCACGGGTCACGGAGTGGGCCTGGACATTCACGAGGCCCCGCGGATCAGCCGCACCGGCTCGTTGTTGCAGGAGGGGCATGTCGTGACCGTGGAACCGGGGCTGTACTACCCGGGCCTCGGCGCCGTTCGTATCGAAGACATGATCCTCGTGACGAGCGACGGCTGCCGCAATCTCACGGATTTCCCCAAGCGGTTCGAACTCGATTAGCCGCCCTTCTTCCGCGCCTGCTGACGGTTCGCGCCGTTCCCGTCGGCGACAGACACCATGGCCTTCTCCTTTCGCTTTCTTGACGACATCGCGCTGGCCGATCTCGCGTTCGAGGCGGAGGGGGACTCGCTCGAAGAGGCTTTCCGCGCCGCGACGCAGGCGCTGCTGGAATCGCTGGCCGATCCCCGGACGGTGACCGCCTCGTGGGAACGGCGGATCGTGCAGCGGGATGAAGACCCGGCGGAGCTCCTGTTCGAGTGGCTGTCGGAAATCGTGTATTGGAAGGATGCCGCCGGCGTCGTCTTCCGCGAGGCGTCGCTGACGGTGACCCGCGAAACGGGGATCTGGACGCTGGAGGCCCGTCTTGCCGGCGCGCCGGTCGATCAGGAACGCCAGGAGCTGCGCAACGACGTGAAGGGGATCACCAAACATCTCTACGAACTGAAGCAGGACGGGCCGCGATGGCGGGCGAGGGTGGTATTGGACGTATGAGTTGGGCAAAGGGTCAGCGGCAGGTGGCGAGGGGTTTGGCCCTTCGTATCATGGGCGTGAAGGCGGGGCCTCTTGCCACGTGCCTCTAGCCGCGTACCCGGAGCTTTTCGTGTGAAGCTGAATACCGACATGCGGGTGAACCGGATCACCGACGAGGTCTGGGAGATTCCCGCGTCCGAAAAATCCGGCATGCTCGTACCGGCCCGGATTTATGCGACGCCGGTCATTCTGCAGGCGATGGACAGCGGCGTCTTCGATCAGGTGACCAACGTGGCCTGTTTGCCGGGCATTCAGCGCTATGCGCTCTGTATGCCGGACGGGCACTGGGGTTACGGGTTCCCGATCGGCGGCGTCGCGGCATTCGACGTGCGGACCGGCGTCATTTCACCGGGCGGCGTGGGCTACGACGTCAACTGCGGGATGCGGTTGATCCGGACGGCTCTCACGCTGGAGGACGTACAGCCCCGTCTCGAGCGGCTCATGACGGAGCTTTTCCGCAAGGTGCCGGCGGGAGTCGGAGCGGGGGGATTCGTCCGGTTGAACCGGGAGTCCCTGGATGCGGTCATGACGCACGGGGCCCGCTGGTGCGTTGAACACGGGTACGGCTGGCACCGCGATCTCGCCCAGATCGAAGAGGGCGGCTGCATCGGCGGCGCCGATCCCTCGAAAGTCACCGA
>DIHJ01000019.1:43173-43376 GCA_002420105.1 Nitrospira sp. UBA5699
GTGCAGGTGGTGTCGAACGACCGCATCTTCGACGCCTCGACGGCGGCGGCCCTGGGCATCACCGGGCAGGATCAGATCGTCGTCATGGTGCATTGCGGATCGCGCGGGTTCGGCCACCAGGTGGCAAGCGACTATCTGAAGGTCTTCGAGAAGGCCATGCGGCGGTACGGCATTACGGTCAAGGATCAGCAGCTGGCCTGCGC
>DIHJ01000083.1:0-16531 GCA_002420105.1 Nitrospira sp. UBA5699
CTTCACGCTGACCATCGACTGGATCGCGTTCACCGTGCCGTCTGCGTCTGCCCAGGGGGGTGATGCAACGCATTGAGGGAGACTGGTCCAGGAGAAAAGGCGGATTCCGGTCCTATCCTGTCTCATGGGTCCTCAACCACAGCCTTGGGGTGGGACTGCTGGGAACAGGCGCCCCACGTCAGCCTCAGGAAGTTCATGTGGACCTCTCCGCTGGGGTCGTGTCGTCATGGGATTTCCCCCAAGTGAAAAGCCTGCTCCAGTGGGTCAAAGCTCAGGAAGGCCATCTCACGCGCATCGATTGCGCGCTGGATGACCGTCAGCCCTTGGTGCCACTCGCATGCGTCACGCAGGCCGCCGATGTGGGGCAATGCATTAGCCGCGCAGACCGAGTCCAGCTGATTCGCTCCTTTTCGCTGCACCGGGGCACAGCCTCCGGGGAAACAATCTATTTCGGGAGCCCACAAAGCCAGACGTTGCTGCGCGTGTACGATAAACGCCTCGAACTCACGGCGAAGAAACATCCGCATGCCGAGGAGTACGGCATCCGATGGGAATTGGAGTTCAAGCAGGATCGTGCACAGCTGTGCGGTCAAGCCCTCATCGGCCTCGAGGAACCAGACTGGAAAGGATTTCTGATCGGGCTGCTCCGGTCCTATGTTGATTTTCGAGATACGACACGCGATGCCGAGGATGAGGAACGGGCACGGGCTCCACGACTGGCCTGGTACGAATCTCTCACCAGGGGCTTCATGAACGCTCGTCTCTCGGTACAGCAAGAGGAACCGGATGCGGAGCGGGTCAAGGGCTGGATCGAGCGGTCCGTGGCCCCGATGCTGGCTGCCTTATGCGCCTTGCCGGGAGGACAAACTTGGATGGAAGGGGCCATTCTTGAAGGCGCTGATCGGTGGAGACAACGCCATCGTCAATTGGTCAGTAAGGGGAAACGGAAGAAGAAGGACTCCGGCACGCCGGCGGACACGCGGGCGCCTCTTGGGGGCCGGGGGTGTCGTAAGACTCCCCCGGTTCGTGGCACGTCATGGACGTTGAGCCTACCGCGATTGATACACCTTTGGCGCCTCAGGACCGGCTTGACGGCTGGCTGGTGCCTCCGCATACTGCCTCCCGGCGAAGTCGTAGTTGTGACAGGGACGGAAAGGCTCTGTGATGACGCGACCCTTAGTGCAGTTGGTGGAGCAGTTTTGTCTGTATCAACTCAAACAGCGGGGGAAAACGGAAGGAGGCGTCCAGGCCTACCGCTGGAACCTCGAGCAGTTTTTGGTGTTTGCCCAAGCACGGTTCGGACGGACCGCACGACTCTCCGACTTGTCCAAAGCCGTCATTCAGGAATGGATGGACGAGATGGCGGCAAGGGAGCTGACCGTGGCCACGATGAGGATTCGCCAATCAACCCTCTCCAGCTTCTGCAACTGGATGGTGAAGCGCGAGGCCCTTCCAGCCAATCCCATTGCCGGCATGGATCGGCCTCCCCATCGGATCGAACCCCCCAAGCAGGTTCCAAGTCCAGGCCTCATGGATGCGTTGATCGAAGCCGCCAGGAAACGGCAACGACCTCGCGATGTGGCGATCTTTCTCATTCTCCGGTACAGCGGGATGCGCCGGGAATCGGTGGCCACGCTCCTGGCCAGGCACCTGGACGGACTCTGGGGCTTGCGACGGGTACGAGTGAAGGGGGGACGGACCAGGGACATTCCGTTACCGGAACCGGTGATGCGATATCTCCATGCCTACGTCGAACAATTCGTGGCGCCCACCGTGCCACAATTGGCGCCAGAGACCCCGATCTTCTGGTCCGTATGGGGACGTCGCTTTTTGGGAAAACATCGGGCTCCCATGACCGGGAAGAACATCTGGCGGTTGTGCAAACTGTATGGGCGACTGATCGGCTATCCGATGTTGAAGCCGCATGACCTGCGACACGGTGTGGCGATGGAAGTGTTGGAGCAACGACACGACCTGGAACAAGTGCGGGCACTGCTCGGCCATGCGCGCATCGACACCACGCAGATCTATACGATGATTCGTCCGGCACAACTCAAACAGGCGGTGTCATTTTATGAAGCGCCGGCGCGGCAGATGTTGGAGAGTCTTGGCAGCGATCGCAAAACCATGTTCGAGGAACATTTCAATGTTCCTCGAACAAGATTTCTAAAATCTCAATAAAATCAATTTGGTGGTCCCAACGGGATTCGAACCCGTGTTTAAGCCTTGAGAGGGCTCCGTCCTAGGCCAGGCTAGACGATGGGACCAGATGAGGTGCCATGTTGAAGAAAGATGACAGTATCACAGGGGCCTCGACCTTTTCAATTCCGGAAGCAGGGTGACGGCTCGACTCTCGAATGCCGCGGAGGCCGCAAAACCGACTTGACAGTAAACCCGGCTTGGCCTACCTTTCGCAAATCCCCGGGCATGGCTCTGGCAATAAAACGGGGGCGTGCTTCTGACGCCTGCTTCGCATGAAACAGCGGTATGGGCCCGTGACGATGAACAATTATTTCCAGACCGACGCCGACGATCTCATGGAGCTCGACGATGCGACGAATCTGATCGTCGAGGAAGAAAAGCCCGAGCAGGGCCTTGAGCTGCACATCGGCTCGAACGTGTTCCGAACCACGAACGGCGTCATGAAGCTCCAGGGCAAAGAACAGATCGTACTGGAGGTTCAACCTGATCCGCCGACACTGCTCCTGACGATGGATTTCTACGACGACCATGGCCAGCGCATCGGCCACCTCCGGCGGAATACCCTTTCAGCCGCCGGGTCAAACCGTTTCGCCGTCTCCACGAACATCGCCCCTGATGCAACACTCGACGATCCCCTTACGGTCACGGTTTCGGATCGGACCACCGGCGCCACGGTGATCGAAGCGTATCTGTTTCAACGAAGAAAAATCCGGGTGACCAGCGGCCATTTTTACACCCACAAGGGCGAGCTTGTCTCGATCAGCCCGCACTATTGCCGCATCGGCACCGGGCTGACGATGTTCGGAGACGTCGTCGAAAGCCGCGGCGGTACGGCCGTTATCGGCTAAGCGCGGCGGCGCTCGCCTCAGGCCTCGTCATGCTCCGTCTCCCTCTCCTCTCTCCCCGCGTGCGCAGACATGGCCGGAAACGCAGATCCTTTTGACACCGGGGCCGACTCCCGTAGAATGACCTCATGTCGGACATCGCCAAACCCAGCATCCAGGCGTTCCTGGTCTGCGACCAGGTCATCGAAGACAGCGTGACCAAAAAAAAGAGTCTGATCGGCCTGTTCACGCACTTACAGGCCATGAGCTTCCCCTTCCAGCATCAGCAAATGGGCCTCTACTTCTGCCTGACCGATGCCGAGGGAACCTACCAGTTCGATATTGATTTGATCTACCTCAACAGCGAACAGCTCGTCTGTCGCGCCACGCTTCCCAACATCGTCATCGGCGATCGCCTCCAAATTTCGGATTTCGGCATCAACATCCCCTCGCTGATCTTCCCGGCCCCCGGGCGCTATGAGTTCCGGCTTCGGATGGAAGGCCATCTCATCGCGCAGAAAGACTTCAACGTCATGCAGCTGCCGACCCATCAAACGACTTAATCCCGCATGACCGCTCTCCCGACGTTCCACTGATGAGCATCTGAGCCCTTCTCCCTCGTACGGTTGTTATGGTAGAACTGCCCGCGAACACGCGGTGATTCGAGACCATGTATCCGCCGGGGAGTTGACGACAGATCGTGGCTGAAGAAACGAGCGCATCCAATTTCATTCGGGACCTCGTGGCTGCCGACCGGGCGGCCGGCAAGCATGGGGGCCGCGTCGTCACGCGCTTTCCTCCGGAGCCCAACGGCTACCTGCATATCGGTCACGCCAAGTCGATCTGCCTGAACTTCGGCCTGGCACAGGACACTCCCGGCGGAATTTGCCACCTGCGATTCGACGATACCAATCCGACCACCGAAGATCCGGAATACGTGCAGGCGATTCAGGACGATGTGCGCTGGCTCGGATTCGACTGGCAGGACAGATTATTTTTCGCCTCGGACTACTTCGAACGGCTTTACGAATTCGCCGAAACCCTGATCCGAAAGGGCGCCGCCTATGTGGACAGCCTCACCGCCGAGGAAATGCGGCTCTACCGCGGCACCTTGACCGAACCCGGCAAGAACAGCCCTCACCGCGATCGCTCGGTCGAAGAGAATCTCGATCTCTTCCGGCGCATGCGGGCCGGGGAGTTCCCGGATGGAACACACGTCCTGCGCGCCAAAATCGACATGGCGTCGCCCAACATCAATTTGCGCGATCCGGTGCTCTACCGCATCCGGCATGCCGCCCATTACCGGACCGGCACGGCCTGGTGCATCTATCCCGCGTACGATTTCGCCCACCCTCTTTCCGACGCGATCGAGGGCATCACCCACTCGATTTGCACCCTGGAGTTTGAAGACCATCGCCCGCTGTATGATTGGGTCGTCGCACAGGCCGGCACCGCGCACCGCCCGCAACAGATCGAGTTCGCCAGGCTGAACATCAGCTACGCCGTCATGAGTAAACGGAAACTGCTGGAACTGGTGGAAAAGAAGCTCGTCGCCGGGTGGGATGATCCCCGCCTCCCGACCATCAAGGGGCTCCGCCGCCGCGGCTATACGCCCGAAGCCATTCGCGCCTTCTGCGAGCACATCGGAGTGGCGAAACGGGACGCCGTGGTGGAGATGCAGCTGCTCGAGCACTTCATCCGGGAGGACTTGAATAAACGATCGCTTCGGGTCATGGCGGTGCTCAAGCCGCTGAAGATCGTCATCGACAATTATCCGGAGGGGACCGTGGAGGAACTGGACGCGGTGAACAACCCCGAAGACGCCTCGGCCGGAATGAGAAAAGTTCCATTCGCCCGGACGCTCTATATCGAACAGGACGATTTTCTCGAAGATCCTCCCAAGCAGTTCTTTCGACTCGCTCCGGGGCGTGAGGTCCGGCTCCGCTATGCCTATATCATCAAATGCGTGGGGGTCACCAAGGATCCCCGGACAGGCCATGTCACCGAGTTGCATTGTACTTACGATCCCGCGACGAAAAGCGGCGCCCCCGAGGCGCAACGGAAGGTCAAAGCCACGATCCACTGGGTCTCCACGGCCCACGCGGCCGAAGCGGAAGTGCGGCTCTACAATCCGCTGCTGAAGGCTGATCTTTCAAAAGTCCCGGCCGACCACGATTGGACCACGTACCTGAATCCGCAGTCCCTGGAGCGAGTCACCGGTTGCCGGGTCGAACCGAGCCTCAAGAACGCCGTGCCGGGAACGCGGTTCCAGTTCGAGCGCCTGGGATATTTCTGTACCGATCCGGATTCCGGAACCGACGCCCTCGTCTTCAACCGCACCGTGTCGCTCAAAGACGCCTGGGCCAGGATCGACAAAGGGCGATCTGCCCGTTAACTGTAGGTTCCCGCGACCACGCCCGTAGCCCCGCGAACTCCTCCCTGTTTCCGCGAGCTTGCACTCCCTTTACAGACAGGGCATCCCTGCTAGGCTTGAAGAGCGCGCCGGGAAATCAAGAACAGGAGCCGCTTTCTGGATATGCCGACCTGCACGACCCTCTGGCGACTTCTCGAGACGGCGGCCCGCTGGGGTTGCGTGATACTGCTCTTAGCCCTCGCCCCTCCACCGGCCGCCGGTGCGAACCAGCAGGAGACGGAACAGACCGCCACAGAAGCGGTGAAGGGCACGATCACCGCTCTCATACGGGTACTGGACGATAACCGCCTGAAGCAGCCGGACCGGGCCGAGCAACGCCGCCGCACAATCGAAGAACTCATTCGCTCGCGGGTGGACTATGAGGAGATGGCCAAGCGCGCACTCGGCGCTCCGTGGCAGACCCTCTCGGAGCGCGAACGATTGGAATTCGTCGGCCTCTTCGTCCATCTGCTCCGCGATACGTTTGCCGGTCGCATCACCGAGCATCATGACGAACAGATCGACTACCTCGGCGAACATCGGGAGGACGCGTACGCCGAGGTCCGCACGAGACTGAAAGGACGAAAGACGGACACGTCGATCGATTTCCGGCTGATCGACCGCGCAGGCCGTTGGCGCGTGTACGACGTGGTCATTGACGGAGCCGGTATCGTCAGCAACTATCGTGCACAGTTCACAAACATTATCCGCGAAGCCTCGTATGCCGGCCTGGTGAACAAGATGAAACAGAAGGCCGTCGCCGTCAAGATCTTCGAAACGGCTCCGGCGCCATAATCCATCCCTCCTTGCACCGCCTCCCGTCGCGTCGGATTTTCACGTTTTCTTTACCGGATAAGCGGGTTTGCTACACTAGCCGGAAGGCACAGCTTCACGCGCGACGCACTTCACGAAAGTGAGAGGAGTCGATCATGATCGAATGTCGCCAGTACCCGCGCGTTCCGGTGGATCTGCAAGTCTACTTTTCCACAACGGGCAACACCTCCATTCGCGAGGGAACGATGTTCGACCTTTCCGCGGGAGGCTGTGCCGTTGCCAGCATGACCTCCGTACAGCCCGGTTCGGCCGTTAGAATCCTCATACGGGCCACCGACTTGGGTTCCCCGATCACGATCGAATCGGCCGCGGTCCGGTGGAGCGAATACGGGGAGTTCGGAGTCGAATTTCTCGGGGTCTCGGAACTGGACCAGAACCGGCTGCACCGGTTGCTTCAAACCAAGACCAGCTACCAGATTCGCCCAAGCTGACCGGATCCGGAACCCGGCCCGTGATAAAATGAGGGTATGAACTGTCCCCTCTGCCGTCAACCCGCGATCTGGGAAGGCAACCCCTGGCGTCCCTTCTGTTCCGAACGCTGCCAGCTCACCGATCTCGGCACCTGGGCCGCGGAGGAGTATCGTGTGCCGGGCCGGCGCCTCACGCTCGAACCTGAAACACAGCCAGAGCAGGACCTCGACTAAGCCATCGTCCCTCTCTCCACCGCAACGCGCGAGCCCATTTCTCCTGTTGGCAAGCCGTCCTCATCTTGGTAAGGTCACCACCTCTTCAGTCAACCCGACAAGGAGCCGGAGCATGTTACAGACCAAGGGCTATGCCGCCATGACAGCCAAGGCTGTATTGCAGCCCTTTTCGTTCGAGCGGCGCGACGTGGGCCCTCACGATGTGCTGATCAAAATATCCCACTGCGGAATCTGCCATTCCGACATCCACCAAGCCCGTGATGAATGGGGCGGCTCCATTTTCCCGATGGTCCCGGGCCATGAAATCATCGGGACGATCGCGCAGGTGGGGTCCGCCGTGAAGAGGCTCCGCGAAGGCGACCGGGCCGGGGTCGGCTGTTTCGTAGATTCCTGCAGAACATGCACGGCCTGCCGCGAAGGGCTTGAACAGTATTGCGAAGCCGGAATGCTTCTGACCTACAGCGGGCGGGACAAAGACGGCCGTGCGACGCAGGGCGGATACTCGTCCCAGATCGTCGTCGACCAGAACTACGTGCTGCGGGTTCCCGGGTCGCTTTCGTCGGCCGGGGCGGCGCCCCTGCTCTGTGCCGGCATTACCACCTACTCGCCCTTGCGTCATTGGGGCATCGGAAAGTATCACAAGCTGGCCGTGGTGGGACTCGGAGGACTCGGCCACATGGCGGTCAAGATCGCCAAGGCCCTCGGGACGGACGTCACCGTTCTGAGCACGTCCGAAAGCAAGAGAGCGGACGCGGAACGGCTGGGCGCCGCGGATTTCGCGATCACGTCCAGACCCGAAACCTTTCGAAGATTTCAAAGACGATTCGACTTCATCCTCGATACCGTTTCGGCCCCTCACGACTACAATGCCTATGTGAATCTGCTCAAGACCGACGGCACGATGATTCTGGTCGGGGCGCCGGAGAAACCGACGCCCCTGGAACCGTTTCCCCTTATCATGCACCGGCGTCGGATCGCGGGCTCCGTCATCGGCGGCATCAAGGAAACTCAGGAGATGCTCGACTTCTGTGCCGAGCACGGAATCGAATCCGATATCGAAGTAATTCCGATCCGGCAAGTGAACGAGGCCTACGAACGAGTCCTCAGAGGCGACGTGCGGTTTCGCTTCGTGATCGATCTGGCGACGCTGGGCGACTGAGCAACCGGACGACCCTGCATCTGTCGGAACCGGAAGTTACGCAGCCGTTCGCCGGCGACTGAACCAATGCGTCCCCGCCAGCATCGCCACAGCCAGCAGCAGAAGCCATTCGGTCGCCGGTTCGGGCACCGCGAGCGTACCCCGGGAATCGTGGTTGTAACTGCAGAACGGCTCCAGGCAGGCACGCCCCTGGAACGAGAGCGTGTCGACGCGCGCGAACAACTCCAGAAGGTACACGCTGGTTCCTGAAAATGCATGATCGGCAATGTAGAATCCGTTGGGGCCGAATGCCTGGCTGATCGGCGTCGCACTCCAGGTGACGGAATGAGCCGCCGAACGAATTTCATAACCCGTCAATGCAAGCGTCGCCGCATCATAGGTGAAATGCCCCGTGAGATCCGCGCCGGGCATCAACTCATAGCTGACCGGTAACGCCGAAACCTGCGCCGGATTCACGACGAACGCGATCCAGAAAACAATGAATGCCAGGAGGAGGTTCGCTACACGCAGTCTGTAGAGCATGTGTCACCTCCGTCGGTTGCGGATAGTGGATACCTGCTGATCGCCCGCCCCCGCTCAGCTCGGGATCGCCATTCACTCCTGCCGGCACGGTCCTCGACCGGCGAGGGGAAATGCAGGGCCCTCATGAGTTCCCTTGTAGGGTATTTTGAGAGTAATGGCTATACCCCTTTTGCGTGAAGCAAAAAATGACTCTTCGTCGTTGCACGAAGCCTCGCCCCTGCCGTCGACGCATCTCAGGTTCGCCGGTGGGGAGGATCTTCATGCGCCCTTGGGTTGCCGCCTGATTGTGGCTGGGGGACTAGGAATCGAACCTAGGTAGCCGGCTCCAAAGGCCGGCGTCCTACCGCTAGACGATCCCCCAGCGCGGTACGGAATGGAGCGAGGGAGCCGGGAATAAGGCGTGGGAAAGATTATTGGCTGGGGGACTAGGAATCGAACCTAGGTAGTCAGATCCAGAGACTGACGTCCTACCGCTAGACGATCCCCCAACCGATGCTCACAGTAATATAAGGGTCTCGACTCCGTCAAGATCGACGCGTTTTCACCCTGCCGCATCGGCCGGCGACCGCGGAGTCTTCCCCGCGATCCGGTGAGGCCGCCGGGAGCTTCACGCCCCCGAAGCCCGCTCAATTCCCTTACGGAGCCTGAAGAGGGTCCGGTCCCGGCCGAGCACTTCCATGACCTCGAACAATCCCGGACTGGCGGCCCGACCGGTCAGTGCGACACGGACGGGCTGGGCAAGCTGGCCCATTTTCAGCCCTTCCTCATCGGCCAGCCTTTTGAAGCTCTCTTCCCATTCCGCCTTGGAAAAGCCCGAAATCGCTTCAAACCGCGCCAGGAGCCTGCTCAGAATCGGCGCCATGGCGGGCGTGAGAAACTTTTTGACCGATTCTTCATCGTAGGCCGCCGTCTGCCCGAAATAGGGGGTGACCCACATCACCATGTCGGTCAACGTCTTGGCCCGTTCCCTGACCAGTACGACCAGCTGCGCCAGCCAATCCGCCGATGCCGTCCGAACCTCATCCCCCAAGCCCGCGCGTTCCAGAAGCGGAACCAGTTCCCGGACGATCCGGCCCGGTTCGGTCGTCTTGATGTATTCGGCATTCATCCACAGCAGCTTCTCGGGATTGAACACCGCCGCCGATTTCTGCACGTGGTCCCAGGAAAACTTCTCGATGAGCTCCTGTCTCGTGAACACTTCCTGGTCGCCGTGCGACCAGCCGAGTCGGACCAGGTAATTCACCATGGCATCGGGCAGATACCCCATCTCTTTGTACGCCATGATCGACGTGGCGCCGTGACGTTTGGAGAGGCGCGCCTTGTCCGAACCCAGAATCATCGGCAAATGGCCGAATCGCGGCACCGGGAAGCCGAGTGCCTCGAAGATCGGCACTTGGCGCGGCGTGTTGGTGAGGTGATCGTCCCCCCTGACGACATGGGTGATATGCATGAGCGCATCATCCACGACCACCGAAAAGTTGTACGTCGGATAGCCGTTGGACCGGAGGATGATCAGATCGTCGAGTACGGCGTTGTCGAAGACGATCCTGCCTTTGATCAGGTCATCGACGACGGTCTGCCCTTCCTGCGGCGCCTTGAACCGCAACGCGGCTTCGCCGGCCGGATTCGTGATCCCGAGACTGCGGCACCTGCCGTCATAGCGGGGCGAGAGCCCCTTCGCCTCCGCCTCCTTGCGCCTGGCTTCCAATTCCTCCGCTTTGCACACGCACCAATAGGCCCGGCCCTTCTCCAGCAGCGACAGCGCGTGGCTGCGATACAGATCCATGCGTTCGGTCTGGCGAAACGGTCCTTCGTCCCAATCCAGGCCGACCCACTTCAGGCCTTCGATGATGGCCTGGATCGATTCGTCAGTCGATCGGCTCTGGTCGGTATCTTCGATGCGGAGCACGAAGACCCCCTTCTGCTGACGGGCGTAGAGCCAATTGAACAGAGCCGTGCGAACCCCGCCGATGTGAAGAAAGCCCGTCGGGCTTGGCGCAAACCGGACTCTGACCTGACTCATAGCGCGTTCCTCTCGTTCTCGTCCGAAGGGCCGGTATCTATAGCATGCAGCGAAAAGGCTTGTACAGAATCCCTGCCCTTCCTTCCGGACCGCCCTTCTGATAAGAGATCGGCTCCGTCAGGAGATCGCCATGGCAGAACCGACACAGCCGGCCAGGATTCTCTCCGTTACCGATCTGACGACCCACGTTCGCCAGCTCGTCCTCCTGCCGCAAGAACAGCGCATCGTCTTTCAGCCGGGCCAGTGGGTTTCGTTGAAATTGCCGGTGGGCCCGAAGCCGCCGCTCAACCGGGCCTATTCCATGGCGGCCCCCGCCACGGACTCCGGAGAGCTGACGCTGGTGTTCGATCAGGTGGCGGGCGGTTTGGGATCCGGCTACCTCTACCGGGCAAAGGCGGGTGACGAACTCCTGCTGTCGGGTCCCTACGGAAATTTCGGGCTCCCTGCGACGCCCGACCGGGATCTGTTGTTCATCTCCCGATACACGGGACTGGTCCCGGTACGTTGCATGCTGAAGCAACTCTATGCGACGCGACCGGCCGTTTCGGCGTTGTTGATCGCGGTGGCACCGGCCGAAGACGAGCTGTTGTTCCATCAGGAACTGCTCACGCTGGCCGTCACCCACCCGGGATTCCGCTATCTGCCGTTGGTCGCGGCCTCCGGAGAGCAACAGGGAGTCGATCTCGCCCTCTCGATGCTCAGGCCGTTGATCGACGGCGCGGAGAAAGTAACGCCCCTCCTCTGCGGGACCAAGGCCTTTGTGCGGCCGCTGCGGGCGTATTTTGTCAGCGCGGGATATGATCGGAAAGACGTCAAAACCGAAACGTACGACTGAACCGGTGTTCGGCGGCACTCACACCGGCGACGGCTAATGGTGCCCCTCTTTGACCAGATTCTTATTGACCGCGGGAATCTCGACGACGATGTCCTTCGTGCCGTTCGGTACGCATTGGCAGCCCAGCCGTGACTGCAGGGTGGTCATCGGCGCCTCATCGAGCTGATCGAACTCGTCATCCGTGCCTTCATTGCAGCTTTCAAGTCCCTGCTTGACGATCACATGGCAGGTCGAACAGGCGCAGACTCCCCCGCAGACATGCTCCAACTCAACCCCGTGGGCCATCGCCACATCCAGGATGCTTCCCGGCAGACCGGTCTGGCCATAGGGGATCTTCGCCGGCTCCACATCGACCTTGGTGACAGTGCCGTCCGGCGCGATATAGGTGATGGTATAGGGTTGCTTGGGAAGCTCATATTCGGCTTTCTCGATATAGGGGTTCGTCCCGCCCATACGCCCGGTCCTTTCTCCTTGTCGGCTTCAGCCTCTTCCTGAATTGCCCGGCTGCCGACTGTTGACAGCAGTGAAAACAGCGTGGTACTCTTAGTCCGACCTATTTGATCGGAGATCATTATAGTCTCCGACTGTGCGGATCGGCAATACCTATGTTGAAGATTTCGAAAAAAGCTGATTACGCGCTCATGGCGCTCCAGCACATCGCCTCGGTCCAATTCGGCGATGTGACGCCGGGTCGCGTGGTCAATACGAAAGAGATCGCGGAGGAATACAACATTCCGCTCGAACTGTTGGCGAAGGTGCTCCAGACGCTCGCCAAGAACGGCATGATCGACAGCCACAACGGCCCCAAGGGCGGCTACCTGCTCGCCAGGGGCGCCAGGCAGATCACGATCGCGCAAATTCTCGAGAGCATCGAAGGCCCGTTGGGCATTACCGATTGTTCGCATGAAAAAGACGGCGAGTTCTGCATGCAGCGGGAGCATTGCAACATCCGCACGCCGCTGCTCAAGGTTCAGGACAGCATCTACCAGTTGCTGAGCAGCATGACGCTGCAAGACATGTTGGGTGGAACACCGTTGATCACCATTCAGTCGCCTACGGCACAAGGAGTCACACGATGAAGCTTCCTATTTTCCTCGACAACCATTCCACCACACCGATGGATCCCCGGGTATTGGAAACCATGCTCCCGTTCTTCGTCGAAAAGTTCGGCAATGCGGCCAGCCGCAACCATGCGTTCGGATGGGAGGCGGAAGAAGCGGTCGAGAACGCCCGCAAACAGATCGCCAAGCTGATCAAGGCCGACCCCAAAGAGATCGTCTTCACGAGCGGAGCGACCGAATCGGACAATCTGGCGCTCAAGGGCGTCCTGGAGATGTACAAGGAGAAGGGCCACCACATTATCACGTCGTCCACGGAACACCGTGCGGTGCTCGATACCGCCAAGTCGCTCGAGGCCAAGGGGCTGGCGACCGTCACCTATCTGCCCGTGGACAAGCAGGGCATGGTCAATCCCGAAGACGTGCGGAAGGCCATCACCGACAAGACCGTCCTGATCTCCGTCATGCTGGCCAACAACGAAATCGGCACGATCAATCCCGTCCAGGAGATCGGCAGGATCGCCAAGGAAAAGGGGATTCTCTTTCACTGCGACGCCACGCAAGGGGTCGGCAAGATTCCGGTCGACGTCCAAGCCATGGGCATCGATCTGATGTCATTTACCGCGCATAAGATATACGGCCCGAAGGGCGTCGGGGCGCTCTACGTGCGGAAGAAGAACCCGCGGGTCAGGATCGCCGCGCAAATGGACGGCGGCGGACATGAGCGCGGCATGCGCTCGGGCACGCTCCCGGTCCCGCTCATCGTGGGATTCGGGAAAGCCTGCGAACTCTGCGAACAGGAGATGGCGAAGGAATCCGTCCGGCTGGCCGCGATGCGCGACCGGCTCCAGGCCGGGATCATGGCGGCGCTGGACGAATGCTACCTGAACGGCCACCCGACCAACCGGCTCCCCGGCAACCTCAATATCTCGTTCGCGTACGTGGAAGGCGAATCGCTCCTGATGGGCATGAAGGACATCGCCCTCTCGTCCGGTTCGGCCTGCACATCGGCCACCCTGGAACCCTCCTATGTGCTGCGCGCATTGGGGGTCGGCACCGAACTGGCCCACTCGTCGATTCGCTTCGGATTGGGCCGCTTTACCACCGATGAAGAGATTGACTACACGATCAAGAAGGTTATTGAAATCGTCAACAAGCTGCGCGAGATGTCCCCGTTATACGAAATGGCCAAGGAAGGCATCGACTTGAAATCGGTTCAGTGGGCCGCACACTAATCAGGAAACGGGAATTTCACACGACACATCATACACTTCGGAGGGCACCATGGCCTACAGCGATAAAGTGGTCGATCATTTCAATAATCCCCGCAACATGGGGAGCTTCAAGAAGGACGAGGAAGGCGTGGGGACCGGTATGGTCGGCGCGCCGGAGTGCGGCGACGTGATGAAGCTGCAGATCAAGGTGCAGAACGACACGATCGTGGACGCGAAGTTCAAGACGTTCGGCTGCGGTTCGGCGATCGCCAGCTCCAGCCTGGCCACCGAGTGGCTCAAGGGGAAAACGATCGAAGAGGCCCAAAAGATCAAGAACACGGACATCGTGCAGGAGCTGAACCTGCCGCCGGTGAAGATTCACTGTTCCGTGCTGGCGGAAGACGCCATCAAGGCGGCGCTGGCGGACTATCAGAAAAAGAGCGAAGCCAAGTAACGCGAGGGGAAAGGAGCGCGTGATGGATACCACCAACCCCGAAACTCAAGCTCCGGTGATCACACTCACGGAGGCGGCGCTGAAGGAAGTCAAGCGCCTCATCAACGTGCAGGGCATCACGGAGGGCGGACTCCGCCTCGGCGTCAAGGGCGGCGGCTGCTCCGGCCTGAGCTACACCATCAACTTCGACGAGAAGATCGGCCAGTACGATCAGGTCTACGACTTCGACGGCGTGAAGGTCATCGTCGATGCCAAGAGCGCAATCTATCTGCAGGGCACCCAGCTCGACTATCACAAGGACTTGATGGGAGGCAATTTCAAGTTCGTCAATCCGAACGCCAACAAGACCTGCGGCTGCGGAGAGTCGTTTTCCGCTTAGGCCCCCGCACCCATTACCGGAGAGGAGTTTCGCGCAGGCATGGCCGGTTGCCATGCCTGTCTTGTCAGAGCAGACAGCATGATGGACCACCGACACACCCACAGCACAACCCCCCGGGAACTGCAGATGGCCAGGAGCATGTGCTGGCACTGCCAATCCGAGGTGTCCGGAGAATATTTCTGCGACCGTTGCGTCAAAGTCCAGCCGGTGTCGAAGGAGACGGATTACTTCACCTGCTTCGGCTTTCCCCGCCGGCTCACCATCGATCCGGGCAAGCTGGAAGCGAAGTTTTACGAACTCAGCCGCGCGTTTCACCCGGACTTCTATCAGAACAAGAGCGAAACCGAACAGGCGATCAGCCTCGGCAACGCCGCCACGCTCAACACGGCCTATCGCACGCTCCGCGATCCGGTCCAACGGGCCGAGTACCTGCTCGACCTGGAGGCCGGCGCCGTCAAGGAGATCCGGACGTCCCCTCCGGCCGACCTCTTCGAAGAGATTCTTGAGCTCCAGGATACCCTCAACGAGTACCGGGCGACCGACCGGACGTCGGAAACGGGGCAGCAGCTCCGCGCCCGGCTCCAAGCGGAGCAGCAGACCCTGGAACAGCGCAAACGGGAGATGGAAATGCAACTCCAGGGACTCTTCACGGAGTGGGATGCGCTGCAAGATCGGAACGAAGCGACCGACCAAACCCGCGCCGAACGGGACCGCCTGCTGAAGCGGATGCGGGAGACTCTCTCCAACCGCACCTACGTCAAGAACATCGTCAACGATCTCGTCGCCACGATCGGATAATTCCCCATGGCCAGAATCGTCGGTATCGATCTCGGCACAACGAATTCTCTCGTCGCCTACATGAAGGACGGGCGACCCTGCGTGATCCCCGGACGGAGCGGCCGCGCGATGGTGCCGTCTGTCGTGGCCCTGACCGACAACGGTCTGATCGTCGGCGATCCCGCGAAGGAACACCTGACCCGCAACCCGGAACGGACGGTCTACTCGGTCAAGCGGTTCATGGGCAAGGGGCTCGCGGACGTGCAGGATGAGCTGACGTACTTCCCCTATTCGCTGACCGAACAGGGAGGGGTGATCCGGATCAAGCTGGGCGAGAAGAGCTACTCGCCGCCGCAGATCTCGGCCATGATCCTCAAAGAGTTGAAGCAACGGGCCGAAGCCCATCTCGGCGAAAGCATCACGAAAGCCGTCATCACGGTCCCGGCCTATTTCAACGACAGCCAGCGGCAGGCCACGAAAGACGCCGGGATGATCGCCGGTCTGGACATCCTGCGGATCATCAATGAACCGACGGCCGCGTCGCTTGCCTACGGGCTTCAGCAGAAGACGCAAGGCACGATCGCCGTGTACGACTTCGGCGGCGGCACCTTTGATATTTCCATCCTCAAGCTGAAGAACGGCATCTTCGAGGTGCTGGCCACCAACGGCGATACGCACCTGGGCGGCGACGACCTGGATCGACTGCTTGCGGACCATCTGATCGCGGAGATTCGCGACCGCCACGGCCTCGATCTCGCCGGGTATCCCGATCACATGCAGGCCGCCCGCCTGGAAGCGGAACAGGCCAAGATCCGGCTCTCGGACGAACTCAAGACCCGCATCGCGATCGAGTTGCCGGACGGCAAGGGCCTGTTCGCCAGGGAACTGACGCGCGACCAACTCGAGGCCCTCACGATGAGCGTCGTCGAACGCACGCTGGCGCCCTGCCGGCTGGCGCTGAAAGACGCGGGCCTGACCCCTGGCGATGTCGACGAAGTCGTGCTGGTCGGCGGCTCGACCCGCATGCCGTTGGTCCGGCAACGGGTCCGGGAGCTCTTCGGCAAACAACCCCACTGCGACCTCAATCCGGACGAAGTGGTGGCCCTCGGCGCAGCCGTGCAGGCCGACATCCTCGGCGGCGGGACCACCGACATGCTCCTGCTCGACGTCACGCCGCTGTCGC
This sequence comes from Nitrospira sp. UBA5699, assembly GCA_002420105.1. Classification (GTDB taxonomy): domain Bacteria; phylum Nitrospirota; class Nitrospiria; order Nitrospirales; family Nitrospiraceae; genus Nitrospira_C. The sequence goes on from DIHJ01000083.1 coordinate 16,522, forward strand.
TCGGCATCGA
>DIHJ01000083.1:16590-23335 GCA_002420105.1 Nitrospira sp. UBA5699
CGCTGTCGCTCGGCATCGAGACGATGGGCGGGGTGATGAGCAGCCTCATCCGGCGAAACACGACGATTCCGGCCAGCGCCAAGGAAATGTTCACCACCTATGTCGACGGCCAGACCGGCGTGGACATTCATATTCTCCAGGGCGAACGGGAATTGGCGAAGGACAATCGCAGCCTCGCACGGTTCAGGTTGAAAGTGCCTCCGCTCCAGGCCGGCGTCCCCCGCATCGAGGTCACGTTCCTCATCGACGCCAACGGCATCCTGAACGTGAAAGCCAGCGACATGCGGACCGGCCAGAGCCAGTCCATCGAAGTGAAGCCGTCCTACGGCCTGTCGGATCAGGAAGTGGAGCGCATGATCGAGGATTCGTTCAAGTTTGCCGCGGAAGACGTTACCGCGCGGAAATTGATCGAAGCCCGGCTCGACGCCGGCGCCTTGATCACGACCACGGAGAAATCGCTCGCAGAGGGCGGACACCTCATCGCCCCGGAAGAAGTCGCCGTCATTCGCGCGGCCTTGTCGGCGCTGGCGGTCGCGAAGGACGGCAACGACCCGAAGGCCGTTCGCGCGCGCATGGCCGAGCTCGAACAGGCGGCGAAGGGGCTGACGGTCGCGATGCTGGACGACTCGCTGAAGCGGGGCCTGCAGGGCAAGAAAGTCTCCGAAGTGACGTAACGCGTATCCCGCGTGACGAGCGAGAAGAGCGCGACAGGCCAAGGAGTTTCTCTATGCGGGTCCCGCCTTTCTCGCGTTGGTAAGGCACGAACAACTAGAGACAAACCTATGAGGCGAGCATGGATCTGAAATGGCAGGACGCGGAGGATATCGCGATCAGACTGGTCGAGGAACATCCTGACACGGATCCGCTGACCGTACGCTTCACCGACATGCACGCCTGGATCGTCGCCTTGCCGGATTTCAAAGACGATCCCAAGAAATCCAACGAGAAGATTCTCGAAACGATTCAGATGGCCTGGCACGAAGAGTATCAGGACTCGAAATCCTGATCCCCGCCTCCTTCTTGTCCCCCGCTTATTCCGGCTGGTCGATCTTGTAAAAATCGATGGGATCGAGGCGGCGTTGAGCCGCCTGGGTCGGTTCGCTGCCCTTCGTAAAGATTTCCACGTTCCCCGGCTGATCTTCCTGTTCGGAATTCAGGAGCCCGGTCGACGGATCGACCTTCACGAAGGTAATCCCCTCGGGAATGGCGAAGGGGACGACCGGCAGCGGCTTGAGGGCTTCCCGCATGAAGTTGATCCAGATCGGCAGGGCGGCATGGGCCCCCGACTCGGTCTCGCCGAGCGAACGGCGGTCGTCAAACCCCACAAACACCCCGGCCACCAGGTTCGGCGTGCCGCCGATGAACCAGGCGTTGATGAATTCGTTGGTCGTTCCGGTTTTCCCCGCGATGGGGCGGCCGAGCGATTTGGCTGCGACCCCCGTCCCTTTCTGCACCACGTCTTCCATCATGTTGGTGATCAGATAGGCCGTTTCCTTGGAGATGACCTCCTGGGGTTGCGGTTCCGCCAACTCCAACACCTGTCCCGTGTTGTCCTTGACGGAAAACACGGCATAGGGTTCGGCCCGGCTCCCTTGATTCAGGAACACGCCGTAGGCCGAGGTCAGCTCCAGCAGCCCGACGGAGGACGATCCCAGGCCCAGCGAGAGGTCGGCGGCGAGCGGACTGGTGATCCCGACCTGCCGCGCAAACTCCGCCACGTTCTTGATTCCGACCTTCTCGAGCAGGCGCACCGTGGCCAGGTTATGGGAATGCGCCAGGGCCTCGCGGAGGCTCACCACGCCGTGGAATTTCTTCCCGTAGTTCTCCGGCTTCCAGGTTTTCTCCTCCTCGACCTGCTCATAGACCACCGGCGCGTCGAGCACCACCGACGCGGGGCTCATCCCCTGATTCAGAGCCGTCGCATAAATGATCGGCTTAAACGCCGATCCCGGCTGGCGGCGGGCCTGCACGGCGCGGTTATACTCGCTGCGCCCGAAATCGTAGCCGCCCACCATGGCGCGAATGGCGCCCTTCCCCGGTTCGATGGCGATCAGGCCACCCTCGACCAGCGGAGTCTGTTCCAATTGGACGTAGACCGTGTCCTTCTCGATTTTCCTGACCCGGACTTCGATCACATCGCCGGGTTTGAGGATCTGCTTCAGATTGGGGTTCACGACGACGTCTTTGGCCGTATCGGATCCCGTCAGGCGTTTTTTCGCCCAGGCCATATCGTCGAAGGTCAGTTTGGCCGGGCTGTTGCCGATCTGGACCAGGTAGAAGTCCTTGCCGACTTTGGCGACCACCGCTTCCCGGTAGTCGCCGACCGCGACGGGCTGACCGGTCGTCGCCACCGGCACGACGCCCGACGCCAGGGACGCGGGGTCCACGGTCCGCAAGGGCCCGCGCCACCCCTGGCGCTTGTCCAACTCCCGGAGACCGGCGGCAAACGCCGCTTCGGCGGCGCGCTGCATGTCGAGGTTGAGCGTGGTCATGACCTTGAGCCCGCCCTTATAGACCATGGCCTCGCCGTACTTGGCGATCAGCAGCTGCCGGACATACTCGACGAAGTAGGGCGCGGTCTGCTCGCTGCCCGGACGTCGAAAGCTCAGCGGCTCGGCCGCGGCCTGCTCGCGTTCTTCGGGTGTCAGGAACTTCGCCTCTTCCATGCGCGCCAGCACGTGTTCCTGGCGCTTCTTCGCCCGCTCGTAGTTCTTGAAGGGCGAAAAATGGTTCGGGCTTTTCGGCAACCCGGCGAGAAACGCCGCTTCGGCAACCGTCAGACCGGACAATTCCTTGCCGAAGTAGGATTGCGCCGCGGCCGCAACCCCGTAAGCCCCCTGTCCGAAGTAAATCTGATTCAAATAGGTTTCCAGGATCTGTTCCTTCGTCGAAACCAGCTCCATCTTGTACGCCAGCACCAGCTCACGGACCTTGCGGTCGAAGGTGCGCTCGGACGACAGAAACAGGGAGCGCGCCAGCTGTTGCGTGATCGTGCTGGCGCCTTCGACCTTTCCCCCGCGGCGCAGATTGGTCCAGGCCGCGCGGAGGATGCCGATGTAATCCAGGCCGGGGTGCTCGAAAAACCGCACGTCTTCGACGGCGATCACGGCGCGCCGCAGGTGCTCGGGAATCTGGGGCAGAGGCGTCAGAATCCGGCGCTCGATGAAAAACTGACCGATGAGCTGCTTGTCGCTTGAGTAGACCTGCGTCACGAGACTGGGCTGGTAATTCTGCAGCTGATTCAGGTCGGGCAGATCCTGCGAGTAATGCCAGAGCAGCCCTCCGACCGCCAGCAGGCCGACCACCCCCAGCACGGCCGCGACGATGAGCGTGATCTGCCACCAGCGCCAGGGGCGGCGGGGGGGCGATTGACGAGGCATATCAGAGAGTTGGACTGGACGATCGATCGTTGTCATGGGAATGAGGTCCCCGGAGGGAATGACTCTCTTGGGGAGAACTCTGAATCACCATACCGTGGAGGCCGTCAAAACTCAAGGAACTTGCCTCCCGAGGCCATGTCGCCGCACGACTTGTACGGACCCGAACGGTTCGGGTATACTGTGCAATCGACGCCCGACAGTCGGGGCGTCTTTTTTTTCGCCACGAGAAGAACAGGACCCATGTCGCAACTACGCCCCCCTCACGACCGCCGGAACGATATCCGGAACATCGCCATCATCGCGCACGTCGACCACGGCAAGACCACGCTGGTCGATGCCGTGCTGCGGCAGACCCACGTGCACCGCAAGATCGACGACATGGGCGAACGCATCATGGACTCGATGGACCAGGAGCGGGAGCGCGGGATTACCATCCGCGCCAAGAACGCGAGCGTCATCTACAACGGCGTCAAGATCAACATCGTCGACACGCCCGGCCACGCCGACTTCGGCGGGGAAGTCGAACGGACGCTCCGCATGGTCGACGGCGTCCTGATTCTGGTCGATGCCAAAGAAGGCCCCATGCCGCAGACCACCTTCGTTCTGCGCAAGGCCCTGGCGCTCGGCCACAAAGCGATCGTCGTGATCAATAAAATCGATCGTCCGGACGCCGTCATCGACGATGTGGTGAACCGCACCTTCGATCTGTTCGTGCATCTGGGGGCCACCGACGAACAGCTCGACTTTCCGATCGTGTACGCCTCGGCGATCAAGGGCATCGCCACGCTCGACGTCAACAAGCCCGGCAAGGATATCACCCCCCTCCTCGATACGGTCCTGGAACAGATTCCCGCGCCGGCCATCAACGCGAACGCGCCGCTGCAGATCCTCGTGCTGGCCCTCACCTACGATCCGTACAAGGGCAAGATGGGCGTAGGCAAGATCCAGTCCGGCTCGATCGCACGCCGCCAGAACGTGATCGTGATCGGCAAAGACGGCGTCCAGATTCCGGGCAAAGTGTCGGACCTCGCGGTCTATGCAGGCCTCGATCGGAACGACGTGGAGCAGGCGGAAGCGGGCGAAATCGTGGCTGTGGCGGGGCTCGATCAGTTCAGCATCGGCGATACGATCGCGGACGCCGAGCAACCGGTGGCCCTGCCGCGCGTCACCATCGATGAGCCGACCGTGCAAATGACCTTCTCGGTCAACAACAGCCCCTTCGCCGGGCGCGAAGGCAAATACCTGACCTCGCGGCATCTGCGCGAGCGACTCTTCAAGGAACTCGAAACCAACGTCTCCCTCCGCGTGCAGGAAACCGAGAGCGCCGACCGCTTCCTGGTCGCGGGCCGCGGGGAGCTTCACTTGGGCGTGCTGATCGAGCAGATGCGGCGGGAAGGCTACGAACTGCAGGTGTCGCAGCCGGAGGTCATTCTCCACCGCAACGGCGACAAAGTCACCGAACCGTACGAAGAACTGACCATCCAGGTGCCGGAAACCTACCAGGGCGCCGTGATCGAAGAAATCGGCAAACGGCGCGGGGAAATGCGGCACATGAAGCTCGTGCACTCCGACGCCGGACCGAGCGAGATGCAGCTCGAGTATCACATCCCGACGCGCGGGATCATGGGGTTGAAGAACATTCTGCTCGCCAAGACCCGCGGCACCATCATCATGCACCACGTCTTCAAGGCGTACGAACCGGCGGAGGAACGCGACCTGGTGGTCGCCCCTCACGGATCCCTTGTCGCCTATGAGGACGGGACCAGCACCGCCTACGCGATTTTCATGACGCAGGAGCGGGGCACGATGTTCATCGGCCCCGGCGTGGAGGTCTATCGCGGGATGGTCGTGGGCGAGAACAGCCGGGATGAAGACCTGGACGTGAACGTGTGCAAAGAGAAACACCTGTCGAACATGCGGGCGTCGGGTTCCGACGAAGCCCTGGTCCTCACGCCGCCGCGCGAGATGTCGCTGGAGTTCGCCCTGGAGTATATCGGGCCGGACGAGCTGGTCGAAGTCACGCCGCAAAGCCTGCGCATCCGGAAACGGCTGCTGAACCCGGAGGACCGGCGGAAGGCGCGCAAGGCCGGGAAATAACGTCACCGCTCCATGAGGATCAGGAAGAAAGCTCCCAAGCCCTCCGCCAAACGTCCGCCGCTCTACTTCATCGGCTATCGCGGCACGGCCCCCAGCCCCGACGAGCTGAAGACCTGGTACGACCTCGAATACGGCGGGCCGTTGACCCTCAGGCCCGAGGAAGGCGCGCCCGAGTCCTGGCAAGCAAGTCACGGGCCTTGGTCCGCCCACATCGTCATTCCCCTGCCGTCCACGCATACCGCCGGCTTCAAGGACCAGCTCGCCTGGGAGCATGAATTGATCGGCGCGGTCGCGCCCTCGGTGATGCCGCCGCGCGACATGCCGGACGTCATACTCTTCGCCGCGCGATTGTCCCGGGGACTGACGCTGTTGACGCAGGGAACGGCCTACGACATTACGACGCAGCAATACCTCAATCCGTCCGACTGGAAAGACCGGACGCTCACGGGCTTCGTCGTCGGCGACCATGTCATGATCGCCCGTGACGACCAGACCAAGCCGGATGAGATCTGGTGCTACACCCTGGGCCTGTCGAAGTTCGGCATGGACGAACTGGAGACATTCCAGCCGCGGGGGCTGTCCGACCGTTCGGCGGACGAACTCCTGACCGAATCAGCCCACGAAATGATCCGGATCGGCCAGTCGCCCAAAGTCGGTACCGCCTTTCGCCTTCCCGTTCTCGGCTCGACGATCAGGATCGCCAACCACCGGACGGCCGCTCCAATCGGGCGGATGCTCGGCTTCCGGGAAGTGAAGTCCTGACTCCGTTCGAAAAATCAATCGGTTAGATCGACTGCCCTTCCGGCTCTAGGCCTTCCGGCCCGTTGACAAGGTTTCGGAGCGCACGGTACAAGACCCACGTGTCTGTGTCAGAGGCCGGACTAACCATGTGAAGGAGGATTCGCGATGAGTGACGTGGCAGCAGAAATCAAGGTCGGCGATACCGCACCGGACTTTACGCTCAAGGATCAGGATCAGAAAGACGTGAAGTTGAGCGACTATCGTGGCAAGAAGAACGTGGTCCTTTGCTTCTACCCGCTGGACTGGAGCCCGGTCTGTCAGGGCGAGAACAAGTGCCTGACCGACGACTTTCCCAAGTTTCAATCGGCCAACGCGGAACTGTTCGGCATCAGCTGCGACAGCTTCTTCTCCCACAAGGCCTGGGCGGATTCCATGGACCTCAAGCACCGCCTCCTGGCGGACATGCACCGCACGGTGAGCAAGGCCTACGGCCTCTATTTTGAGCCGCTGAACTGCTCCAAGCGCGC
>DIHJ01000083.1:23628-23771 GCA_002420105.1 Nitrospira sp. UBA5699
AAGGTGCAGGAAATCAAGGTGGCGCGCGAAGACAAGGACATTCTCGACGCCCTTGCGAAGTTGAATTAATTCCCGGAAGGACGGAATCACGGGGACCGGGGGCCGGGAAGCGGTGCTTTCCGGCCCCCGGTCCCCGAAGTCCG
>DIHJ01000095.1:0-1289 GCA_002420105.1 Nitrospira sp. UBA5699
CTAGATATTCCTCCACTCTTACTTCAATGGTGTACCGGCTCAATGTTCACATGCTGCCACAAATCCTATCGGGCCTAGCACTTGACGGTGATGATGGCTTCGAAGTCGCTCCTGTGTTCGCGGAAGAAGGTCACCGGTTCGGTGCGAACCTTCGCAGTCGATCCGGAATGTCGGAGCGCGGGTCAAGCAAAAGCATCCCCCAGCGATAGAAGACGTTCAAGTTAAGCCGTTGAGAAGCTGGAGATCCGCGTAAATCGCGAGCAGCGCGTCAGGGGTGGCACATCACATGCTTTGCCAGCGAGACAGGAGTGTGTCGTGATTGTTGACATAAGAAGAAATGAGGCAGTTAAACAAAGGCCTGTGTCGGCAACGGCCGTACAACGTGCGGGTCTCAGCGCCGTCGATCAGGATCGTGCGTGGGAACCAGGCCGGACCCTCGCGCTGTGGGCACTGTCTGTCGGCATGTCCATGATCATCGCAGGATGCAGCACGGCTCCCGCCGCTGTCCAACCGGTTGACGCAGCAACCGTATCCGCAGCACCGGGCGCAGCCTTCGCCTCAGGATCTGTCGCGACGTCTCAGCGTGACGGAGTCGAGGCCGTGTCGAGTGCAGGATCGGGTCGGAATGAGTTCTACGACCCCTTTGCCGTCGCTGATGGGGTAACGACAGAGGAAGACAACGATCCCTGGGAATCGTTCAATACCCTGATGTTTGAGTTCAATCGGAAGGTGGACAAGTACGCCCTGAAGCCCGTCGCGCAGGCCTATGACTTCGTCCTGCCCGATGCGGTGCAAGTCGGAGTCAGCAATTTTTTCCATAACGTCCGGTTCGTGCCGCGTCTGTTGAACAATGTCTTCCAGGCAAAAGTACATGGGGCTGGGATCGAGCTCGGACGATTCCTGATCAACAGCACGGTGGGCATCGGCGGGTTCTTCGATCCGGCGACACATTGGTGGCATCTGGAGACTCCGGACGAGGACAGCGGGCAGACACTCGGCGTCTACGGCATCAAACAAGGCCCATACCTCGTGCTGCCGTTGTTTCCCCCGCTGACCCTGCGGGACGGTGTCGGGTACGTCGCGGATCTTGCGCTCGATCCGATCAACTGGCTCGTCTTCCCCGTGATCGAGGCGAACAACGTCCCCTCGGCTGTGGCGCACAAGAATCGGACCACGTCCACGATCGCGCAATTCGGAACTCGTGTCGGGGGTATCGTGAACGACCGGTCTCTCAATCTGGAAAAATTCGAAGGCGTGGAAGAGACGACGCTCGATCTGTATTCGGCGGT
>DIHJ01000095.1:1470-16954 GCA_002420105.1 Nitrospira sp. UBA5699
GCCGGCGGCGAAGGGACGCGCGTCAGTTCCTTCGTGCAGCGATGGCTCGGCAAGCAGCGCCCCAAGCAGTTTTGCACCTTTGTCGGGACACGATCTCTGCTCCAACATACCTTGGACCGGGCGGCGCGCCTCGCGCCGGCGGAGCAGTCCGTCCTCGTCGTCGCGCAGACCCATCGGGAGGAGGCCATGGCGCAGCTGGATGGACGCGGGGTCGGAACTCTGGTGTTTCAACCGGCCAACCGGGATACGGCGGCCGGGGTGTTTCTGCCGTTGACCTATATCCGCGCACGATCTCCTCACGCGACCGTGGTCGTCTATCCGTCCGACCACTTTGTGTACCCGGAGGAGCGGTTTCTGGACACCGTACGTGACGCGGTCCTGGCTGCCGAGCGGCTGCATGATCGTATCGTCTTGCTTGGCGTGGCGCCGGACCGGCTCGAATTGGATTACGGCTGGATTCTCCCGGGCGCACGGCTCGTTCATCCTGGAAAGAGGCCGGTCAAGAATGTCCGGAGATTCTTGGAGAAACCGACGGCGCAACAGGCCGACGAAGCCCTGTCGAGCGATGCGCTCTGGAACACGATGGTGATGACCGCCAAGATCGACACTCTCTGGCAACTGGGTCGGCTGTGTTTCCCCGATCTCATGGAGCGGTTCGAACGACTCGGGCGGGCTATCGGCACGCAGGAAGAGGCTCGGGTCATGGAGGCGATTTACCTCGATATGCCGGTCAGGAACTTTTCGTCCGATCTCCTCCAGCAAGTGCCGGATCGTGTGGCGGTGACTGAGCTCACGAATGCGCTCTGGAGCGATTGGGGCAGGCCGGAACGCATCGCCGACGCGCTGCGCCGGATCGATCGCACCCCGGCGTTTCCATTGAAAGCCCTCGGCAGTCCGTTTGCGCCGATTCTCGATGACAAGAGCCCCCTCTCTGCGAGGGTCTGCGAACCTGGTTGATTCAGGAGAGGTCCGAGCCTGTTCTACCTGAGGAGACGAATGCCAAGCGTCTTGTCGGGAACCTCGATTCAATTTCCCGGCAGTGTGAGGTGCCTTACAGCCGCGAGGTTGAGACAACTGTTAGAAGGTGATCGAACCTGGGCAAGTCGAAGCCCTTAACCAAAGGAGGGGACATGGGGAAGGAAAAGAAAAACCACGCGGCCAAGAAAGGCAACACGCTTGGGACGGACTCCGATGCGGCTCAAGAGGAAATTCGCGTCCTGGCCTATCAGCTTTTTTGCGAGTGCGGCTGTGAACATGGGCATCATGTGGACCATTGGTTGGAAGCAGAACGGCGGGTGCTCGGCCCGAAGAGCGGACGATGAGAATCGTCCGTCACCGAAGCCGTGATCCTGCATGAGGCAAATCTTGCGGGTGGATTATGAGGCCATATGAGACAGACGGTCCATGTTCACAATCGTGATCGATCGGCCCTCGCTCCGGAGAAGGCCTTGGTCGCGCATTTGACCCAGCGCGGTACTGACCGTCTCACGACTGCAGCCGATGAGGCTGGCGATCTCTTGGTGAGTCAGCTTCACGCGGAGGCGAACGCCGCCATGGTCAGGGATCCCGTCGGTCTGGCCGAGTTCCACAAGAAGGTGAGCCAACCGAGCGGGGACATTCCGAAAGATCAAATCGACAACCCTCCTGCGGATCTTTCGGAGCCGGTTGCCGACCAGCTTGGTGAGCCTGAAGGTCAGGTCCTGATGCTTACGCAGGTAGCGCTCGAAATCTTCTCGGCTGATGGCGCAGATCAGGACGTCGCCCAATGCCTCGGCATAGGTGTCATGCGGCGCGTGGTTCAGCATCTCCGCTTCACCGAAGATTTCTCCGGGCGTCAGGATTTCAAAGATGACCTCGCGGCCGTCGGCGATGGTCCCGGCGATTTTAACTTGCCCCTTCTTGAGAAGATACACCGTATTGCTTGGGTCTCCAGGCAAAAAGATTCTCTGCCGTTGTCCGACTTCCTGCATGCGGGTGATCCGATCGATTTCTTGAAGTTCCGTTTCGCTGAAGCATGAAAAGAGGTTGATGTGTTTGAGGTACCAGAGTTTGTTTGCTTTAGGTGTGAGCTGGTTCATCGTCGCCCCGCGTGGAGTGAATTTAAACGCGCCAGCATACATCGGGCAGGGACACGGAGTAAATCCGGAGTGATGTAGTCTGCGGGCTGCCCCGGCGCAGCAACTTCCCTTTACAAGTGTTGCGGGAAGGCCTGAAATTCAGCGCAGACAGCCAGGGCTCCATGTCCGATCGAGATGATCATCAGAATCTACACAGGAGGCGCTCAGTGACTCATACCACAGCACTCGATCAACAATGCATCGACACGATCCGCACCCTGTCGATGGATGCCGTTCAAGCCGCGAACTCCGGCCATCCCGGCACGGCGATGGCCATGGCGCCGGTCGTGTACTGTCTGTGGCAGCACTTCCTGCGATTCGATCCCGACGATCCGATTTGGCCCAATCGGGACCGGTTCGTGCTCTCGATCGGGCACGCCTCCATGCTGCTCTATTCCATGCTGCACCTGTGCGGCGTGAAGGCGGTGAATCCGGCTTATGAAACGGTAGGCGAACTCTCGGTCAAGCTGGACGACATCAAGAAGTTCCGCCAACTGGACAGCAAGTGTCCCGGCCATCCGGAGTATCGCTGGACATCCGGCGTCGAAACGACGACCGGTCCACTGGGCCAAGGCGTCGCTACCAGCATAGGCATGGCTATGGCGAGCCGCTGGATGGGCGCGTATTTCAATCGTCCTGATTTTCACATGATCGATTACGACGTCTATGCCCTGTGCGGCGACGGCTGCATGATGGAGGGAGTTTCGGGCGAGGCGGCGTCGTTGGCCGGGCATCTCAAACTCTCCAATCTCTGTTGGATCTACGACAGCAACAAGATCACGATCGAAGGGCGCACGGACCTGGCCTTCACGGAAGATGTGGCGACCCGCTTCCTTGCTTACGACTGGAACGTGACGCGGGTCAGCGATGCCAACGATCTGGCGACCCTCACCAGGGCCTTGACCGTCTTTCGTTACTGCAAAGACCGGCCGACCTTAATCATCGTCGATAGCCATATCGGCTACGGCGCCCCGCATAAGCAGGACAGCAGCGCGGCGCACGGAGAGCCGTTGGGCGAAGAAGAAATCAAGCTGGCAAAACGCGGGTACGGGTGGCCGGAAGAGGCGAAGTTCTGCATCCCAACCGGCGTGCCCGAACATTTTCAGCGCATCATGGGCGCGCGCGGCCGAGCCGCGCGCGAACAATGGATGGCTCGATTCACGGCGTACACGTTGCAGTTTCCCGAATTGGCCGACGCGCTGTATCGGATGCAGCACCGGCAACTGCCGGACGGCTGGGACCAGGATCTCCCGATCTTTCCAGCAGACCAAAAGGGCGTGGCAGGACGCGATGCCTCAGCGCAGGTCTTGAACGCCGTGGCGCGTCGAGTGCCCTGGCTCATCGGAGGTTCGGCGGACCTCACACCCTCTACCAAGACGCGGCTCACCCTCGAAGGCGCCGGCGATTTTTCCCCGGCCGACTACGGCGGACGCAACCTGCACTTCGGCGTGCGCGAACATGCCATGGGCGCGATCTTGAACGGGCTGTCCCTCTCGAAGGTACGGGCCTTCGGGTCCGGCTTCTTAATCTTCAGCGACTATGCGAAGCCGGCAATCAGATTGAGCGCGATCATGGAGATTCCCGCCATTCATATCTTCACGCACGACTCAATCGGCGTGGGGGAAGATGGGCCTACCCATCAGCCGATCGAACAATTGGCTGCTCTGCGGGCGATCCCCGGTCTTCTGGTTATTCGGCCGGCGGATGCCAACGAGGTGACGGAGGCCTGGCGCGTGATCATGCGGCTCCACCATCAGCCGGCGGTGCTCGTGCTCAGCCGACAGACGCTCCCGACGCTGGACCGAACGACCTACGCCTCGGCCTCCGGCTTGGAAAAGGGCGCCTACGTGCTCGCCGACGCGCCAGGTGGAACGCCGGAAATCTTGTTGCTCGCGACCGGCAGCGAGGTGTCGCTCTGTGTCGCCGCCTACGAGCGACTCATTGCCGAAGGCATCCAATCCCGCGTGGTGAGTATGCCCTCGTGGGAACTCTTCGAGCGGCAGAGCCAGGCCTATCGAGACCAGGTGCTGCCTCCGCAGGTCACGGCTCGCATTTCCGTTGAGCAAGCCGCGACGACCGGCTGGGACCGCTATGTTGGCTTGGCAGGAACGAGCATCGGGATGAACACCTTCGGTGCGTCGGCCCCCCTGAAAGCATTGCAGAAGAAATTCGGATTTACACCGGAACGGGTGATCGCGGCGGTCCAAGAAATCCTGGCACACACGAGAACCAGCAACGAACACCATTGAAGGAGACGATCTGATGAAACCGTCACAGACCAACGTCATGAATCCGGTGCGCGCGCTCCAGACATTCGGGCAATCCGTCTGGCTCGATTACATCAGGCGAAGTCTGATCGCCAGTGGGGAATTGCAACGATGGATCGATGACGATGGATTGCGCGGCATGACCTCGAACCCCGCCATCTTCGAGAAAGCCATGACCGGCAGCACCGACTACAAGCAGGCGTTGCAGGCACTCGGTCGAAGGCCGGACTTGGACGCGAAGGGACGCTACGAGCAGTTGGCCATCGAGGATATTCAAGCCGCGGCCGATCTGCTGCAGCCGGTCTATGCCAAGACGAAGCGGCGCGACGGCTATGTGAGCCTGGAGGTGTCCCCTCATCTGGCCCGCGATACGCGAGGCACGCTCGACGAGGCGAAGCGCCTGTGGGACGCCGTCGGGCGCGACAATCTGATGATCAAAGTGCCGGCCACCGCGGAAGGGATCCCCGCCATCGTGCAACTGATCAGTAAGGGAATCAATGTCAACGTGACCCTCCTTTTTGCGCAGGAGACCTACGAGCAGGTCGCTGAGGCCTACCTCACGGGCTTGGAACAGTTGCTGGCGCATGGCGGTGACGTAGGACACGTGGCCAGCGTGGCCAGTTTTTTCGTCAGTCGTATCGATACGGCGGTGGACGCGGCACTGGCCGCCCGTCTCAAAACGTCTACGAACGAGACGGAGCGGGCGTTGCTCAGGGGCCTCCAAGGAACCGTGGCGATCGCGAATGCCAAGCTCGCCTATCAACGATACAAGAGGCTGTTCTCCGGTCCGCGCTGGACGGCGCTGGCCAGGCGCGGAGCGATGACCCAACGGCTGCTCTGGGCCAGTACCGGCACGAAAAACCCCGCTTATCGCGACGTGATGTATGTGGAGGCATTGATCGGCCCCGAAACGGTCAACACAATTCCCCCTGCGACGTTCGAGGCCTTTCGTGACCACGGTCGCCCACAAAGCCGGCTCACTGAAGGGATTGAGCAGGCGAAGGAGACAATGCGGTCGCTTGAACGAGCGGGATTCTCGATGAAGGAGATCACCGACCGGCTGTTGAGTGAGGGGTTACAGCTGTTCAGTGACGCCTTCGACAAGCTCCTTGTCGCCGTGGAGTGCCACTGTAAGACGGATACATCTTCCAGCATGACGAGATACTCCTACACCTTGCCAGCATCTCTAACTGCCGCCGTGCGATCCACTCTTCAGGAATGGCGCGACGGCAACAAGGTGCGACGGCTGTGGTCACGAGATCCGTCTCTCTGGACCGGGAAAGACGAAGGCCAATGGCTCGGTTGGCTGGGTGTGACCGAAGACCAATCGGCGCATGGCCGACACTTCACCGACCTCGCCGAAGCAGTCCGACACGGAGTATTCTCTCATGCGGTGGTCTTGGGAATGGGCGGATCGAGTCTTTGCCCCGATGTGTTGAGGGCGACGTTCGGAAGGCAAGAGGGCTATCCGGAACTCCATGTGCTCGATTCGACCGATCCTGCTCAGATCCGATCGGTCGAACACAAGGTGAACCTGGCGACGACCCTGTTCATCGTGTCGAGCAAGTCCGGGAGCACGCTCGAGCCGAATATTTTCAAGCAATATTTCTTTGACTTGGTTCAGCGCCAAGTTGGGGCAAAAGAGGCAGCCAGACGGTTCATCGCCATCACCGACCCCGGTTCGACGTTACAGCAGGCGGCCGAGGCGGCTGGTTTTCGCCATATCTTTTTCGGGCTTCCCAGTATCGGAGGCCGCTATTCCGCCCTGTCGAATTTTGGGATGGTGCCGGCCGCTGCCATGGGCATCGATGTGCCCAGGTTTCTCGACCGGGCCGACTCGATGGTGCAGGCCTGCTCCGCCTGTGTGCCGGTCGAAGAGAATCCCGGCCTGGTGCTCGGCACCATCCTGGGTCTGCTCGCCAATCATGGCCGCAACAAAGTCACGATCATTGCGTCGCCCGGCCTGGCTGAATTGGGCGCTTGGCTCGAACAGCTCTTGGCCGAATCGACCGGCAAAGGGGGCAAAGGCATCATTCCCGTCGATCACGAAGCAGTCGGGGCTCCGGGCGTCTATGGAGCCGACCGACTGTTCGTCTACATCCGGCTGCAGTCCGGGCCCGACAAAAGTCAGGACGATGCCGTCGCCAAGCTTGAGCAAGTCGGACAGCCGGTCGTCCGCATCTCGGTGGCCGACGTCTATGATCTGGGCCAGGAGTTCTTCCGCTGGGAATTCGCCACGGCAGTCGCGGGAGCCATTATGGGAGTCAACCCGTTCAACCAGCCGGATGTGGAAGCCAGCAAAGTTGCGACCAAACAGTTGACGGCCGAGTACGAACGAACCGGGGCGCTTCCGCCGGAGTCTTCGATCGCGGAAGAGCAAGGAATCAGACTCTATGCCGAGCCGCCCTATGTCGAGACACTCAGGGCCGTGGCGGGCAAATCTCCGTCGCTGACGAATTATCTGAGGGCCCATCTGGATCAACTGGCTGCGGGCGATTACTTCGCGCTGCTGGCCTATATCAACATGAACCAGGCGCATGACGCACGGCTCCAAGCCATCCGTCATGCTGTGCGAGACAAGACTCATGCGGCGACGTGCCTGGGGTATGGGCCTCGTTTCCTCCACTCCACGGGCCAGGCCTATAAGGGCGGCCCCAACAGCGGCGTCTTTCTCCAGCTCACCTGCGAGGATGCCGCAGACTTGCCCGTGCCGGGGCAGCGCTATACGTTTGGCATCGTCAAGGCGGCGCAGGCGCGCGGAGATTTTCAGGTCCTGGCGGAGCGAGGCCGGCGGCTGTTGCGGGTGCATCTGGATTCCGATGTGCCGGCGGGACTGGCAACTCTCAAGGCGGCCATGGCGCAGGCGTTGGCATGAGGATTTGCTGATCCGTACCCCATCGGCGAGCGGGAGCCTTGTGCTGCGATGCTGCGAAACCACGACAATGTATGGCTCGCTTGATTCAGTCTTGAGGAAATGATGATCGAGTCACAGGCAGATGCCCTCGTGCTGTTCGGCGCCACCGGCGATTTGGCATTCAAAAAGATCTTTCCCGCTTTGCAGGCGATGATCAAGCAGGGTCATTTGACGGTACCGGTGATCGGAGTGGCCAAAGCGGATCGAACCGTCGAGCAGGTGCGAGCTCGCGCCCGTGAGAGCCTCAGCCAATTCGGCGGGGGAGTCGATGAGGCGGCCTTTGCCAAGCTCGTTCATCTGCTGCGGTATGTCGATGGCGACTATCGGGACGAGGACACCTTTGTCCGCCTCCGCCAGGAACTCGGCGGCGCGCTGCGCCCCCTCTATTATCTGGCGATCCCGCCCAGTATGTTTCCCACAGTGGTCGAGGGGCTGGGCAAGTCGGGTTGTTCTCGTGGCGCGCGGGTGGTGGTCGAAAAACCCTTCGGGCGGGATCTGGCGTCGGCCCAGGCCCTCAACCGGACGCTGCATACCGTCTTCGACGAATCGGCGATTTTCCGGATCGACCATTATCTGGGGAAGGAGTCGATACAAAACCTCTTGTACTTCCGGTTTGCCAATTCGTTCCTCGAGCCGATCTGGAACCGGACCTACGTGGAAAGCGTGCAGATCACGATGGCGGAACAGTTCGGCGTGGCCGGCCGGGGGAGTTTTTATGAGGAGACCGGAGCCCTCCGTGACGTGGTTCAGAACCACCTCCTCCAAGTCGTCGCGAATCTCGCGATGGAACCGCCTATCAGCGGCGCGGGGGAAGCGTTGCGCGATGAGCGGGTGAAGGTCTTCAAGCGCATGCGCCCGCTCACCGGGCAGACCCTGGTACGCGGCCAATTTCGCGGCTATCGATGCGAGCCGGGAGTGGCGCCCGATTCTCAAGTCGAAACCTTCGCGTCACTGCAAGTCCATCTCGATTCGTGGCGCTGGAACGGGGTGCCGTTCTTTATCCGAGCGGGCAAACACCTTCCGGTTACCGCCACGGAAGTCATCGTGACCTTGAAACGTCCGCCCCAGAACGTCTTCGGCGAGACGCTCAACGAGTCGCGCAATTATGTTCGCTTCCGGCTCGGCCCCGATCGGGTGGCGGTCGCCATCGGCGCGCGCGCCAAAGTCCCGGGAGACAAGATGATCGGAGACGAGACCGAACTCTTCGTCTGCCACCAGCGAGGAGACGAGATGGAAGCCTATGAACGTCTGATCGGCGATGCGATGGTCGGC
Source organism: Nitrospira sp. UBA5699 (assembly GCA_002420105.1). Taxonomy (GTDB): domain Bacteria; phylum Nitrospirota; class Nitrospiria; order Nitrospirales; family Nitrospiraceae; genus Nitrospira_C. The sequence goes on from DIHJ01000095.1 coordinate 10,041, forward strand.
GATCCGTCGTTGTTCGCGCGCCAGGACGGCGTCGAAGCGAGTTGGCGCGTGGTCGATCCGATCCTGAAAATGCCCACGCCGGTCCATGAATACGAGCCGGGCACCTGGGGACCGCGTGAGTCTCACGCGCTGATCGCTCCGTTCGGCGGGTGGCAGAGCCCGAAAGAGCAGGGATGACCAGAGACGGATTGACGCACCATGGCCCTGACACTGCGCGGCCCTATCGACCGATCCGCGACTATGCGTTGATCGGCGATTGTCATGGAGCGGCCTTGGTGGCTCGCGACGGGGCGATCGACTGGTGTTGCCTGGGCCGCTTCGATGCAGACCCGACCTTGTGCCGCATTCTGGATGCCGAGCGCGGCGGCTACCTCTCGGTGACGCCCGTCGACGGCTATGCGGCGACTCGTTCGTACCTCGAAGACACCAACATTCTGGAGACAACCTTTACAACGGCCCAGGGCACGGTGGTCGTGACCGACTTCATGCCGGTAGGTCGAAAGCCGGGCTGCGGAACGCATGATTACGTCGATCTGGTCGCGCCGAACTTCCTGATTCGGATCGTGGAAGTTCGAGAAGGGACCGCTCAATTGCAAGTTCACTATCGTCCGAGCCTGGCGTTCGGACGGCAAACGGCGGGGCTGCGCGTTGAAAGGAAGAGGATCTCCGCCGATGGGGGGCCGGTCCTGTATCACGACGTTGGCGGCTGGTCTCTGATCGGCGATACCGCGCTGACGACCGTTCGCTTGCAGAAGGGGCAGAGGCGGGTTCTGATCCTTGCCGGGCAGCCCTGTACGAGTTTCAACCCGATGGATCGCATTGACCTGTATACATCGGTCACGATCGCGTTCTGGCGCGAGTGGATTGCCTACTGCCGCTACAGCGGACCCTATGTGGGACCGGTGAAACGCAGCTTGCTCGCGATCAAGCTCCTGATCTATGCGCCATCCGGCGCCATCGTCGCGGCGCCGACGACGTCTCTCCCGGAAGGCATCGGCGGCAACCGCAATTGGGATTATCGCTATTGCTGGCTCCGGGATTCGGCGTTCACGCTCTATGCACTGGCCGTGAGCGGCTACGGCGGTGAGGCGCGGCGGTTCAGCGCGTATCTTCCACGCGTCTGCGCCGCCACCGCACCCAATCTGCGGATCATGTACGGGATCGGCGGTGAAACCGAGCTCGATGAGCACACGCTCGATCATTTGGACGGCTATTGCGGTAGCCGCCCGGTGCGGCAAGGCAACGGGGCTTACACCCAGCGGCAGATCGATATCTATGGAGAGATTCTCGACTGGGCGCTGCTGTTCCAGACTCTTGGAGGAGCGTTCGATCAACATTCGCGTAGGATGCTCAGTGCGCTGGCGGATTTCGTGGCCGACCATTGGCACGAACCGGATCAAGGGCTCTGGGAAATGCGCGGCCCACCCTTGCATCACCTTCACGGGAAGATCATGAGCTGGGTCGCGCTCGATCGGGCGATTCGGCTCCTCGGTGCACAGTCGCGCTTGGAAAGCGAGCGGGATCGCATCGTTGCCGAAGTGCATGCGCGCGGTCTATCGGCGGAGGGCGATCACCTCGTTCAGGCGTACGAGCACCCGGAGGTCGATGCTGCCCTGCTGTTGATCCCCGTGACTGGATTTCCCGTGCGCGACCAAATCTTGACGAACACGATCGAGGCGATCGAGCGGGAATTGCGGTCGGGCGATTTTCTGTATCGCTACAAGAACGAGGACGGTCTGAAGGGCGACGAAGGGGCGTTCCTGATTTGCAGCTTCTGGCTCGTCGATGCGCTCCTGCATATCGGCCGGAAGGAAGAAGCGGCGGGCTTGTTCCACCGGCTGGTGGAATGCGCGAACGATGTCGGCCTGTATTCGGAGGAGATTGATCCGGGCAATCGTGCGTTCCTGGGAAATTTTCCGCAGACCTATACCCAACTGGCATTGATCGGCAGTGCCGTGCATCTCGCTCTCTACGAGAAAAAAGGGGTGGACGCGCTGAAAGGGACGCATGCCGAACGCGCTCAGCGTGTCGTCTCGGCCACGCTCGGCTGGCGCGCGATCTTTGCTGTCTTCAAGGCCACGTGGCGCGTCGGTCGTATTGTGTCGTCGAAGCGATCGATGTTTCCATTGGAATAGGGAAGACGCCGGAGGCTCTCGATGAAGATTCTGGTGGTCGATGTGGGCGGCACGAACGTCAAACTGCTGGCATCCGGGCAGAGGGTCGTTCGAAAGTGTCGCTCGGGACCGAAATTGACGGCGGAACAGATGGTGGCTGCAGTGGTGAAAGCAGCCAAGGGCTGGAAGTACGACGCGGTCTCGATCGGGTACCCCGGCCCCGTGAGTCGAGGCAGGGTGCTGGCCGAGCCGAAAAACCTGGGGCCCGGTTGGGTGGGCTTCGACTTCGAAAAGGCATTCGGCTGCCCCGTCAGACTAATCAACGATGCGGCGATGCAGGCGCTGGGCAGCTATGAGGGAGGCAGGATGCTGTTTCTTGGATTGGGCACGGGGCTGGGATCGGCCCTGATCGCCGACCATGTGATCATGCCGATGGAGCTCGCCCATTTGCCGTACAAGAAAGGCCGAAGCTTCGAGGACTATGTCGGACGTCGCGGGCTCAAACGATTTGGGAAAAAGAAGTGGCGGCGGACGGTCGACGATGTCGTGAGTCGTTTGAAGGCCGCCTTGGTGGCCGATTACGTGGTACTGGGTGGAGGCAATACAAAGAAACTTGGGCGACTCCCCAAAGGCGCCCGTCTCGGCGACAATGCCCATGCGTTCATCGGCGGGCGGCGCCTGTGGGAAGAGAGAGGGACATGAAGCCAAAACGACCACCGTCACGAATATCGCGTAACACGACGGCACCGCGCGTGGTCTTCCTGCTCGATGTGGATAATACATTGCTCGACAACGATCGAGTGGCGGCCGATCTGCGTCGGCATCTCGAACGAGAAGTCGGGCGCGCCTGTGAGCGGCAGTACTGGGCGATCTTCGAGCGACTGCGTGCGGAGCTCGGTTACGCCGACTATCTCGGGGCTCTGCAACGGTATCGGATCGAGCATGCCCACGATCACAACCTGTTTTCGATCTCGTCGTACCTGGTGAATTATCCCTTTGAGAATCGGCTTTACCCGAATGCACTCGATGTGGTGGAGCGATGTCAGGAATGGGGGATCGCCGTGATCCTATCCGACGGCGATGTGGTCTTCCAGCCGCGCAAGATCGAGCGGTCGGGACTGTTCGAAGCGGTCGAGAGGAATGTCATGATCTACGTTCACAAAGAACATGAGTTGAAGGAGATCGAGCGACGCTTTCCCGCCGATCATTATGTGCTGGTGGATGACAAGCTGCGCATCCTGACGGCCGTCAAACAAGCGTGGGGACCGGGGGTGACGACCGTCTTCCCTCGCCAGGGACACTACGCCAACGATCTGGACATTCTCAGAGCCTTTCCGCCGCCGGATGTCACGCTCGATCGAATCGGCGATCTGCTCGGCTACGATGTGGACAAGTTGGTCTCCGTCGGGCAAGAGCGCAAAGGAAAGGTCGAGACGAAGAAGGCAAAGGGCTCAGCCGCGTCGGCTAGGACGGCGCAGAAAGAGGAATAGGTATGCACCTTGGAATGATCGGCCTCGGAAAAATGGGGGCCAATATGGTGCGGCGGTTGATGCGCGGAGGGCATCAGTGTGCAGTGTTCGACGTGAACCCGGAGCATGTGCGGCGGCTGGCGGTGGAAGGGGCCGTCGGGACCGGTTCGATCGACGAGCTAATCGGCCGATTGAGCAGGCCCCGTGCGGTCTGGATGATGGTACCGGCTGGAAACTCGACCGAAACGACCGTGCAAGCCCTCACCCAACGTCTCGAACCGGACGACATCGTCATTGATGGAGGAAATTCCTATTACAAAGACGATGTCCGGCGCGCCAAGTCTCTCAAGGACCGGGGTCTTCACTACGTCGATGTGGGCACCAGCGGAGGAACCTGGGGCTTGGACCGAGGCTACTGTCTGATGATTGGCGGCCCGGAACCGGTGGTGAAACACCTCGATCCCATATTGAGAACCTTGGCGCCTGGACGAGGGGACATCCCTCGGACACCAGGTCGGGACCGCCTTCAGGGATCAGCGGAGGACGGGTACCTGTACTGTGGACCAGCCGGCGCAGGCCACTTCGTCAAGATGATTCACAACGGGATCGAGTACGGCCTCATGCAGGCCTATGCGGAGGGCTTCGACATCTTTCGTCATGCCAACTCAGAGCATCTCCCCAAGGACATGCGGTACGATTTGAACCTGCCCGACATTGCCGAAGTCTGGCGGCGTGGCAGTGTGGTGGGATCGTGGCTGCTCGACTTGACGGCCGCGGCGCTGGTGGAAAACCCGGACCTGTCCAATTTTGCCGGCTCGGTCGAGGACTCGGGGGAAGGGCGCTGGACGGTGATGGCCGCGATTGAAGAGGGGGTGCGCGCTGATGTCCTCTCCGCGTCTCTTTACACCCGATTCCGGTCACGCCAAGATCATACCTTCGCAGAGAAGGTGCTCTCGGCGATGCGCTACAAATTCGGCGGCCATGTCGAACGACCGTCCGGCGGATAGATTCTCCCGCCTTTACAGGGCGGGATCCTCAATTGATTACGAGCAGGGCTCGGCATGCTGCGCAGGACCTGGCTCTCACCACCGTTTTCACAGATGGGGAACTCCCGCGGGTTATATTAGGAGGACCGGAGGGAAGAAAGAGAGGCTTCCAGAATGTTACGGATAAGGATTGGAGTGAGCGACAGTGAACGGAGTACCATCAGTCAGAAGAGACTTGCCTAGTAGCGGCATGGCCATTTCCTACACCGCGCTCGTGCGCACCTTTTCAAGCTTCATGAATCGCTGGATCGGTGGACTGATTAGAACCTATCTCAAAATGGCCTGAGGGGCATCTTGGTCGATGAAAAGGCATAGCGTCCGGGGATGAGGCACATAAAAAATCCCAAGGAAATAGCCGGTTGCTCGTTGCCTGAATGAAACCTGTCGATGCCTCAGATGTGGTGCGTTCATCGAAAACGGATTTTGAGATAGGTTCTAGTCTGTCGACTCCCAGCCCCTTCTCGAACAAACTGTAATCTACTTCACAGTTATTCTTCTGCAGCGCGAGTAAAAACTGCGACGAACAGTATAGAGGCCCAGTCGAGTCCGCTATCGCGGACTTCAGTCATAGGGCACATTATCTCACGCGCTATGGACACTCGTTTCAGGCTGCATCTGATCGTCGTGCTGGCAGGGGTGCTCTTCGCCCCGATAGGCCTGGCGTTTCCTCAGGTCGTTGCCCACGAGATCGAGCATGGGCACCATCAATCCGGCACCCATTCGAGCCCGCTGTGCGCTTGGTTCTGTGCAGCCGGCCAAGCCGTCGACACCTCCCTGCAGCATAGTGCCGTCCATTTCACGGCTGGCGAGGCGATCGATTCGAACCGACCCTCCCTCCACCATAATCCTCCGCTCTCTCGGTCGTTCACGCGCGGGCCGCCCAGCGAGGCCTGATCCGCTTCCAGCAATATCTCGCCCTTCATTCCGACAGCGACCTCGCAGAGAGGCTTGTGGCCTCATGCCCTCGTCGTGTTAGTCGCTTGAAGGGGGAGCGGCAACCGGACGTCACGCGTTCATAACGGAGCACGTCTTCGTTCGGTCGAAGAACGTCCGTCCTTTCATATAGGAGACAACCTCATGCGATCTGCCCATCGAATTTCCGTTTTTATGCTCGTCGTTCTCTGCGTTCTTTTCTTGCGTCTGGAGGCTCGAGCCTCCTGCGGCGCCGTGAGTTGCTTTGTCGTCATCGGCGCTCAACAGCAGGTTCCACAGCAGGGGGTCCTCACTGTCAATGGGATCTACAATTACACGCCGATGCGGTTGCTCAGCGGCACGACCGGGATCATCCCGGCGGCCGACCAGGCTCGGCAACGATTGATTCTCGATCATCATCAGGAAGTGCGGACCATCACGCAAACCTACACACTCGATCTGAATTACGGCGTGACGGACCGGCTGGCCGTGGAACTCACCGTGCCTTATCTGAAACGCAAACATCTGCACATCGATGAGCTCGGCGAATCCGCTACCGAGGCCGGTGAGCCGGTCAATTTTGCCGACAACGGGATCGGCGATGTGCGAGTCACAGCGAAGTACAATCTGCTCCCGACGCTCCGACACATGGTGGTCATGGGATTCGGTCTTGAGCTTCCCACTGGGGATACCAGGGGGCGGGACAGCTCGGGGCAGGTCTTGGAGTCTGCCGGGCAATTGGGACGAGGGAACGTGGGACTCATCAGTTCGATCTATCAGACCTACGAGTTGATCCCTCACCGCTTGAGTCAATTTGCCTTTGCCAGCTACCGCCATACCTTTCGGAATCGAGACGGCTATCAGTTCGGAGACGAATACCAGCTCAATATCGGGTTGAATCTGGTCACGACTCCCTGGCTCGTGTTGACCAACCAATTCAATTACCGCTATCTCACCCATGACAATGTCACGGCGAACTTGGAGCAATCGGCGCCTCCATTCGCCGGAGATGAACCAGTCGTGCTCGACTCCCGAGTTCTCGATCGTCGAATCCCGAATACGGGATCGACATACCTTGCCTATACTCCAGGTTTTCAACTTGATCTCGGTGAGCTGATCAAGTCACGGTTCACGGAGGCGACATCGGTTTACTTCATGACCCAGATCCCTCTTGCACGGGATGCGAACAATAACCTCGCGCAAGGAACCAGTTTCGTATTCGGCCTCACCCGCTCGTTTCACCTCGTGAAACCTCAGACATAAGCGCGAGGCATAGAGCGACGCGCTCATTGGCGATGGGAACTGAAGTTCCCCCCGTTTTTGGACAGGTCGTGAAACCAAACTTTATGGTAGTGAGACCTCCCCGGAAACTA
>DIHJ01000023.1 GCA_002420105.1 Nitrospira sp. UBA5699
TTAGCAAACCGTCGCCTTCGGCCACTCGGCCACCTCTCCACGACATCCGGACTCATGTGTGTGCGGGTTTCCTCGTCGTTGCTGCGGTTTCGGCGACGACTATCGGACGACCGGCAAGCGAGGCGTGATGATACCTCAGGCGGTGCGGCGGTACAAGGGTTTTGCGAGGGACGCCGGGGCGTAACCGGGAGAATCTTCGCGAGGGCGATCCGGCTGCTTCGCCTCTCCTTCCGTTACTGGTCCACCTGCAATCGTGCCGGTTTCAGGGCGCCGATCCAATGACGGATACGGGAAAGATCGAGCTTGATCTCCCGCTGCCACCGCGAAGCCGGGGAAGGCTGGACCGGAGCGACGGCCGTGGGCCGGTCGGCTTGATGGTAGAGGGCATGGATGCGGGCCGCCTGTTCGAAATACCGCGGTTCGACATGCCCCGGTCTGACGACTCCGCTGACCGAAAGCATCTGCAGGGCCATGCGCATCTGCCTGCGGCGCGCGCGTTGTCTCTTCACGTACTGGAACGGTGCCGTCAACATTCTCATCGGTGACTCCTCGTCGGTGAGTTGAACGACAGAGAGCTACATCCAAAGAATACGACCGAGATCCTCGTCGATGTCTCTCGGACGCTGGCACTGTGTACAGCGCGCAAACAGTTTTCCCACCTGAGGCGGCTTGTCGCTTCGCAGCACCAGTTGATAGGTCCGGCTGCCACAGCAGGAACAGGCTTTACCGCGCACGTTTCTGCGAATGGCTCCGATCTTTCCCTCCTGTTTCTGCATGGATGCCCTCCTCGAGGTTAAGCGCGCCACCGGAAATCCGTTGCACACATGCGCGCATCTTGGCGGACGGCCGAAAGTTTGAAAATACCGAGGACGTAGGTGGAGCCTCACCAAAAGAGGGAACTTCTGAGAGGGCATGAAAAGGCCCGGCGGTCTCAAAATATCAAGAGGTTGGCGATGGATAGGGAGAGCACGCGGCATCCCGTAGGTACGAGACCGGGATTGTCTGACACGGAAGGGGGGAATTTTCGCTTCCCCTCTGATCGGCGGAAAGAGGGTTGGACGGCGGCATGAGGAGGGCGGAGGCAGGTCTCCCCAGGAGGAAGCAGAGACCTCTTCTCGCTCCGGGGTGGGCATACCGGAGCGCGAACCCCCGCCCTTGATCAATAAACCAAATGAAGCGGGAACTCACAAGCTAGTAGAAGTCCCGAGGGGGAGGCGGCTCAATCAACCAGACGGATCCGGACCGATCGACGGGGAATCCGGGAGAATCTCCCGTGCCGGCTGAAATATGGCGGAGGGGGCGAGATTTGAACTCGCGGACCCCTTACGAGGTCTCCGGTTTTCAAGACCGGCACGTTCGGCCGCTCCGTCACCCCTCCATACCCTGCTTGACCCGACCAGGAGCCTTTACGATGGTTCTTGGCGACTGGATACAACACCTTCTGGGACCCTCGGGCTACGCGCCGCCGACGGGATAAGCAATATTTAATTGTCTCATATCCTGCTTGACCCGACCAGGAGCCTTTACGATGGTTCTTGGCGACCGGATACAACACCTTCGGAAGCCGTCGGATTGCTCCCGCCGACGGGGCATAGGCGCTTGCCGGACTATTCCTTCTCGATCCGTGCCATTCCCCCCATGTAGGGGCGCAGGATTTCGGGAATCAGGACCGACCCGTCCGGCTGCTGATAATTCTCCAGGATGGCGACCAGCGTGCGCCCGATCGCCAGTCCGGACCCGTTCAACGTGTGGACAAACTCGGTCTTGCTGTCCTTCTTCCCTCCGGCGCCCTTCCAGCGGATGCCGGCGCGCCTAGCCTGGAATCCTTCGAAGTTGCTGCAGGAGGAGATCTCCCGGTACTGGTTCTGGGAGGGGAGCCAGACCTCGATGTCGTACGTCTTGGCCGCGGAGAATCCCATGTCGCCGGTGCAGAGCGCCATGACGCGATAATGAAGGCCCAATCGCTGGAGGACGGTCTCGGCATGGCCGGTGAGCCGTTCCAGCTCTTCATATGACTGGTCCGCTTTGGTAAAGGCGACCAGTTCGACCTTATTGAACTGGTGAAGCCGGATCAAGCCCCTGGTGTCCTTTCCGTAGGAGCCTGCTTCCCGGCGGAAGCAAGGGGTATAGGCGGTGTAGCGAACCGGCAGGGCCGATTCGTTGAGGATTTCCTCCCGATGGAGGTTCGTCACCGGCACTTCCGCCGTGGGGATCAGGAAATAATCCTCGTCGCGCAGACGAAACAGGTCCTCCTCGAATTTCGGGAGCTGGCCGGTGCCCGTCATGGCCAACCGGTTCACCATCAGGGGCGGCATCACCTCCCGATACCCATGCTCGGTCGTATGGAGGTCGAGCATGAAGTTGATCAAGGCCCGTTCCAGTCTGGCGCCGGCGCCGGTCAGAACGGCAAAGCGCGCGCCGGCGATCTTCGCGGCGCGATCGAAGTCCAGAATGCCGAGCGCTTCGCCGATGTCCCAGTGCGCCTTGGGCGGGGCGGTCAGCAACGGCGGCGCCCCCCAGCGGCGGACCTCCCGGTTCTCCTCGGCGGTCCTGCCGACGGGTACGGTTTCATGCGGCAGATTGGGAATGCGGAGGGCCAGATCGCTCAGGCTCTCTTCGATCGTCCGCAGCGCCGTTTCGCCTTCCGCAATCCGCTCGCCGACCGCCTTCATGGCCGCGACGGCCGTCTCGGCCGGCTGTTTCTCCCGCTTCAGTCGGGCGACCTCGTCGGATCCTTTTTTCAGATCGGCCCGCAGTTGCTCCACCCGTCCGGTCAATGCCCGTCGCTCTTCGATGAGTTTGCGGAGCGTTTCCCATTGCACGTCCGCGCCGCGCGGACCGAGCCGGTCGCGGATCGCGTCGAGATGGTCCCGCAGGGTGCGTAAGTCGTGCATACGATTGAGGTTCCGGATAAGCGGCTGGAATCTAGCATCGAGGTCGGGAGGAGTCAATCAGACGGCGCTTTCCGCGCCGGTTGACAGCGCCGGCATGAACGAGGGACCATTCAGCCATGCGAGTCGTGACGAATCCCCCCAATCCGTTCGAGTCCCGTCACCGAGAGCTGCTCGAACCGGCTCCATCCGTGCGACTCGAACTCTACGAAGATGCAACGCGAGAAATTCTGAGCCGCAACGAGAGTCCGGATCTTCCCTTTCGTTGGAGCCTCAATCCTTACCGTGGCTGCGTCCACGGCTGCCTCTATTGCTATGCCAGGCCCACGCACGAATATTGGGGATTCGGCGCCGGGACGGATTTCGAGTCGAAGATCATCGTTAAGCGGGACGCGCCGGCGCTGCTGCGCAAGGCGTTTGAGAAACGGTCGTGGAAAGGGGAGTTGATCGTGTTCTCCGGCAACACCGACTGCTATCAGCCGATGGAAGCGTCGTTGAGCCTGACCAGATCCTGCCTGGAGGTCTGTGCCGAGTACCGGAATCCCGTCGGAGTGATCACCAAAGGAATCCTGGTGCTGCGCGACCTCGACCTGTTGCGGCAACTGCGGCGGGCGGCCTGGGTGCGGGTCTACTTCAGCGTTCCGTTCGCGGACGAGGAGGTGGCCCGGAAAGTCGAGCCGCACGCTCCAACGAGCCGGAAACGGTTCGAGGCCATGGCCCGGCTGTCGGATGCCGGCATTCCGACGGGGCTGTCGATCTCGCCGATCATTCCGGGGCTCAACGATCAGGACATTCCGGAACTGCTGGACCGGGCGAAGGGAGCCGGAGCCACGGACGCCATGGCGACTCTCGTGCGTCTTTCCGGTCCCGTGGAGCAGGTGTTCCTGGAACGGATGGGACGGGCGTTTCCGGACCGGCTCGCGAAAATCACCCGCCGGATTCAGGATGTCCGCGGCGGCGCGATGACCGACGGCGCGTTCTTCACCCGCCATCACGGGGCGGGGCCCTATTGGGCCATGATCGAACGGCTGTTTGAGGTGGCGAAACGGAAGGCGGGGTTTCCGGACCGGGATGGTGAAACCGTTCCGGGCACGTTCCGTCGTCCCGGCGGCGGGCAGGCCGCATTGTTCCAACCGGTTCCGGAGGAGCAGGCATGAAGCACAATCCCGGGTTTCTCAAGTTGGTCGATGCCGCGAGAGTTCGTGTGAAGGAATGCACGGTGGCCGAGGCGAAGGCCCGCCTCGATCGCGGCGAGGTCGCGCATTTCCTGGACGTCCGTGAGGACCACGAATTTGCCAAGGATCACGCGAAAGGGGCGCGCCACGTGGGGAAGGGAATCATCGAACGGGATATCGAGACGTTGATCCCCGACAAGCAGGCGACGATCGTGCTCTATTGCGGCGGGGGCTACCGGTCGGTGCTCGCGGCGGACGCGTTGCAGCAGATGGGCTATACGCGCGTGACGTCGATGGACGGAGGGATCAGAGCCTGGAGGGATGCCGGCTATCCGATGGAACCGTGACGGGACCCCGCATCACGGGGTCCCGTGCCCCGGGGAGATCTTACCGGTTGTTGACCCGATCGAATTCCTTGATGACCTGCTCGGTGAGATCGATCGCGTCCTTGTTGTAGATGACGATCTTCACGGTCTGCTCGCTGCCCTTGTCCACGACGATGGAGAACCCGCCCTTTTCCGCCACGGCCTGCGTTGCGGAGGCGATCTTCTTCATGTACTCGTCGACGAGCTCTTTCTGCTTGCCCTGCAGTTCCTGGTTAAACTCCTGCGCGCGCTTCTGGTAGTCCTGAATTTTCGCGCGGAACTGGGTTTCCTTGTCCTTCTTTTCCGCCTCGCTGAGTTTGGCCGCCGACTCCTTCAGCGTCCGTTCCGTGTTGCGCAGCTCTTCTTCGTCCCGGGACAGGAGCTTCTGTCTCGTCGAGACATATTCCTTGAGTCCGTCCAACGCCTTCTTGCCGGCTTTCGACTTTTCCAGTACGGCCTGCGGATCGATCACGCCCATTTTGAACGGGTCCGCCGCCGTAGCCGCAGAGGCCAGGCCGATGAGCAGGGCGCCCGACGCACAGATGGACAGAATGGTCTGACCCCAGGGGGTCTTCGCGGTCAACATGGTGTCTGCTCCTTGATGGATGAAAGGCACGAGCCGTCTCAAGCAGATGAGAATAGCGGCGGATGGGGGGCCTGTCAAGGGATCGGGAGGGCTAGACGAAGTAGCGGCCCGTGTCGATCTTGTGTTCCGTGTTGTCGATGAGGCGGATGATATTGTAACGATACGCGCCGGTCTCGTCCTTTTCATGCAGGTCGATTTCCCGACCGTTGTCGATGGCCGTGCCCTGCGCGTCCGTAATGACCTTGACGTACGGGTGCTCGGCGTCGGCGGGGTCGGAGGCGGGCTTCAGCACCACGGCCAGCTCGTTCGTGTCGAGCACGACGACGCTGCCGATCGGAATGATGCCGACGCAGGTCATGAACAGCTTCATCAGGGTGGGATCGAACGCCTTGCCCGCTTTCCCGAACATGAATCCCAGCACCTTCGAGGGCGACATCGGTTCCCGCCGGTAAACGCGCGACGAGGTCATGGCGTCGTAGCAGTCGGCGATCATAAGAATCCGGCCGGTCATCGACAGCTTCCAGGACACGTTCAGCTTGGGATAGCCGGAGTAGTCCAGGTTCATGTGATGTTCGAAGGAGGCCGAGGCCATGCGGCCGGGAAGGTTGGTGATGCCGCGCATCTTGGTCAGGCTGAGCGCGCCTTCGGTGGGATGATTCCGCATCATCTGCCATTCCTCGTCCGTGAACTCGCCCGGCTTGTTCAACACCTCCATCGGGATGTTGGCTTTCCCCAGGTCGTGGAACAGGGCGGCGAGGCCGAGGTCGGCGAGCTCCACCTTCGGGTAGCCGGCGCGGTTGCCGAGGGCGACCGACAGCAACGCCACGTTGACGGAATGGTTGTGCGTGTACTGGTCGTGGCAGCGCAGCGTGGTGAGTCCCAGCAGGGAGGCTTCGTCGTTCATCATCAGATCGACGATGCCCTGGATCGCCCGCTTCGCCTGCTTGAACCCGATCGTGCCTTTTTCGCGGGAGTCCTGGACGAGCGTACCCACCGCCGCTGCGGCGTTCGCGTACCGGGTTTTCGCCGTGGCTTTGCCCCGGAGCACCCGCTTCTCCTCCAGCGAGATGCCTTTCACGGCATTCTGCTCGATGGCCGCGCGCAGGGTCGTGATTGAGCTGGTCGCCGCCTCGAAGCCGGTGAGGAGAAACACGAACTCGCGGAAGTCTCTCGACTCGACTTCCGACGAAAAGGAAATGCCGCCGATATTCCACTGGTTCAAAGTGTCGATAACGGTGGAGAACACCGGCATCTGCGCCGCCGTGACCTTCAGGTGGCTTTGACCGAGAAAGAGAAAGTCGTTCTGCAGGCGGATGGAGATCGGTTCGTCGTGCGCCAGGGTCTTGATGACGGTGAGCGCGGTCTCGACCGGATTGTCGAGCGCCGAGTTGGTGCGCCCGTGAATCTTCGACATTTTGATCAGGATGCTGATCTGGGTCACCAGCTGGGTGCCCAGCATCAGGACCTGCTGGTCGTAGATATCGCCGGCTTCCGACCCCTTGGCGATCTTATTGGTGAGGGATTTCTCGTGGGTCAAGATCGGTTGAGCCACCGATGCGGGGGTCGGGCGTGTTGCGCGTAAAGGTTCAGCCATGAAGAATGTCCTCGTGAGCCGTGCTAGGCCGTTCGCGGGTGTTTGCCGACGCCGGCCAGTGCGGTGGCGCAGGCTTGCTTGACGGCCGTCGTGCCTTTCTTGGTGCCCGTGTCCAGCGCCGCCTGTGCGGCGGCGGTGCTCAGTTTGGCCAGCGCGTCGACCGCGATCAGCGCCAGCTCTTCCCGTTTTTTCCGGTTCGTCCAGCCCCACTCGGTCAGCAGCGTCGTCCAATAGGGAACGGCTTCGTCCCCTGCCGTCGCCCGCATCGCATGAAAGATGTGGCGCCGCTCCGCCGGGGGACGGTCGCCGAAGGTTTCGGCCGTGACGATGGGTTCCCAACTCGAGAACGGAGCCGTGTAATTCCCCGTGAGCAGCGGCTTCAGCGTCGCAAGGCGCACCCCTTCGTCCGGATCGTTGATCAAGGGGATCAGTTTCACGGCGGTGCCGCTTGGGCGCAGGATGGCGAGTGTCCGGATGGCTTCGCGCCGGATCAGGGGATCCGGATACCGCAGGATCTTCTCGACGTTCTCCGCCAGTTTCGGATTATTCCATCGGGTGATGAGGCTCAACAGATTGCGGACGAAGGCGGGCCGGCGGTCGCTCAGGTGTCTGGCGACCGCCTCGGGCGCGTCCTTGGCCAGTTCCACCAGGGCGTTGACCACAAGGGTCTGATGCGCGGGCTGTTCGAGATTGCCGAGGAGCGTGCACAGCGCCGGGACGGCGGAGGATCCCATCATGAGCAGCACGTTGGGCAGCCCGTCCGTCCGGGGCTGGTCGGCGGTGTTCAGATACTGCTGTATCGACGTGATGAACTCCGGGCTGGCGAGCTGATCGAACAGCGCGCGCAGCTTCGCCTTATGTCCGTCGAGCAGATCGGGGCGGATCGCTTCGGCATCGGAGAGCAGTCCGAGAACATGCTCGGCGGTTGACCAATGCCCCCCCTGGATCAGCGACTTGAGCACCCCCTGGAAAATATCGAACAACCTGTTCAACAGCTCCGGCGACCGTTCCGAGGAGAGCACCGCGGTCAGGATGTCGAGAATGTAGAGCATGCTGTCGCGGCGGGATTCCGTCTCGATCTCCTTCGCCAGCTCCGCCATTTCCTGTTCGGAGACTTCATAGCCCATCACGCCCGAAGTCAGACGCGGCCGCCGTTGCTGCCCCTCGCTCTTGTCCTTGGCGTCCTTGGCGTTCGCCTCGGCCAGGGCATCCCGCAGCGACCCCTCTTCGGGCGCCTTCGCCTGGGGGGTCAGCACGTCGTCGAGTTCGGAGATCTTCATCACTTCGTCGGCGGTGACGATCGTGAGCGTGGAGAGGTTTCTCGCCCAGAGGCGCGTCACGATGTCGTCGTCTTCGGTCCCCGCCTCTCCGACCGTGTCCCAGAGGGCGTCGAAGAAGAAGAGGACATCCTCTTCCTCAATGCCCTGGTGAAAGGCGATTTCCCGGATGCCGTCGCTGTAGAATTTGAACGCGAAGTTCTCGGTCGCATCTCCGGTCTGGGACCCGTAGACGAGTTCATCCTTGAAGAAGAGACCGTCCCGCTGGACGATGAAGGCGAGGACGCCGTAGGTGGTCAGGTGGGTGGTCAGTTCCGTATAGAACTGACCGAAGAACTTCTGGGCGACGGCGTTCTTCTGGCCGAAAGTCCGGACGTTCTTGGAGGCCCGGTCGAGCGATCGCAGCAGCTGGGTGACGGAGGTCAGTTCCGGGTCGACCTGCTGCTTTCCGGCCGCCACCGCCGCGGCCATCATTTCCTGGGCCTGTTTCAGATCCGACATATGGTCTGTCGTACCTGCAACCCGCTGTTTGGTCAAGGAAATCGGAAGTTTGTGACCGCGCTGTGGGCCTGAGGAGCGAAGGATCATTGCAATGCTGGTCATCCGAGGGGTTCGGCCGGTTGTCCTACAGACAGACGGCCGGTAGAATCCCGGCTCACGACCGGTCCGGAAGGGGACGGTGGTCCGGGCCGGACGTCTCATGTTGAGGGGGAGGGCGAAGCGTGATCGTCTGTTTCGGCGATAGCCTCACCGCAGGATTTCAATCACCGACGCCCGAGCATCCGGGGGGACTCGAGACGCCCTATGGCCGCTTTTTGCAGGAGCGGCTGGGAAGCGCCGTCGAGATACGGGTGAGCGGCAACTGCGGCGAACTGACCGGGGAGATGGCGATGCGGTTCCGGCGGGATGTCCTGCAGCACCGGCCCAGCCATGTGGTCCTGTTGGGCGGAACCAACGACCTCGGCTGGAATGCGAGGCCGGCCGACATCATGCGGAATCTGGTGAAGATGTACGAACTGGCCAGGGCCGAGAAGATCCTGCCGGTGCCGGTAACCGTGCCGTCCATTCGGGTGGACGCGGCCGGCGCGGGGCCCGACGCGGAAGCCTGGATCGCGCAGCATCTGGAGCGGCGCGACGCGCTCAACGGCTCGATCCGGGAATACGCCGTTTCCCACGAACTGCCCTGGATCGACCTGTTTACGGCCACGGCAGAACCGAAGACCCGGCTGCTGGCGGCGCAGTATTCCAACGACGGGCTGCACCTGACGACGGCGGGCTATCGATTGTTGGCCCGGTTGCTGTACGAGCGGGTGTTCGCCAAGGTCTTTCCGGCGGCCGGGGACAGCGCACCGTGATCCGGGACGTCACCGACCGGGACTTCGACCGGATCGTGGAACGGGCGGCGACGCCGGTCCTCGTCGAGTTCTGGAAGCCGGGCTGCGGCAGCTGCCGGGCGCTGTTGCGTCAGCTCGAGCAGCTTGAGGCACAGACGGGGGACAGGCTGCTGATCGTGAAGATGAACGTGGAAGAGAATTTCCAGATTCCGGCCGAATTGGAAATCGGCGCTCTGCCGGCGCTGGCGCTCTATCGGCAGGGACGGTTCGACCGGTTCATCGGCGGGATCGGCACGAAGGAGGAGATTCTGAAGCAACTCGCGTTGTCGTAATCACCGCTAGGAGCCTGTCCGACATT
>DIHJ01000011.1:0-174 GCA_002420105.1 Nitrospira sp. UBA5699
CTCAAATTTCGCCTTCGCCATAAATCGCTCCTTTTCTAAAACCTGAAGGTATTATCCCGGGGCGCTCAATTATATTGAGCGCCCCGGGTCGAGCTAGCTATCAATGCCCACGTGAGGCAACGCCCTCATCCGCCCCCATTTGATTTGATCAAAGGGCGCGGCCCAAGCGAAGCT
>DIHJ01000011.1:312-10344 GCA_002420105.1 Nitrospira sp. UBA5699
CTTACCAAGGACGTGCTCTACCAACTGAGCTACGTGGGCATCCTTCGCGCGCATCGTCTTGCCGAATCCATCCCGACCATTCAACCCGAACGAATGACGATTCACGAGCGACGCTCCACATCCCCAACATTGGAGCGGGCGGTGGGAGTTGAACCCACGACAGCCAGCTTGGAAGGCTGGGACTCTACCGCTGAGCTACGCCCGCCTAAGTGCTTCTCTCACGACCCAGGTGTTTTCGGCCAGGCCTCTCCAAGCCCCCAACCCATGAGGTGCTTGCTCGCTCGCGCCCATCCATACGCGCTCGCAGCCGGGCAAGCTCTGTATGGTGGGCAGGCAAGGATTCGAACCTTGGAAGCCGATGGCAACAGATTTACAGTCTGCCCCCTTTGGCCACTTGGGTACCTGCCCGAAACCGATAACGCAAAATATCCAATCGCAAAATCATCGCCTTCTTCTCTCATGGTAAAGCGAGAAAAGAAGAGTAAGCCGCTCCACGCACAGCTCCCCCGTCCTTAAAAATAAGGATGAAGGTCTGAGCTGCGGACACAGCCTTGTTTAGGAAACGCTCGATTCTATTGATGAAGAATCGTGATGTCAAGCCCCAAAGGACCCAGTCGGAGAATTTTGTTCTCCGTAAGCGAAACAGGCGACCCACCCTCCGCGAAGAAGAACCGCACCCGGCACGCGGGCCACAATTTCACCATGAACATTCTTCCGATCGGATGAAGCAGGGCGCAGACAACTATTTGTTTTTCAATCGATTCTGACAACAATTACTCGCAGGCCTTGGCTGATGAGAGCCCGCGCTGGCTCTGCGAGAGAATTGCCGCCGCCTGCCGAACCAAATCCGGCGAGAAGCCCAGGGCTTCAGCCATCAAGCGCTCCAATTCCTCCGAAGACAGACGCGAACTCGAAGCGAGAAACCGCTTTTTCGCGATCCCCCTTTCCGTTTGGTCTTCCGGCTCATAATACCCCCGGAATTTTCCCTCCCGATCGGCCTCTTCAAGGCGGCGGAGCCAGCCGTCGCGACTTTTCCCCGGCTTTCCGATCGACCGTCCCGAGCGCTGTCCCACTTCCAACTGGTTCCAGATCGCCCACCCGATGAACACCGCCCACCCTTCGTTCAAGGCCTCCCAGGATTCGCGCTCGCTGAGAAATCGCTCTTCGGTTTGCGACGGCCGCTGGATGACCGGCGTAATCAATACGGCGCTGTATCGGCACTGTTGTTGCTTTCTTGCGAACGCCAGAAACGGATCGGGCCGATCGCCGGCCCGCATCGTCATCAGATAATCCATGTAGGCGTGAAAGAGCTCGTGGTACAGCGTTTCGAGCTCCGCATGAGTCAACCGGCCGAGAGGGCGCAACGTTCCTCCCGCCGCGTTGAAGGAAAGCGAGCGGTTTAAGACCATCCGGTGCTCGCCCAGATGATACTCCGCGGCGTAGGCCTGCAGATCATCGAATTCGAATGTCACAAAATCGGACGGAACGGCTTTCAAGAACTTCGTCGGCAGCCCGAGCCCGTCCGCCTCGAGAACCAACTGTTTCCAGACATGCGCCGACGCGGTCGAACTGTCCCCTCGGCCTTCCCCGACCGGAAAAGACAGAAGACACAAGAACAGGACCGCGGCGAGCACGGGCGAATGCGTTCGTATCATAGAACCTGTGGAATGATGAAATTCCCGCAGCTCGCGCAGGCGGTTCAGTAGGCGTCGTCCCGGTAGCCCCGCCAATCCGCGTGGCTCCCCTCTTCGATCAGCGCCAATTGCTCAAACATGGACGGCGACACATGGTCGAGAAACCGCGTCGGCTTCGACAAGAGCATCCCGCTGCTCTTATCGAAGACATTGATCGGATACGTCAGATACAGATGCCGCTTGGCACGCGTCACGGCGACGTAAAACAAGCGCCGCTCCTCTTCCATGTCTTCATCGGTCACAAAGGAGTAGATCGAGGGGAACTTGCCGTCGACCACCCAGATCACGAATACGCATTGCCATTCCAGCCCCTTGGCCGAATGGATCGTCGACAGCACCATCCGTTCATCGTCACGATCCGGAGCCTCCACATCGATCGCGCTGCCGTCCGGCGGCTCAAGTGCGAGGTCGGACAGGAAGCCGTCCACTTCCGGGTATCCCTCGGCGATGGTATGCAGATGATCGAGATCCCTGATCCGCTTGGGATAATCGTCATACTGTTCCTTCAGGATCGGAAGGTAGTATTCGTAGATGTGGTTTACCTGGTCTGCCGTCCCCAATTCGCCCGAACCGGACAGACTCTCCAGCGTGTTGGCGAGATTCTTGAGCCCCTGCCCCGATCGCCCGCTCACCTCGCGCAACACCTGATACGGCGAGGCGGACTTCACCAGGGCGCCGAGCAGATCCTGGGCCTTCTTCGGACCGACCCCTTCCACCAGCATCAGCACACGGTGCCAGCTCACCGCGTCGAGCGGATTGGCGACGACGCGCAGATGCGCCAGCAGATCCTTCACGTGCGCGGTTTCGATGAATTTCACACCTCCGCGCTTGACGAAAGGCAATTCGCGGCGCGACAACTCGATTTCCAGATCAAAGGAATGGAAACTCGACCGGAACAGTACCGCGACTTCGCTCAGCGGCACGCCCTCCTCCCGCAGTTCCAGAATTTTCTGTGCGATGAATCGCGATTGCGCGTTCTCGCCTGTTGCCTCCGCCAGGGTCGGCAAGGGCCCGTCGAGCTTGCGCGTGAAGAGATGCTTGGCGTACTTCTCCGCCGCTTCTTCGATGATGCAGTTGGCCAGGTTGAGGATCGGCTGCGTGCTGCGATAGTTCTCCTCCAGCTTGTAGATCGTCGTCCCGGGAAACAGCGCCGGAAATTCCATGATGTTCCTGAATGTGGCGCCGCGGAACGCGTAGATCGACTGGCTGTCATCCCCGACGACCATCACGTTCTGATGCGCGGCCGCGAGATTCCGGATCACGTCGGCCTGCAGGCGATTCGTGTCCTGATACTCGTCAACCAGGATGTAGCGATAGAGCCGCGAGATCGCCTGCCGCGCCTGCTGGTCCTGGGTCAACAACTGGCGGAGCAAGACGAGCAGGTCGTCGTAATCCACCAACTGCCGCTGGCGCTTGGCCGCGTGATACCCCTTCTGGAGTTGCGCGAGGGCATCGAGGTGATCGGCGAAATGGCCGAACTCCTCCACGACGATGTCGTCCAGACTGCGCAGCGTGTTTTCGGACTTGCTAAAGATCTCCGCAATCGTCCCCTTGCGCGGAAACCGCTTGTCCTTTTCATTGAGCCCGAGTTGCGACCGTACGAGGGCGATCAAATCCTCCGCATCGCCGCGGTCCAGGATGGTAAAACCGGGCTCCAGCCCGACCGCCCGGCCGTACCGCCGCAGCAGCATGTTGGCGACGGAATGAAAAGTTCCCCCGCATACCCGTTCGCTCCGGACGCCGATCAACTCTCCGGCACGCTGGAGCATTTCCTGAGCCGACTTGCGCGTGAACGTGAGCAGCAGAATGTTGGACGGGTCGACGCCGGAATCGATCAGGTAGGCGACGCGATAAACCAGCGTGCGCGTCTTCCCGCTGCCGGCTCCCGCAATGACCAGCGACGGGCCGTCACCGGCCGTGACCGCCGCCAACTGTTGGGGATTCAACGCGGCGGCGTAGTCGATGGAGAGCTTGCGCGGAGCGGCCTCTTCGGGAGTCCGCTTCAGAATGTACGGCGTGATTTCTCGATTCATGAGGGAAGCAAGAGGTGACAGCGCTGTATAACATTATAAACGAGAGGGTTTCAACGAGCGCTTCGCGTTTTCCGCACCCCTTGGAGGCGGGGCAATCCGTCGGTTATAATGCGCCTCTCATTTTACCGGAGCACCACCGAACACCATGGCCACGACAAAATCACCTTACAGCCAACAACTGCGCTCTCTCGCCGAACTCATGCTCGCCGTGGCGGGCGAATCGGTCACCGTCATGAAGAAGCACGCCCCGGAGCAGGCGCTCAAGCTGAAACGCCAGGACGAGTGGGGGCTCTATCTTGAGTTCATCAAGGTCATGTTCAATCTGACGGACCGCCTTTCAGCGTTCCACATCCCGATCAAGGATCAACCGGAGTTCATGAACGGGTTGGAGGATGCCGTGACCGCACAACTGAAGACCGTGCTGGAGCCGGCCTTCGGATCCGGCGTGGATCAGATGGAGATCATGCTGACCATCGGCGGCGCCGTGGCGGAGAGCCGCCAGCTCTATGAGCGCTACCGCTTCTCGATCACAGAAGACAGCAAAGCCAAGAACGAAATGTTCGAGGCCTTCGGCACGCGCGTGGCCGAGGCGCTCGGCGTGGCCGGCAATCCCCAAATCACGTCGGCCGCCACGCTTTGCGCGACCGCGGTCGTCCCGGCCATCACCGCCCTGCTCAAAGGGGACGCTCCGCCGGACGCATCCGGCGCGGCCGCACAACCGGCGGGAACCGCCGCCGCAGGCGTCGATCCCGCCAAGCCGAAGGGACCGGCGGGGAATGAAATCAAACTCATCAGTGTCATGTCGAACGTCACCGGCGAGGAAGTCGAAACCCGCTGGGGGCTGCATCCCCGGTTCCGCCAGGATCTGACCGCCGAAGAGGTTCAGCAGCTTACGAAGCTGATGAACCGAGTTGCGAAAGTGCTTGGCGAACGCTACGCCACCGTGGCATTCTCCGATGAGTGGAACTCGTGGCATAAGGCCGGCCACGCCTGACCGCCGCTCCCAGCGCGATGAGGCCGTTCCGACTCGCCCGCATCACCTCCACACTCACAAGGAGACTCAGTGGATACGACGCCAGCTATTCTTGCCGCATCCGGCCGCATTCCCGCCGGTCTGACTCGACTCGCCGAGTTGTCCCAGAATCTCTGGTGGAGTTGGACCCCGGAGGCGCGCCAGCTGTTCGAGACCATCGATCCGACCCTCTGGTTTCTCACACACCACAACCCCGTCAAACTGCTCGCGGACGTGCAGCCGGAACGATTGGCGAAACTCGCGGAGGATCCCTCCTACCTCAGACACTATTCGGCCGTGCTGAAACTGTTCGACGAGTACCGTTTCAACGGTCACAGCTGGTTCAGCACCAAGCATGCGGCGGAGACCAAGAACATCATCGCCTACTTTTCCGCCGAATTCGGCCTCCACACCTCGATCCCCATTTACAGCGGGGGACTCGGGATTCTGGCCGGAGATCACTGCAAGGAGGCAAGCGATCTCGGCGTCCCGCTCGTCGGCATCGGCTTCATGTATCCGCAAGGCTATTTCCGTCAGCGCATCACGGCGGAAGGCTGGCAGGAAGCCACCTATGCCCCCTTCAACCGCGAAGATTCTCCGATCCACCCGGCGCTGACGCCGTCCGGCGAGCCCTGTCGATTCAACGTCGACATGGGCGGCCGAAACGTCGCCGCCGTCGTCTGGAAAGTGCTCGTCGGTCGCGTGCCGCTCTATCTGATCGATACGGATGTGCCGGAAAACACGCCTGAGAACCGCGCCCTGTCGGCCCGCCTCTACGGCGGCGATCAGGAAATGCGACTCTGCCAGGAAATTCTCCTGGGAATCGGCGGCGTGCGGCTCCTCCGGGCCCTGGACATCGCGCCGTCCGTCTGGCATGCAAACGAAGGACACTCGGCGTTTCTCACGCTGGAGCGCGTGCGCGAATTCGTCCAGAAAGGCTCTTCTCACGCCGAAGCCAGCGAGGCCGTTCGTCAAAGCACCGTCTTCACGACCCACACCCCGGTGCCGGCCGGCCACGACGTGTTCCCGCACCATTTGATGGACCGGTACTTCTCCGGCTACTGGGAGCAACTCGGGCTCTCGCGCGATGAATTTCTCCGCCTGGGCGAAACCCCGGAATCGCGCGGACAGGGCTTTAACATGACCGCGCTCGTCATGCGTCTGTCGGCGCACGTCAACGGCGTAAGCCGGGAACACGGCCGTGTGAGCCGCGAGATGTGGCAGCATTTCTGGCCCGGACTGCCGGTCGATCAGATTCCGATCCGCAGCGTGACAAACGGCATTCATGCGCCGACCTGGATCGCTCCGGAACTCCACCACCTCTACGCCAAATCGCTCAGTCCGGTCTGGACGGAGACCTGCGACGATCCCGCCATGTGGCAGCGCGTACTGGACGTGCCGGATCAGGAACTGTGGGCCGTCCGCCAGACCATGAAACGCAAACTGATGGGTTTTATCCGGGAGCGGGCGCGTAACGGCTGGATGCACGGCGCGCTCCAGTCCTCGCAGGTACTCGCCCGCGGCACGCTGCTCGATCCCGAAGCTTTGACCATCGGCTTCGCCAGACGGTTCGCCACGTACAAGCGGGCCACCCTCCTGTTCCGGGACCTTGAGCGGTTGAAACGCCTGCTGGAGGACAAGTGGCGTCCGGTCCAACTGATTTTTGCCGGCAAGGCCCATCCTGCCGACGAACCGGGCCGCTACTTCATTCATGAAGTGCTGAGCTTTTGTCACGATCACAAACTGGGCGGCCACGTCGCGTTCCTGGAAGATTACGAGATGCATATGGCCAAGTACCTGGTGCAAGGCGTGGATATCTGGCTCAACACACCGCGCTTCCCGATGGAAGCCAGCGGAACCAGCGGGATGAAGGCCGCGCTCAACGGCGTGCTCCATTTCAGCGTCCTCGACGGCTGGTGGCAGGAAGGCTACAACGGCGCGAACGGCTGGGGCATCCAGCCGTTGACCGGCAACGCCGACGTACAAGCCCAGGACCACCACGATACCGAACAGCTCTACCGCCTGTTGGAGCAGGAAGCGGTGCCGTTGTTTTACCAACGCGATCTTGACGGAGTCCCGCGCGGCTGGCTTCAGCTGGTCAAGGAAAGCATCCGCACGGTCGCTCCGCAGTTCTGCACCAAGCGGATGGTGAAGGATTATGTCGAAACGCTCTACCGCCCCGCGATGACCCGCACGCCCTCGACATGGTGAGGAGAGCGCGCCGGCCGGCCGGCGCTCGACAGCCCCTCCCCTTCGGTGTTATCACTCACCCCATGCTCCTCGTCCTGTGCTGGATGCTGTTCGCCGTCGGTCTGCCCGGCGTAGCCGAAGCCGCACCCGCTTCCCCTGCTGCCTCCCTGGAACGCGACGCGGCCGAAGCCTTCAACAAGGCGGAATACGCCGGCGTGCTCAAACTGTGGCAGGGGCTGCCGGCCGATGCGACGCCGTCGAAGCCGTTCCTGCGGCTGGCCTTTCAGAGCGCGCTGAAGCTGGGCCGGCCTGAAGAGGGACTGACGATCTATGAACGGCTCGTCAAAAACGATCAGCCCGAAGATCTCGCCCTCCTGCGGCCGCTCGCCGTCGGTTTCTTGAGCGCATACGTGCGCGACGCCAAGGAATACATCCGCATCGCGGCCTACACCGCGCTGGCAGAGCTGGGCCAGCCGGATCAGCAGTCGATCTTGGAGGACGGCCTGCTGGACTCCTCACCGCTGGTTCGGGCGCGCGCCGCCGAAGGTCTCGGTCACGCCGGCCTGGCAAGCAAATCCGGACCGTTGCGCCGGGCCATGCAGGACGACATGCCGCCCGTGCGCATCGCGGCGATGAACGCATTAAGCGACGCCAAGGTCACGGACATCATCCCGCGATTGACCGAAGTCGCCCGCACGGAGGATGGACCGGAAGCCGTCTTCGCCTATGCGGCCCTCTACAAGCTCGGCAAACAGGACATGCTGGCGGACATCACGGGAGCGGCGACACTGCCCGATCCCGAAACGCGCATGGCCGCCCTCGGCGTGCTCGGGCGGCTCAAACGCCCGTCGAGCCTTGGCGTGCTCAGCCAGGGAGTCTACGACCCCGAAGCGTCGGTCCGCGCGTTTGCCGCCGGGGCATTGGGCGAGTTCGGCCAGCCGGGAGCCGTCGCCCCCCTGACTCACGCGCTAGGCGACGAGAACGCCAGGGTGAGAG
Organism: Nitrospira sp. UBA5699; assembly: GCA_002420105.1. Taxonomy (GTDB): domain Bacteria; phylum Nitrospirota; class Nitrospiria; order Nitrospirales; family Nitrospiraceae; genus Nitrospira_C. The sequence goes on from DIHJ01000011.1 coordinate 8,238, forward strand.
GCGTGGCGGCTGCGAGTCTCGGACGCCTCGGCATTCGGGACAGCCGGCCGCTCCTGCACGCGCTGACGCGTGACGCCTCGATGCAGGTGCGCGCGAGCGCCGTCGAAGGGCTCCTTCGACTGGGCGATTCCACGGCGCTGCTCATGGTCACAGACCTTGCGCGGCACCCGGACCCGTCCGTACGCGCCGCCGCGGCACAAGCGCTGAGCGCCGCAGCCGACAAGGAAGCGGTGTCCGTGCTGCAGACGCTCCTGCAGGATCAGCAGCCCCAGCCTCGGCTCTTTGCCGCCAGGGCCCTGGGGAAAATCTCCGCGCCGGTCGTTCCGCTGCTGAAGAAGGCCCTGCACGATTCCGACGCGGCCGTACGTCTGACCGCGGCCGGGAGCCTCCTCCAACAACTCGACCGCCTTGCGAAATCCTCGCCCCGACGCGGGCGGAAAGGATAATCATGTGGAAATTCGTCGGGATCCTGACGCTGGCCGTCGGGTCATTTGCCCTCGGATACTATTTCGGGCAGCGCCCCGTGGGGACCTTGGAACAAACGGTCGGAAACCTTCAGCAGTCGCTCAAGCAGATGTCCCGCGACGTGATCGACACCACGATGGGGATCGAGCGCGACCTCCGCAGACGGCAGGCCCTGCTCGATACCAAAGCGCGGGTCGTCCAGGCTAAATCCGACTTGTTCGACAAGAACTACGGCGAGGCGGCGAAGCAACTGGCGGAAGGCGTCACGGCGCTGGAAACGGCCCTGAAGGGTGCGAAAAAAGACGAATCCGCCCAGGCCGTCAAGGCCATCGCGGATTCGCTGCAGGAGATCAGGCTGGAACTGTCGATGGGGAAAACTATTCCGATGAAGAAACTCGACGAACTGCAGCGCGACATCGACCGGCAGCTGAACAAATAGCCGGTCAGTTCGTGGAGGCCGACCCTGCCGGCTGCTTCTTCCACTTGGCCAGAATCCGCTCCACCCGCATCCGCACGACCATGTCCGGATCTTTCATCAACGGCTTGATGGCATCGCGGCCACGGTCGTCGCCGATGGCTTCGAGCGCCGCCGCCGCAGTGAGACGGGTAAACCAGTCCTTGTCGGCGAGCATCTCGATCAACGGAGCAATGGCGTCGGCATGCTTGATGCGCCCGAGGGCCAGCACCGCCTGCTTGCGGACCATCTCATCCTTGTCCTTGAGCGCCTTGATGAGACGTTCGAGCGCGGGTTCGCCCAGCGCGACCAACGCGTTGGTCGCGTCGTCCTTGAACTCGTCGTTCCGCAGTTGCTGCATGAGCGGATCGAGCACGCGTTCGTCCCGGATCTTGCCCAACGCATTAATCGCATACTTCCGGATGTCCCAGTCGCGAAGCATCTTGATGAGCATCTCGACGGCCGGAGAGCCGATCTGTCCGAGCGCTTCGATGGCCACTTCACGTACCTGCCAATCACCGTCGCGCAGGGCGTTGCACAGCGGCTCGACGCAACGTTCATCGCCCATTTCGCCGAGGGTGATGGCGGCTTCACGGCGAACGACCCAGTCGGTGTCTTTGAGGAGATCGATCTGAATGTCGATCTCATCCTTCACCTTTTCTTCTTCGAGCATGACCGGTTCGGCCTGCTCTCCCGGAAGTTCCCCCGAAGGGGCAAGATCACCCGTCAACTCGGCTGCGACCTGATCCGTCAATTCATCGGTCGCCATGGCCTCGCCGGCCGGAGTCTGCTGGTCCTGTTCGTTCCGTGGTTCATCCATGTTCGGTGTTCCTTCTTGGACGCGTGACTATCCTGCCGCGGGGGCCGCGGCATCGGCCGGCTTGCTTCCCCCGGCATGCTTCTTTCTGAGGGCCAACGCGCGCCGTCTCCGTTGTTCCCGCTTCAACCGTTTGCGCAATGCGCGCATCGCGGCATCCCCTTCGGGATTGCTGTGACCGGCAAGTTTCGCCGCAATCTTTTTCTTCAGTCTCGATTCGTCCGGTTCCGCTGCTTTCTTCTTAGCCATCGAACTGCTGCCTCCCTTGTGTCATACCGTCCCGGACCGCCTGCCGAATCCTCATGATTGGCCGGCCCGCCTCCGCAGTCTAGTGGAGAGCTTTGCGGGCTGTCAACCCGACCGGATGCCCC
>DIHJ01000024.1:0-14270 GCA_002420105.1 Nitrospira sp. UBA5699
TCTTCATGCTGGACGAGATCGACAAGGTCGGCATGGACTTCCGCGGCGACCCCTCGGCGGCCCTGCTCGAAGTGCTCGACCCGGAGCAGAACAGTACGTTTACGGACCACTATCTCGGCGTGCCCTTCGACCTGACGGAGGTGATGTTCATCACCACCGCGAATCTGATCGACCCGATTCTGCCCGCGTTGCGCGACCGCATGGAGGTCATCGAGATTCCGGGATACACGGAGGAGGAGAAGCTGGGCATCGCCCAGCGTTATCTCATCCCGCGGCAACTCTCGGAGCACGGGATCACGGAAAAGCACATCCGTATCACCGAGCCGGCGATCCGCCAGATCATCACCAACTACACGCGTGAGGCCGGCGTCAGAAATCTCGAACGCGAGATCGCCAACGTCATGCGCAAAGTGGCGAAGAAAGTCGCGGAGGGGAAGGGCCTCGGATTTCCCGTCAATCCGGGCAATCTCCACAAGTACCTGGGGGTGCCGAAATACCTGCCGGAGTCGGAACTCGAAAAGGACGAAATCGGAGTGGCGACGGGACTGGCCTGGACGGAGTCCGGCGGCGACGTGCTCTACATCGAAGCGACCGTGATGAAAGGCAAGGGACAGCTGACCTTGACCGGCCATCTCGGCGACGTGATGAAGGAATCGGCCCAGGCGGCGTTGAGCTACGTGCGTTCGCGCGAGAAGACGCTCGGGATCAACCCGGACATGTTCACGAAGCAGGACCTTCACATCCACGTGCCGGCCGGAGCGATTCCCAAGGACGGGCCGTCGGCCGGCATCACGATGGCGACGGCCATCGCGTCCGCGCTGGCCCAGGTTCCGGCGCGCCGGGACCTCGCGATGACGGGCGAAATCACTCTGCGCGGGCGGGTTCTCCCTATCGGAGGATTGAAGGAAAAGATCCTCGCCGCCAAGCGGGCCCTGCTCACGACCGTGATTCTCCCGAAGCGGAACAAGAAGGATCTGGACGAGATTCCGAAGCACATCTTGAAGGGCATCCATCTCGTATTCGCGGACACGATGGACGACGTCATGAAAGTCGCGCTGCGTCGGACACCCAAGACGACCCGTCCGACGGGCAAACCGCAGGCCCCGCAGCACCAGCAGAAACCGGCGGCCCGGAGCCGCACGTCGAAGCGGATCGACCGAACCGCTCACGTCCGGTCGGCGATGATGGGCCGCTCGAGTCGATAGCCGCACGAGCATGGCTTCCCCGGCCCAGCGCAAGGCCAGCCCCCCGATCCGCGAATTCGACCTCATCCGACAACTGCAGCGGCGCCATGGCGCCGGCAACGCGTCGATTCTGCGCGGCATCGGCGACGATGCCGCCGTGATCGTCCCCTCGCGCCGCGCCTGGCAGCTCCTCACGACCGATCTCCTCACGGAGGGGATTCACTTCGATCTTCGGACCGCGACCTGTTTCGACATCGGATTTCGCGCCGTCGCGGCGAACCTCAGCGACATCGCCGCCATGGGCGGTCGTCCTCAATACCTGCTGGTGGCGATCGCCGTTCCCCGGAGCGGGAGCGGCCGTGAGATTCTTCAGCTCTACCGGGGCATGATGGCCGCCTGCCGTTCCCACAAAGTCCGCCTCATCGGCGGCGACACGTCCGCCTCGTCTTCCGGCTGGTTCGTCGGCATCACGCTGATCGGATCGGTGCCCCCGGGCCGGGCCCTCCTCCGGAGCGGCGCGCGCGTCGGCGACGATATTTACGTCACCGGCACGCTCGGAGATTCACTGGCCGGGCTTGCCCTGCTGGAGGAGGCGCGGAACGGAGCCGCAACGACGTCGCTTCCGGAACGCCACCGGCGATACCTGCTGCGGCGACATTTGCATCCCACGGCCCGTATCGAGGAAGGTCATTGGCTGTCGGCGCGACGTTGGGCCACGGCGGCCATCGACGTATCGGACGGCCTCTCCGGCGATCTGCGCCACATCTGCGAAGAGAGCGGCGTCGGCGCGGAGATCGATCTGGCGGCGCTCCCCCTCTCCCCGGCGCTTCGCACCTATGCAAAATCGGCAGGACGGGACCCGGTCGCGCTCGCGCTGGCCGGCGGCGAGGACTACGAGTTGCTCTTCACGGTCCCGGCACGGGATCGTCCGCGGTTCGAACGGATGGCGGCCGGGCGCCGGCTGCACGCCGCCAGGATCGGGGCGATCGGACCGGCGCGGGCCGGCATCCGCGCCGTGTCGCCGGACGGCCGGCGACGGCCCCTGCCGGTCACGAGCTACGAACATTTCCGCTCGGGCGGATGAAGGCGGCACACGAACAGCCATGGCATCCTTCCAGTCCCTGCTGAGGCAGGTTCTTCATCTGCACGAATCCCCCCAGCGCACGGCCCTCGCCTTCGCCATCGGAACCGGCATCGCCTTCTGCCCGTTCTACGGATTTCACACGATTCTCATCGGACTGTTCACCTGGCTCTTCGGGCTGAATTTCCTCGCGCTTTTCGCGGGGGCGATGATCAACAATCCCTGGACCATCGTTCCCATTCTCGGCGCCACGTACTGGGTCGGCGCGGTGCTGTTGGGCCGGTCGGACAGTCCGACCTTCGACTGGCACGACCTGGGTTTCCAAGCCATCTACGACCAGGTCATCCCCTACGCCGTCCCCTTTCTCGTCGGAGGCACGGTGCTGAGCCTGATCGGAGCCGCCGTGTCGTATCCACTGGCCCTGTATTTCATCGGGAAACATCGACGGCGTGCGGCGGCCCCTCCGTCCCAGCCATTGCCGCCCCCCGACCCGCTGGGCTAAGATGATCCAGCGCCATGGCTCAGCAGGACACCACCCGGCAATCCAACGCGCCGTATGACGGGTCGGCTCTGATCGCCGACCCGATCCACAAGTACGTCTCGTTCACCGTTCCCTACAGCCGCCCGGATTCCCATGAACGGACGGAAAAAGACCTGATCGATTCGCCCTGGGTCCAGCGGCTCCGATACATCTACCAGTTGCAGAGCGCGCGCTGGGTCTATCCGTCCGCGGAACATACCCGATTCGTCCATTCCATCGGCACCATGCATGTAGCGGGGCGCTTCGCGCGGCATCTCTACCCCTTTTTGAAGAACGTCGCGGCGGACGTGCCGTCGGCCAATTACGTCGAGGAGTTTCTCAGGGTGACGGCGCTGGTGCACGACATCGGCCACGGGCCGTTTTGCCACTTCTTCGACGACAACTATCTGCATGCGTTCGATGCCAGCCATGAAAAACTCGGCCAGATCATCATCCGCGACCATCTAGGCCCGATCATCAGAAAAATTCGGCGCAGCCCCTCCGGCCTCTTCGACAAGGGGGAGGAACTCAACCCCGATCAGATCGCGCATGTGATCCTGAAGGAGAAGGGAAAGGACAATTCCCGCCTGCCGCGCTGGCTCAACATGCTGCAACCGGTCATTTCGGGGTCCTATACCGCCGACAATCTCGACTACGTCCTGCGTGATTCCTACATGTGCGGCGTCGCCGTGGGCCCGGTCGATCTGACCAGGCTGATCCACTACACGATCCTGACCGGAAACGGCTTTACGATTCACAAAACCGGTTTGCCCGCCTTGCAGATGTTCCTCAACACACGCATGTACCTCTACTCCAACGTCTACTTTCACCGAACCACCAGGGCCATCGACATCCACTTGCGCGACATCTTCGGCGAAACCATGAAGCTTCTGTTCCCGCACGACCCCCGCAAGAAAATGGACGACTACCTCACCCTGACGGACTGGTCGCTCCTGGAGCAGGTCCGCGCCTGGAAGAAATCACGGCATCCCGCAGAACGCCGGTTGAGCGGAGAATGGGCCAGGATACTCGGCCGTGACGTGAAATGGAAAATGGCGTACAGCACCGTCCTGAAGGAAAAGGGCCAGGAGCGCGGGATGGACTTCCCCAGCCATCAGTACTTTGAAAAGCAGATTCGGAAAGAGCTTCCTCCGAATCTCCAGAAGATTGCATTTCGCGTCGACATGGCGCCGCTCGATCCGCGTCCCGATCCCAAAGATCGCCGCGGGAATCCCCTGTACGTGTACGATCCCGGAACGAAGAACGTCTCCGCCGAACCGCTCGAGGAATTTCTCGACCTCCTTCCGACCAGGCTGGTCCAGTTCCGCATCTATTCGCTCGACCATGAGCACGATGCGGCACTTTCCCGCGCCGCCGCGACGGTCTTGAACAAGACCCCGTCCAGCATCGAATCCAACTACTGACCTCACGAGGGCGCCCTGTGCCGTCGATGGCACCATGCGGGAACCCGCGGCCCCGGCGTGCCGGAATGGCCATCACGGCCGGCCGAGGGCATGACATCCGAACGGCAGATCGGTCCAATGAGAGAGGGGACGGCGTTCCGGAGCGCATGGAGCAGGCGAACGATCCAGGGACTGCGGGAGCAGGCCGCGTCGGGGCGAGCAGAACGCGGAGGATCGTGCGGGGAACGGCTACGCGGACACTTGCAGCGATTGACGCTTCCAGAGGAGGGACTTCTTCTCTTCTAGTCTCTGCCGCTGTTCGACGGAGGGACCGTGGGGATGCGGTTGATCGGCGGGAAACCGTCGCTCGAATTGCTCGATGACGCGGCGCGCGTCTTCCTCCCGTCCCTGTTGCAGCAAGATTCCGGTCAGCCGAAGGTACGCCGGAACCACGAATGGAAGATGCCGCTGTTCTCTGGCTTGCGCGATCACATACCGGTAGCCCTCGGCTGCAACGTCCGTGTCCGTGGATTCAGAACAGAGGGCGTCGAGCAAATGGACGCTGACCCGGTCCGTGTCGGCGCTCACACTCTTCTTCCACTGCCCCTTCGCCAGCGCCAGCAGTTCTTCCCGGGAAAGCCGCACGCCGGCCTTCTTCGAGCTTCGTTGAAGCCGGGCCACGAGTTCACGCGCCTCCGACCATCCGCCGTATAACCCGATCAGGAATCCCTGGCATGCCCCTGCGCCTCCGCACGTTCCCTCCAACGGAGAGAACCCCTTCTTCCCCACCTGCGATGAGAGAAACACCCGGCCATGGGCCTCGGCACAGACCTCGCAAATCGGGCGCTCAGGAGACGTGACGTAGACATACAGACGGACCAGGGAGCGGTCGAACAGATCGACGGCTTGGATCCGTCCCGACCGCACCTGCGCCTGGTGAAAGAGCCACAGCCCCAACAGCCCCAGGATCGCCGCCAGATATATCGTGACTTCTGACGTCATGAACCGCTCCCCGCTCAGCGTTCGCCTTTCTTACCGTATCACTCCGATGGAGATACCAGAAGGAAATCCCGCTTTTCTCTTCGGAGGACCAGTCCGCGCCCGATCACCGCGATCGGCCGTCCCGCACGGAAGGCCGGATTTGCTGTCCGTCCGGTCTCATTGCTGGAATAATGGCTTCAGGTCACTAATCGAGGAGAACCGCATGAAATTGTCCGCCTGGCCCTGGATCGTCCTCTGCAGTCTGCTCGTCATCGCGCAGGCATCAGCGCAGTCGCCCGGGAACGATCCGCCCGCCAACGCCGCCGGCATCCTGAACTCGCTCCCCCCGGATCTGTACAAGAAGCTGCAGCAGCTGTCCCAATTGATGGATCAGAGCATCAAGTCCGGTCGCCTCACCGAGGCGCAGATTCGGCAGCAACTCATGTCCGGCCGGCTCGAACAGACGATCCGTTCGCTCGGTCCTGAAGCCGACCGTCTGTTCGATGAGATCAGCGGAGACATGAGAACCGGCAAGGGTCCCGGCGAAGAAGCACTGCTGCCCCTCCTCGGTGGCTTGAGCGGAATGGAACACTAGCCGCTGCCTTCGGATCGGCCGGCCCTGCCCCGGACCATCACGACCGGCACCGCCAACCCGCCGGCCTGAACGACGGCATCAGGGTCCGTCCTCTTCCTGCCGCCGATTCAGAACCGGGCCCGCCGCTCCGATCGCTTTATTCTTTCACCGGCACGGCCTGCGACGTCGATCCGGAATCAGAAGCAGGTGTGACGACCGTACCCGCGGGGGACGTGCCGTTTCTGAACGGAAGATCGAGGAGCGCATAGGGATTGACGCGAGCGCCGTTGAGCTTCACCCCCCAGTGGAGATGCGGACCGGTCGCGCGGCCGGACGCTCCCACCTTGCCGATGACCTGCCCGGCTTTCACGAGATCGCCGTCTTTGACCAGAATCTCCGACAGGTGGAAATACATGCTGTAGAACCCGAGCCCGTGATCGAGGAATATGCCCTTCCCGGAAAAGAAATGATCGACCGTGAGACGCACCACCCCGTCGTTCGTCGCGGCCACGTCGGCGCCCATCGGCGCGCCGATGTCCTCCCCGTTGTGCGGATTGCGCGGCTGGCCGTTCATAATGCGGACGCTGCCGAAAATGCCCGTGCGCTTTCCGTTCACCGGCTCGACGAAATTGCTGCGCCATAATCGCAACGCCGAATTTTCCGCCAGCGCCTGCCGGATCTGTTCCTGCTCGGCCTTCCAGCGGGCCACACTCTTCGCATCCAGATCGACCTTATCCTTCGGCAGCTTCAAATGCTCCACGGAAAATTTCTCTTTGGCGATCAGCACGTTGTAACTCAACTGCGTGCTCCGCTCCCCCCGCCGCACGTCCACCGCGAGTTCATGCGTGCCCGGATCGTCCTGCATGTCGATCCCGAGCAACCCCACATAGCCCGGCGGTTCCCCGGCCCGGCTTTCGCGGAAAAACGGGATGGTGCGGTTGAGAAACGTCCCTCTGACTTCGGTCACGTCTTCGAACTCCGGCACCTTGACGACCAGCACCTGCCCCTGTCGGCCGCTGTACTGTCCGTCGAGGCCCTTCGGCGAGGGCGGCGCATTCGGAAACAGTTCGACGGGAAACATGCTGGTGAGGAGGACCACGGCGGTGATCACCGTCCGGTCAAGCCGGGAGATCCGCAGGGGAGCCTGTTTGGACGCAGGAACACTCATCGGTAAAACCGCAATCCCGAGACCTGGGAGACCAATTCATCCACGCGCCGGTTCACGGCGCTGAAGGGGTCCATACAGAGAATGGTTTCCTCCCAGTAGCCGTTCAGCTTCAGATAGGTCCAATCCACCGTATAGGACCGATTCTTCGCACGGGCGAACCGGATGAAATCCCCGCGCACCTTGGCCCTGGTGGTCTGGGGCGGCGTCGACATGGCCCGCTGCACAGCGTCCTCCTCGACCACCCGCTCCACCAGGCCACGGGACTCCATCAGATAATACAACCCCCTCGTCCGTTTGACGTCATGAAACTGGAGGTCCAGAAGAAAGACCCGGGGATCGTCCCATCCGCATCCCTTCTTATCGATGTACGATTGAATCAGGTGGCGCTTCGTGACCCAATCGATCTCTCGCACCAATTGCATCGGATCGTCCTCGAGCTTGTCCAAGATCGTCGCCCAGCGGTGCCAGACGTCGTCGAGGAGCGGATCGTGGTCCTGGTGCGCCAGATATTCCTGCGCACGATCGAGGTAGCCCCGCTGAATCTCCACGGCCGTCATCTGACGGCCGTCGTCCAACTTCACCTTGCGCTTGACCGTGGGATCGCGCGAAATCTCCCGGATCGCCTTCACGGGATCTTCCAATTCCATGCCGTGAACCGCATACCCCTCTTCGATCATGGAGAGCACCAGCGTCGCCGCTCCGACCTTGAGATACGTGACGAGTTCGGACATGTTGGAGTCGCCGACGATGATGTGCAACCGTCGATACCGCTCGGCATCCGCGTGAGGCTCATCGCGCGTATTGATGATGCTGCGGGAGGAGGTCGTCGACGACGAGGTCTTTTCGTGGATATGCTGGGCCCGCTGCGAGATGAAATACTGCGGCTTCCCCGACACCTTCAAGACCTTGCCGGCGCCGCTGTAGATCTGCCGGGTCACGAAAAACGGAATCAGCTGTTCCGTCACCTTCCAGAAATCGACGTCGCGCCGCATCAGGAAGTTCTCGTGGCACCCGTACGTGTTCCCGAGCGAATCCGTGTTGTTCTTGAAGATGTAGATCTCGCCGGACAGCCCCTCCTCGCGCAGCCGCTCTTCCGCCGCCGGCAGGCAGGCTTCGAGCAGGCGCTCTCCGGCCTTGTCGTGCACGACCAGATCCAGGATGTTGTCGCACTCCGGAGTGGAATATTCGGGATGGCAGCCGGTGTCTTGGTAGAACCGTGCGCCGTTCACGAGAAAGGCGTTCGACGGCCAGCTGTTCGGGATCAGCCCCTCGAAGATGTAGCCCAGCACCTTCTCCATCGGCAGATAGATCCGCCCGTTCGGGGAGAAGATGAGGCCGTACTCGTTCTCCAAGCCGAAAATCCGCTGTTTCATGGGACCGGGGGATAGCATAGGGACTGAAGACAGAATACACGGCGGATCGCCCTTCTTCAACAGAAGGGCGGGATCCCCCGCTCCGAGGAACTACGCGAGGATCTGTTTGGTTTCGGCGGAGGTATAGCGGCGGAACTTCCGGTTGTCCCTGGTACGGTCGAGCACCGCCACTTCCAGGCTTTCGAGCGACAGTTTCTGGTTCCCCGTCTGTTCCAACGCATTCATACAGAGCGTGAGCGCCGCTTTGAGATCAGGCAACTGTGCGGGAACCTTCTCCTTCAGCGCGGCCTGGACCGCGTCGGACTTGCCGCCGATGACGGCGAATTGTCTTTCATCGATGATGCTGCCGTCGAAGGAGATCCGATACATCTCGTTGCTGTGGCCGTTGTGTCCGATCTGAACGACCAGGATTTCGACCTCGAGCGGTTTCATTTCCTGACTGAAAATCGTTCCAAGACTCTGGGAATAGCCGTTGGCCAGCGAACGGGCGGTGACGTCCTCCCGGCTGTACATGAACCCTTTGAGGTCGGCGTGCCGGATGCCGGCTTTGCGGAGATTCTCGAACTCGCTGTACTTTCCGGCTCCGGCGAATGCGATGTTGTCGTAGATTTCCGAGATCTTGTGAAGCGACGCACTGGGATTCTCGGCGGCCAGGAGAATCCCGTTCACATACTCCATGGCGATGATGGAACGTCCCCTGGCGATGCCCTTCTTGGCATACTCCGCCTTGTCCTGCATCATCTGCTCGGGCGAGACGTAATACGGCATCGGCATGGTCAACGCTCCTTGGACCGGCGGGTTTCAATCAAGCCGTCATAGATGCCGCGGATCTGCTGCTCGGACACGTCGGTAATACCGGTGCCGTTGACGATTTTCGCCGTGGGGTAGATCCCCCGCACCAGATCCGGTCCTCCGGTCCCCACATCGTCGTCCGCCGCGTTATACAACGCCAGGAGGGCCAGCTTCAGGGTCTCCGCTTCGGCCAGCCCCCGGCGGAAATGCTCCCGCATCGTATTGCGGGCGTCCTTTCCGCCCGAGCCGATCGCGTGGTAGTCCGACTCTTCGTAGCGACCTCCCGCGAGGTCGTACTTGAAAATGCGCCCTTCCGTCCGCTTGTGATCGTAGCCGACGTAGAGCGGCATGACGACCAGGCCCTGGAACACCATCGGAAGGTTGGCTTTGACCATCTGACCGAGCTTGTTGGCTTTGCCCTCGCAGGACAGCTGCATCCCTTCCAGCTTCTCGTAATGCTCCAGTTCGGTCTGGAACAGTCTCGCCATTTCGATGCAGGGACCGGCCGCCCCGGCAATCGCCATCGCCGAGAAATCATCGATTTTGAAGACCTTCTCGATGCGGCGCTCGGCGATCTGATACCCCTCCGTCGCTCTTCGATCCCCGGCGATAATGACGCCGTCCTGATACTTGATCGCCAACACCGTCGTGGCCTGCGGCACCGTGACGGCCCCGCCGGACCTCGACGCTTCGGGCAGGGACGGTGACGAGTCGACCCATCGGCGCCCGGCGGGAGTCAGCTCCGGATGGTGCACAGTGAGAAAATCGAAGAAGCTGGCGTCGTCGTGGTTCGGGAGAAAGGGAAGCTTCATGATGCTTTCAGCCTGCTGAGCAAGGCCTCGGCCGTGTCCGACTGATCGAGCAGATCAGCGGTGAGCGAAGCGGTTCCACGCAACGGATCCATCAGCGGGACCTTCTTGATCGAAGCATTGCCGACGTCGAACAACACCGACGTCCAACTCGCGCCGTAGATCGACTTGGAAAATTTTCCGACGCACCGCCCGCGGAAATAGGCGCGAGTCCCGGGAGGCGGCGTGAATTCGGCCCTCGAAACCTCAACGTCCTGCACCACGCGCTCGATGAGGTGGCTGCGTTCCAGCGCGTAGTAGAGCCCCTTTTCCGGGCGGATATCGTGATACTGCAAGTCCATCAGGCGCACCCGCGGGTCGTTCCATCCGCAACCCTTGCGATCCATGTAGGACTCCATCATCTGGCGCTTGGCCACCCAATCCAGCTCCCGCGCCAACAACCGGGGATCGCGCTCCAATCGGTCGAGAACGTCTTCCCACCGCACGAGCACGTCTTTCGTGATCTGGTCCAACTCATGGCAGGCATAGAAATCCATCGCCGCTTTGAGATAGGCCCGCTGAACGTCCAGCGCCGTGATCGCCCGCCCTCCGGCCAGTTTCAGCGTGCCTTTCATGGTCAGATCCCGCGATACCTGCTTGATGCCGAACACCGGATCGTCCAACTCGATCTGCGGCATCTCGACACCGGCTTCGAGGAGGTCCAGCACGATGGCCAGCGTGCCCACCTTCAAATAGGTCGACAACTCCGCCATGTTGGCGTCCCCCACGATCACGTGGAGCCGGCGATACTTCCCATACTCGGCGTGCGGCTCATCGCGTGAATTCACGATCGGACGCTTGACCATCGTATTCAGATCGACCAGGCATTCGAAAAAATCCGCGCGCTGGGACAGCTGGTAGTCCGCCGGACTGGTTTGATTCTCCGCGCCGACCTTGCCGGCTCCCGCAAAGATCGGCCGCGTCACGAAGAAGGGAGCCAGCACTTTGACGATCCGATCGAACGGCACCGACCGGGACAACATGTAGTTCTCGTGATAACCGTAGCTGTTGCCCTTGCCGTCGGAATTGTTCTTGTACAGCACGAACTGATCGCGCCCTCTGACGCGGATCATTTCATCCAGACATTGGGCGAGAATCCGCTCGCTGATGCGCTCGTACGCCACGACTTCCCTGGGGGTGGTGCACTCCGGCGTGGAATATTCGGGATGGGCGCCGTCGACGTACAGGCGGCCGCCGTTCGCCAGAACCTTATTCAACTGGCGGTTGTAGTCGGGGTTCGGTCGCTCCCGCTCTCCGTCGACCTCGAAACCGCGGGCGTCGAGAAGCGGATTCTCGTTCTCGTAATCCCACACGGCGTGCGGAACCGAGATGCCGGGGTAATGGGCGATGACGGCGAGGGAATTGGTGATCGGGTCCGTCGCGGAGGGATCGCGGGAGGCGATCCCGAATTCCGTTTCCGTTCCCAGTACACGAGGAGTCGTCAGGGGTTTTGATTCCCGCATCGCGTTCGGTCTTAGAGATAGTGACCCGTCGTGATGGTTTCGATCTGACGTGACTCGGCCGGCCCGCCGCTGATCGTCCGGATATGCACGATCTTCTCGCCTTTCTTGCCGGCAACCTTGGCCCAGTCATCGGGGTTGGTCGTATTGGGCAGATCTTCGTGCTCTTTGAACTCCTCTCTGATCGCCCGGATCAAATCTTCGGAGCGGAGACCGCGACCCTCCTGCGCAATCGCACGTTTCACCGCGTACTTCTTGGCGCGCGACACGATGCCCTCGATCAAGGCGCCGCTGGCAAAATCCTTGAAGTACAGCACTTCCTTCTCGCCGTTCGCGTACGTCACTTCGATAAATTTGTTCTCTTCGGAGGTGGCGTACATGGCATCGACCGTCAGGTCCGTCAGATGCTCGACCAGCGCCTTGGCATCCCCTCCGTGACGCTTCAATTCCTCCTGGTCGAACGGCAGCCCCGCGCCGACGTACTTCGAGAAAATATCCTTGGCGGCGACGGCGTCCGGACGCCCCACCTTCACCTTCACGTCCAACCGTCCGGCCCGCAACACCGCGGGATCGATGAGATCCTGGCGGTTGCTCGCTCCGATGACGATCACATTGCGCAATCGTTCGACCCCGTCGATCTCCGAGAGAAATTGCGGGACGATTGTGGATTCGATGTCGGAAGAAATGCCGGTTCCGCGCGTCCGGAACAGCGCATCCATCTCGTCGAAGAACACGATGACCGGATTGCCGTCCGCCGCGCGCTCCTTCGCCTTCTTGAACACTTCCCGGACCTGGCGCTCGGATTCGCCCACGTACTTGTTCAGCAGTTCCGGACCCTTGACGTGCAGAAAATAGCTCCGGACTTCCTTCCCGGTCAGATGCCCGAGCTTCTTGGCGATCGAGTTGGCCACGGCCTTGGCGATCAAAGTCTTGCCGCAACCGGGCGGGCCGTACAACAACACGCCCTTCGGTGCGCTCAGCTGGAACTCCGAAAACAGATCCGGATGGAGGAACGGCAGTTCGACCGCGTCCCGGACCTGCTCCAATTCGCGTTGCAGGCCGCCGATATGGGCGTAGTCCACGTCCGGCACTTCCTCCAGGACCAGCTCCTCCGCTTCCGATTTCGGCAGCTTTTCAATCACGCAGCCGGAACGGGGATCGTAGAGCAGATGGTCACCCACACTGAGCCGTTCGGTCAGCAGGGGATCGCCCAACTCCGCGACTTTCTCCTCGTCGAAATGCAGCGTCACCAGCGCCCGATTGCCCTCGAGCAGATCTTTCAACCGCACGACCTCGCCCTGCACGTCGAAATCGCGCGCCTCGATCACGTTCAACGCCTCGTTCAGAATCACTTCCTGCCCCTTGCGCAGCTGCTTGCTCTTGATCGAAGGGTGCAGGCTGACCTTCATCTTGCGGCCGGACACGTAGACGTTGCCGGTGCCGTCCTGATTCAGGCTCGAAAAAATGGCGTAGGTCGACGGCGGCGCGGTCAGCTTTTCCACTTCGGCACGCAGCGCTTCGATCTGCGCCTTGGCCTCCTGCAGCGTCGTGACGAGTTTCTCGTTTTGCTTGGTGGCTTGGTCGAGCTGATAGCGGGACTGGTACAGTCGACGGATTTCTTCCTCCATCGACTGGATCTGCACCCGAAGCTTTTCGATTTCGCGGGTCTGTTCGTCGTTCCGGTGAATCACGTCAGCTTCTCCCTCGGACAACCGCTTGGTGATGTGCTTGACGGAATCTCGGAGGGACCGGAGTCGGCTCGGACTTCCTTTCGAATCGGCCATGGCACCACCTGAGAAAGGCGACAACCCGTTGCTGAATCACGAAGTCCAAGTCTGTGCGGATTCTAACACCCGTCATGTGGGCGGTCAACAGGAGCACCGATTCCCGCGGATGCGCCACACGCGCACGACATGATCACGAAGGCGACGTCACGGCCTCAAGCAACGATCGCGTCGCCCCTTCGACGTCCGCCGCACCGAGCACGGCCGCGATGACCGCCACCCCGTACGCACCGGCGCGACGGACGTCGTGCGCGCGCGACGCCGTCACGCCGCCGATACCGACGATCGGAATTCGCACGAGACGGCAGGCCTCCTCGATTCGACGAAGACCGAGCGGAGGACCGAACGCTTTCTTGGATGGCGTATCATAGACGGGGCCGAGCACCACGTAATCGGCCCCGCCGGCCTCAGCCTGCACGGCCTCCTCCACCGAATGTGCGGAGACACCGAGAAGGCGCCGATCGCCCACCAGACGCCTGGCCACCGTCGCCGGCAGACTGTTGCTGCGCAGGTGGACCCCGACTCCCTCGAGCGTGAGCGCGACATCGATTCGGTCGTTGATGACAAGTTGACTGCCGCGCGGCGCGGCCAACGCGCGTATCTCGCGCGCGAGCGCCGCAAGTTCTCTGACGGACTGATCGCGTTCCCTGAGCTGGATGGCAGGCGTCCCGGCCGAGAGAGCTCGTTGCAGCACGGAGACGAGCGGGCGCCCGGCGGTCTGATGGCGATCCGTAACGATGAGGAGCCGCGACTCAAGCCGTGGCATGGGGAGACGATCGGCGCGCCATCGTCGATCAGAGCATGCCCTCGATCGGACTGCTCGCCGTCGCATAGAGCTTGCGCGGAATCCGTCCGGCCTTATAGGCGAGCCGTCCGGCATGCACGGCATACTTCATGGCCTCGGCCATCGCGATCGGATCTTGCGCGCCGGCGATCGCGGTATTCATCAACACCGCATCGGCGCCATATTCCATGGCCAACGCCGCGTCCGACGCGGTCCCCACGCCGGCATCCACGATGATCGGCACCTTGACGGTCTCCATGATGATCTTGAGGTTGTAGGGATTGCGGATGCCGAGGCCGGACCCGATCGGCGCCGCCA
>DIHJ01000024.1:14349-24487 GCA_002420105.1 Nitrospira sp. UBA5699
CGGCATGACGGCCGGACAGCCGATATCCACCAGCCGCTTCGCCACAATGGGATCGTCATTGGTATAGGGCAGGACGATGAATCCTTCCTTGATCAGAATCTTCGCCGCTTCGATCAAGCCGGCCGTATCGGGGAAGAGGGTCTTCTCATCACCGATCACTTCCAGCTTGACCAGATCGGACACACCCGCCGCCCGTGCAAGCCGCGCATACCGCACGGCATCTTCCACGGTATAGCAACCGGCCGTGTTGGGAAGGATGATGTACCGTTTCGGATCGATATAGTCCAGGAGGTTTTCCTTGGACCGATCGGTGACGTTCACACGCCGCACCGCCACCGTGACGACATCGGCGCCGGACGCTTCGATCGCCTTTTTTGTCTGCTCGAAATCTTTGTACTTGCCGGTTCCGACCCAGAGCCGGGACTTGAACTCCCGTCCGGCGATCGTCAAGCGATCATCATGCATGCTGGCAGGCCTCCCTTTCGCGAACATCCCCGGTCGACGCCCCGCCTCCGATGAAACTCAAAATTTCCACTCGGTCCCCTTCTTTGAGGCCCCGATGATCGAATTCCTTGCGGTCGAGAATTTCCAGGTTCAATTCGACGGCCACCCGTTCCGTCTTGATCTCCAACTCACGCAGCAGATCCCCGACCGTCGAACCGGCCCGACAGTCCCGCCGCTCTCCGTTGACCTGAACCTGCATCCCGTCCGTCATCGTCCATCATCCTAGGGAACCGCAATTCCGCTTGTCAATAAAGCCGTCGGTCCCTTGCCCCGGGCCTGACGGGCACGGCACAATAGGTCCACGGGACACCTATGACCGCCCCTCAGAATAATCAACGGATTGCCGCGCTCTTTCGGTCCATTGCCGAGCTGTTGGCGGCGCAGCGGGCCAATCCCTATCGTGTGCGGGCCTATCGCCGCGGGGCCGATTCACTCCTGGCGCTCGATGAGGATGTCGCGGAAGTCGCCAAACGGAACGCGCTTGAAGACCTGGAAGGAATCGGCAAAGACCTGTCGGACAAGATCGAGGAGTTCCTGAGAACCGGGAAGATCCAGACGCTCGAAGCGCTCAGGACCCCGCTGCCGGATCAGGTGAGAGCCTGGGCGCGATTGCCCGGGCTCTCCGACTCGCTGGTCGCCTACCTCTACGGGCGCCTCAACATCGCCACGTTGTCCGATCTCGAACAGCTCGTACGGTCCCATATGCTCCGGACCGTTCCGGGTTTCTCAGGCTCCGAGGAGGACCTGCTCCACGCCATCAGGGCGCTGCGCGGCCAAGACATCCGTTAAGAGGGACGCAGCTCCTTGAATATCTTCCACGTTTTGAGCATCTCCACCGCCTTCTGCAATTGAACGTCCTGTTCGAGCGACGGTTCGCCGGACGCGTCAACAGCGGCAGCGGCCGGCGCGGCGCCGTTCTTCGGTGCGGCCTCTTCATGGGCCTTCCCGCCGGCGGACGTTTGTTCCTTGCCCGGCGGGGCGCCGACGCCGGACCTGGCGCCCTTCGCCTCCGCTTCCTTCTCCCCGGGTTTCGCGTCGGCTTTCGCCACCGTGGTCGGTTGTTGCGGCTTGACGACGATGTCCGGGGTGATGCCCGTCGATTGAATCGATCGGCCTTTCGGCGTGTAGTACTTCGCCGTCGTGAGACGCAAACCCGATCCATCACCCAGCGGCAGAATGGTCTGCACGGACCCCTTGCCGAAGGAGGTGGTGCCGACGATGACGGCCCGGCCGTAGTCTTGCAGCGCGCCGGCCACGATCTCGGAGGCGCTGGCCGACCCCTCGTTGACGAGAATGATCATGGGGGAGTCTTCCATCTGATCCTTCCCCTTCGCGAACCACTCGTCCTTCTTGCTTTCCCGGCCCTTCGTGTACACGACCAGCTTGCCGGTGGGGAGGAATTGCTCGGAGACTTCGACCGCCGCCGTCAGCAGACCGCCCGGATTGTTCCGCAGGTCGAGAATCGTGGATTGGACCTTCTGGTCCTTGAACTGCTTCAGCGCTTTCGCCAGATCCCGTCCGGTCGCCTCCTGGAATTGGGTCAGCTTCACATAACCGATGTTGTCCAGGACTTTCGACTTGACGCTTTCGATCTTGATGGTGTCCCGAACCAGCGTAAACTGAAGCGGATCGGGCGTCCCGTCGCGCTGGATCGTCAGATTGACCTTCGTGCCCTTCGGCCCCCGCATCTTCTGCACGGCATCCATGAGCGAGAGGTCCTTCGTCGATTCCTCGTTGACCTTCGTAATATAGTCGCCCGCTTTGATCCCCGCGCGATGGGCCGGCGTCCCGTCGATCGGAGCGATCACCGCCAGCCTGTTCTCCTTGACCCCGATCTGGATTCCGACGCCGCCGAACTCTCCCTTGGTCTCAACCTGCATCTCCTTGTACATTTCCGGGGTCATGTAGGCCGAGTGCGGGTCCAGGGTCGAAAGCATGCCGCGGATCGCCCCCTGGACAAGATCCTTCACCTTCGTCTCGTCGACATAGTTCTTTTGAACCTGGGTCAACACCTCGGAGAACGTTCTCAGCTCCTCGTAGGTTTCGGTGGCATGACCGGTTCGCTCCCATCCCTTGCCGATCAACACGCCGGACACCAAGGCCACTACGATCATCGGACCCAACATCCAGAATCGCCGACGCGGGTTCTGTTCCATCATATGCATTCCTTTCGCGTTCCTCGAGTCCTATCGCCTTGCCAGCCATTGCAGGGGATCGACCGGTTCCGCCCCTTCGCGCAATTCGAAGTATAGAGTATTTTCGCCGGTCATGCCCGTGTCGCCCGTTTCTCCTATGGCCTGCCCCGACCCGACCTGCGCCCCCACCGAGGTGAGGATCTTCGAGGCATGGGCGTACAATGAAAAGAAGCCGTTGGCATGATCCAGAATTATAACGAGTCCGTAGCCTTTCAGCCAGTCCGCATAGACGACCGTCCCGGGCATCACGGCCCGAATCGCGCTCCCTTCCGTCGTCCGAATCTCGATGCCTTTCCGCTGGACATAGGTATTGAACGTCGGATGCTTCTGCCGGCCGAAGAAGGTGATCACGCTCCCCTCCGCCGGCCAGGGCAGGCCACCCTTCGCCCCACGCGGCGCCAGCGCGCCCGTCGGGGGCTTGGCGGCCGCGGCCCGGCGGCGGGTTTCCAACTCGTGCAACAGACTGTCGATCCGCGAGGCGGAACGCTCCAGTTCCTGCAGCGCCCGTTCGTATGATTCCTTTTCGTGCGTGAGCCTGGTGAGATAGACCTTTTTCTCTTTCTTGACCGCTTTGATCTCCTCGAGCTGTTTTTCGGTGCTGCGCTTGTAGGCGATCATCCCGGCGCGGGCCTCCTCCCGTTGACGCTCGGCCTCCCGCATGTGCGCCATGTCGCTCTTGAAGGTTTCGAGCAGGCCGTAGTCCCGTTCGGAGACCGCCGAGAGATAGCGCAGCCGGCGCTGAAAGTCCCCGTACGAGTCCGACGCCAGCAACGTTTTCCAATGACCGAAGCGGCCCTCCATGTACTGCACACGGAGCCGCGCCAGGATGGCGTCCTGACGTTCCTGTACGCTGTCCTGCAACCGCGCAATCTGGGCGTTGATCGCGTCGATTTCCTGGTCCTTCTTCCGCAGCTTCCGGCTGATCTCCTGATGCGCCTGCCGGTAGCGCATGTGCCGTTCATCCAACGTCTGGATCCCTTGGAGAATGGATTCCCGCTTCTTTCCCGCTTCGTCCGCCTGGCGCCGTTTCTCCTCGATTCGATCCTTCAGCTGTTCCAGCGCTTTCCGCTCCTTGTCGATTTTTTCGCTGATGGAATCGGCCGACACCCCGGCAGGCATCGAGAGTCCCAGCAGGACCGCGAGCAGAACCGTCTTCCGTGGTATCCGGCCCCCGGTCATACCTTTGCCTCGTCGAACCGCCGGAGCGACACAAAGCTTCCGGCGCAACCCAGTCCCACTCCGACCGCCACGAGAACGAGACAGATCGAGAGGGGGAAAAACATGATGAGGTGCTCCAATCCGCTGAACCGCCCGGTCGTCCGCATCTCCTGCCGGAACAATTCGTACAGGACCTTGAGCATGAACAAGGACATCGCACTTCCGAGCCCGCCCAGAACGGCGCCCTCCAGCAGGTACGGAATACGGATGAAGGTCTTGGTCGCGCCGATCAGCCGCAGGATGGCGATCTCGTCGCGACGGGCGAACAGCGTGAGCCTGATCGTATTGGCAATGATCGTGACGGCCGCCGCCGAGAGGACCAACCCGATTCCGATCGCCACCAACTCGATGGACCGGATCACCGTCGACAGCGCGTCGATCCAGTCTTGATTATAGTCCACTTTCGCCACCCCGGCGAGACGACCGGTCCGCTCGGCCCAGCGCTGCACCGCGTCCGGGGAACGGAACGGCGGACTCAACGTCACCACGAAGGAGGCCGGCAACGGATTCTGGCCGAGCCCTTCGAGCAGATGGGACTCGGACGGAAACTGCGCCTTGAATTCCCCGAGGGCCTGCTCCTTCGAAATGAAGTGGAGGGCGGCCACGGCACGATCGTTCCGCAATTGCTGCTCCACCTCGTTCACGGTCGCGGCCGCCACGCGATCGTCGAGGTACACCATGATCTTGATGTCCTCCTGGAGCCAGCCGGCCGCCGCGCGCAGATTCACGTACAGCAGCAGAAAGATGCCGACGCAGGCCAGCGTGAACGCGGTGGTCAGGATCGCGACCACGGTCGTCGTGCGATTCGTCCAGATGTTGGCCCACGCCTCCCGCAGAAGGTAAAAGAGCGTTCTCATACCACGACCCGCTGCTCCGGCATCAGGGTCCCCCGCACCAATGTCACCACCCGGCGATTCACCTGCGCCATCACCGACGGATCGTGGGTCGCCACCACGACGGTCGTGCCCCGTGCATTGATCAATTTGAACAGCTCAATGATTTCTCCCGTGAGCACCGGGTCCAAGTTGCCCGTCGGTTCGTCCGCCAAGAGGACGACGGGACCGTTGACGATCGCCCGCGCAATGCATACCCGCTGCTGCTCTCCCGTCGACAGGCTCACGGGAAGCTGATCCCGTTTGTGCTCCACCCCCACCGCCCGCAGGGCTTCCGTGACCTTCCGTTTGATGTCGCTTGAAGACACGCCCTGCACCAGCAGGGGAAGCGCCACGTTTTCAAACACAGACTTCTTCGGCAGGAGGCGAAAATCCTGAAAGACGGTCCCGACCTTGCGCCGGAGAAAAGGAATCTCCGAGGCCTTGAGCGTCGTCACGTTCCTCCCGTTTACGAACACCTGTCCGTCGTCCGGCCGTTCCGCGCCGATCAGCAGCCGCAGCAGCGTCGACTTGCCGGCGCCGCTGGGCCCCATCAACAGGACGAACTCGCCCTTCTGGATGTCGAGCGTCACATCCGACAGCGCGGGCCGCCGATTGTACTGTTTGGTGACATGCATCAACTGAATCATAGTCGTTTCACCAGCGCAGGTCGTCCCCCGGAACGTCAAATGCGTTCTCAATATGTTCGATCGCCGGGACGGAATCATCCGCTCCCTGCAGCAGGACCACGTCGAACCGGCAGGCCCGATGGGTCAAGTGGTGTCGAGCGAGGTATTGAGACGCCAGACGGATCAGCTTCTGCTGCTTCCCCCGGTGGACGGCATGGATCGCCCCGCCGAATTCTCCGGTTCGGCGGGCCTTCACCTCCACAAAGACCAGCACGGGTCCATCTTCGGCGACGAAATCCAATTCGCCCAAGGACGACCGGAGGTTTCTGGCGACGATGCGATAGCCCTTCTGTCGCAGGTAGCGCTCCGCCGCCGCCTCTCCTTCTTGCCCAAAGAGCCGTCTGGGGTCAAGGATTGTCACGCTATTGTCCGCTGGGATTCCCCCGGTTGAGGAGCCGTCAGTTGCCGGCCATCGGAACCGCGCGCCAGCACCTGGGCGACCGGAGCAAAGGTGCGTCGATGAATCGGGCAGGGCCCGTAGGCCGCCAATTGCCGCAAGTGATCCTCGGTCCCATAGCCTTTATGGGAGACGAAATTATATTGCGGATAGAGCCGGTGATACTCCTCCATCAGACGATCTCTCGTCACTTTCGCCACGATCGACGCGGCGGCAATGGACAGAGACAAGGCGTCCCCCTTGATGATGGAGCGAGTCGGAAGCGTCACGCCGGGCAGCGTCACGGCATCGACCAAGAGGGAATCCGGCCGAGGCGAGAGGGCCGCAACTGCCCGACGCATGGCCAGGCGCGTGGCTTCCAGAATGTTCAGCCTGTCGATCTCTTCATGGCTCGCCGAACCGATTCCGATGCCGACGGCCCGCTCGGCGATGACGGTGTAGAGCTGTTCTCGTTCGGATGGGGAAAGCTGCTTGGAATCATCACACCCGGCAAGACGACAGCGGGCCGGCAGGACGACGGCCGCCGCCACGACGGGGCCCGCCAACGGGCCCCGGCCGGCTTCGTCGAGGCCGGCGATCCGGCGGTAGCCGCATCGCCGGGCTTCCATTTCAAATTCGTCGGTGGGTCCCACGAAGCTGCCTACAATGCGCGTGCCGGCACGCACGATCCTCGTGGTCGACAGAACGGAGACGGTCAGGATTTCGCGGCGACGGCTTCGACCGGCGCTTCCGCCGACTCAGCTGCGCGCGCGGAACCGGACTGTGCTTTACCCTCTCCCACGAACTCCCGATCTTCGACCCTGGAGAACTTGCCCTTCTTGCCGCGCAGATAGTAGAGCTTGGCGCGCCGCACCTTGCCCTGACGTACCACGTCGATTTTCGTGACGATCGGCGAATGCACGGGGAAAATCCGCTCGACACCGACGCCGTACGACACCTTGCGCACGGTGAACATCTCCGTATTGAGACTCCCTTTCCGGGCGATTACCGCGCCTTCGTAAACCTGAATGCGCTCTTTCTCGCCTTCGACCACTTTGACGTGGACACGGACCGTGTCCCCGATTTCAAAGTGCGGAACCGACTTCTTCTGCAACGACCGCTGAACCCGTTCTAATTGATTCATGACCTCACCTCTCCTCCCCGCATCGAACCGGCGTGCCCGGCACGCCTTCGCGAATAATGTCATCCAACAATTGTCTGTCTTCTACCGTGAACGCCCGATCTTTCAAGAGATCGGGCCGTTTCTCATAGGTCGCCCGCAAGGCTTCCTTCCGTCGCCAGAGGCGGATCGCTTCGTGATGCCCGGAAAGCAGCACCTCCGGAACCGTCATGCCCCGGACCTCCGCCGGCCTGGTGTAGTGCGGATACTCCAGCAACGCGTCCGTAAACGATTCCTCGACGATCGATTCGGGATCGCCCAAGACGCCGGGAACCAGCCGCGCCGCGGCATCGATCAGCGTCAACACCGGCAGTTCGCCGCCCGTCAACACATAGTCGCCCACCGAAACTTCCTCCGGCTGGAGCGCCAGCCGCACCCGCTCGTCGATACCTTCGTAGTGTCCGCACAGCATCACGAGCCGGCGCGAATCCCCCGCCAAATTCTGCGCATAGGCCTGGGTGAAGGGACGCCCGTGCGGTGAAGGCAGTAGGAGCCGGATCCGCTCGCCGTCCCGTTCATATTGTTCGCGGATCCGCTCCACGGCGCGGAGAATCGGTTCCGCCTTCATCACCATGCCGGCGCCGCCTCCATAGGGTACATCGTCGGCGACTTTATGTTTGTCCAGCGTGTAATCCCTCAGGTTGTGCACCCGGACCTCCAGCAGGCCCTTTTCCCGGGCCCGCTTGAGGATGCTGCTCCCCAGCACCGACGCAACCATTTCGGGAAACAAGGTGATCACATCACAGCGCATCTCGATCCTCGATCAACCCTTCCACCGTGCGCACCGTCATCCGCCGACGCGCAACATCCACGGACGTAACGAACGTCTTCGCCGCGGGAACGAGCACCTCTCGACCGTCCTTCCGCACGACGAATACCTGATGCCCCGGCAGTTCCCAGATCGTCTCAACGAAGCCCAGATCACGCCCGTTCTCGTCCACGACGCTCATGCCGATGAGATCGCATTCGTACAGCACACCTTCCTGCTGCATCGCCGGCTCCCGCCGAGGAACCTGGATCAGCCCTCCGCGAAGGATCCCGGCCTCCTCCGGCGTCGTGATCCCGGCGAACTGCACGATATAGGTCTCGCCGGCCCGGCGTACGTGCGTGACCGTCCGGTCGACCGTCTGCCCCGTCGCACTCACCACGCTTACGGCTCCAAGATGATCGAACCGGCCGGGCACATCGCTCAAGGATCGAACCTTTACCGCACCCTTTACGCCGAAGGGCCGCTCGATCTTGCCGATGGTCACCAATTCTTCCTGGACACCGGTCACGAAGTTAGGCCTTTTTCTTTTTCGCGGCCTTTTCCGCTTCAAACTGCTTCCACAGGCCGGAACGACGCAGCAACGTCTTGACCGTCACGGTCGGCTGAGCGCCCTGATGAAGCCAGGTCAGCACCCGTTCCTGCTTCAACTCCGGCAATCCCGCTTCCTTCAGCGGATCGAAGATGCCCAAAATTTCCAAGAAACGCCCGTCGCGCGGCTTGCGGGAGTCCGCAGCCACGACGCGATAGACCGGTCGCTTATGTCTTCCGGTTCTGGTCAACCTCAAATGAACGGCCACTGTCCTTCCTCCTTGATGAATGAGCCTTCAGCCATCCGCTGTCAGCTTCTTGGTTCCACATTCGATTCCGCATGGACCTGACAGCCGGTCGCCGACAGCCCCATGCGATGAATCACATCGACCGCAGAAGTTGCGCGAGCTGACGGCGCCCTCCGGCTCCCGTCATCACCTTCGCGATCTTTCGCGCCGAAAGAAACTGCTTGATCAATCGATTCACTTCCATCACGCTCGTTCCGCTTCCGCGGGCGATCCGCTTCTTGCGGCTGCCGTTGATCAGCGTGTGATCACGGCGTTCACGGGCCGTCATGGAATCGATCATCGCGACCACCCGCTTCATCTCACGTTCGGGCATCTGCCCGTCCATGGCGCCTTTCAACTTTGCGCCGCCCGGCAGCATACCGAGAATCTGCTCCAGCGAACCCAGCTTGCTGACCTGTCCCAGCTGAGCCCGGAAATCCTCCAGGGTAAACGTGTTGCTGGTCAGCCGTCTCTGCGCCTCTTCCGCCTGCTCCCGGGTAAAGGTCTCCTGAGCCTTCTCGATCAACGACAGCACGTCGCCCATCCCGAGAATGCGGGACGCCATCCGGTCCGGATGGAAGAGCTCGAGCGCATCGAGTTTTTCGCCGACGCCGAGGAATTTGATCGGCTTGCCGGTGACGGCTCTGATGGACAGCACCGCGCCTCCGCGGGCATCGCCTTCCACCTTCGTAAGAATGACGCCGGTCACCCCTACCCGTTGGTCGAACTGGCCGGCCATGGTCACGGCATCCTGGCCGGTCATCGCATCCGCCACCAACAGCACTTCGTGAGGGCGCACCGCGGCTTTCACCGCCACCAGCTCGCCCATCAATTCGTCGTCGATATGGAGACGGCCGCCCGTGTCCAGCACGACCAGATCGTATCCCTGATCACGCCCGCGTTCGACACCGGCCTGACAGATGCGGACGACGTCCGCCTGAGAAGCCCCGGCCCGATCCGCCCGATGAACGTCGATTCCGAGGTCGTGCCCCAGACTGGCCAACTGATCTCCGGCGGCGGGGCGCCGGGGATCCGCCGCCACTAACAGCACCCGCTTCCCCTGATTCTTGAACAGCTTGGCAAGTTTGCCGCAGGTCGTCGTCTTGCCCGCGCCCTGCAGCCCAACCATCATGACCACGGTCGGAGGCACCGAAGAGAGGGAAAGGCCGGCTCGCTCGCCGCCCATCATGGCCCGCAACTCGTCCCAGACGACCTTCACGACCTGATGACCGGGGGTCAGGCTTTGCAGGACCTCCTGCCCTACGGCTTTTTCACGCACACGCTCGATAAATTCCCGGACGATCTTGAAATTGACATCGGCTTCCAGCAGCGCGACGCGCACTTCCTTCAACGCTTCCGCGATATTCTGTTCGCTCAGCACACCCGTGCCGCGAAGCTTCCTGAGAATGTGCTCGAATTTTTCGCTGAGTTGATCCAGCATCGCGCACCAATGAAAAAGGCAATCGAAGCCTTAGCCCCAGATCTCCGATCGCCTCGAAAAATCTAGCAAAAGAGCATCG
>DIHJ01000024.1:24571-29687 GCA_002420105.1 Nitrospira sp. UBA5699
CAGTCTAAAGGAGCCCCCCTGAGAAGTCAAGGGAGACAGCGGCAGCATTTTGTTGACAGGCCGCCGACCTTTCGTTATGGTCGTAACGATGATTCAATGAGCCTGTTCAACGGGTTATGAGGCGGTCGACGTGAGAAAATCTCCCTGGGTTTTGTTGCTGTTTCTCCTGGTCGGCGGACTGCTGGGCGGCATCCTCGGGGAAATTCTCCAGGTCATGGCTCCGAAAGGCGGGACGATTCAGGCCTTCTTCACGACCAACGTCACCCCGGGCATCAGCCCCCCGCTCACCATCGACCTGATTCTCCTGAAGCTTACCCTGGGGTTCAGCCTGAAGATCAGCCTGCTGAGCCTCCTCGGCATGTTCCTCGGGATCTATCTGTACAAGAACGTCTAATCCTTCGCCTTCAGCTCGAGATCCTGAATTTTCAACGCCCGGATGCGGTTCCGCAGCGACGCTGCCCGCTCGAACTCCAGTTCCTTCGCCGCGGCCTTCATCTCCGCTTCCAGCCGCTGAATTTGCTGCTCGATGGTTTCGCCGTTCGTGTAGGCCGACTGGGGATCCGCGGCGAACACCAACTGCTCCGGCTCCACATAGGCATCGGCGTAGGCCAAGACCGGGATATCCTTCTTGATGCTCATCGGCACGATGCCGTGAGCCTGATTGAACTTCCCCTGAATGCTCCGGCGCCGAGCGGTTTCGTCGATGGCCTGCTTCATCGAATCCGTCACCACGTCGCCGTAAAGTATGACCCGTCCCCGTACGTTGCGCGCCGCGCGACCCGCGGTTTGAATGAGCGCCCGGTAGGAGCGAAGATACCCCTCCTTGTCGGCGTCGAGGATGGCGACCAGACTGACTTCTGGCAGATCGAGCCCTTCGCGCAGCAGATTGATCCCCACCAGCACATCGAACGTGCCGCGCCTCAGATCACGGATAATCTCCGCCCGCTCCAACGTCTTGATGTCCGAATGGAGATAGCGCACCTTGATCCCGAGTTCGTGGTAATACTCGCTGAGATCTTCGGCCATGCGCTTCGTCAGCGTCGTGACGAGGATACGTCCTCCCCGCGCGGTTTCGGCGCGCACTTCTCCCAGGAGATGATCCACCTGCCCTTTTGCCGGCTGCACCTCGATGACGGGGTCCAGCAGGCCGGTCGGCCGGATGATCTGTTCGACGACTTCTCCCTGGGTATGCTCGAGTTCGTAGGGGCCCGGCGTCGCGGAGACATAAATCACCTGATTGAGGCACCGTTCAAACTCGTGAAATTTCAACGGCCGGTTGTCGACCGCCGACGGCAGCCGGAACCCGTACTCCACCAATGTTTTCTTCCGTGAGTAATCGCCTTCGTACATCCCTCCGACTTGAGGGACCGTCGCATGCGACTCGTCCACGATCAGGAGGAAGTCCTTGGGAAAATAGTCGATCAGTGTCGGGGGAGGCTCGCCGGGGGCCCGCCCGCTCAGATGCCGGGAATAATTCTCAATCCCGTGGCAAAATCCCATCGCGCGGATCATTTCCAGATCGAACTTGGTCCGTTGCGCGATACGCTGAGCCTCCACCAGCTGGTTGTGGTTTCTGAAGTAGGCCACTCGCTCGTCGAGTTCTTCTTCAATCCCGGTGATCGCCCGCTCATAACGATCCGGCGCGATGAGGTAGTGGGTATTGGGGTAGACGGCCGCCTTCGGCAGCTTGCCGAGCGACTTGCCCGTCAGCGGATCGATTTCATGAATCGCATCCACGACATCGCCGAACAATTCGACGCGGACTGATATCGCCTCATTGGAGGCCGGAAAAATTTCGATCACGTCCCCGCGCGCGCGAAACGTCCCCCGGTGAAAATCCACGTCGTTCCGGGCGTACTGAATTTCGACGAGCTTCGCGAGGATCGTTTCCCGCCGGATCTCCATGCCCTCCTCGAGATACAGCACCATTCCGTGATAGACCTCCGGTGATCCCAAGCCGTAGATGCAGGAGACCGACGACACGATCAGCACGTCGTTCCGCTGGAGCAGCGACGTCGTTGCGGCATGACGCATCTGATCGATGGCGTCGTTGATCGAGGAATCCTTGGCGATGTAGGTATCGGTCTGCGGAATGTAGGCTTCCGGCTGGTAATAATCGTAATAGCTGATGAAATACTCGACCGCATTGTGAGGGAAAAACTGTTTGAACTCCTGGTAGAGTTGTCCGGCGAGCGTCTTGTTGTGGACGAGCACGAGCGTGGGCTTCTGCACCCGCTCGATCACGTTGGCCATCGTGAATGTCTTGCCGGAGCCCGTGACCCCGAGCAGGGCCTGGTGCTTCCGGCCCGCTTGGAGCCCGGCCACCAGTTTATCGACGGCCTGCCCCTGGTCGCCGCAAGGCTTGAACGGCGCTTCGAGATGAAACTGTGGCATGAGACGACCTTCCGGCCGTTACTTTACCATGTCGGATGGGCGCGCTTCATAACCGGAGAAAGTTCAGGACGGCCGGGCCGCAAGGGCCCGGCCGTGATCTGATGCGGGATGCAACTTGGCGGTCGACCGGTCAACGCCCGAAGCGTCTCTGCCCGCCGCTCGACGCCCCGTGCCGCTGAAACGACTCGCCGGTCCCGCCTTCGCGGAATCGCCTGGTCGTCGGCTCACCGTGCCGATGAGGCCGCGGACGACGCGAATGCTGCTCCTCGGTCGGAGCCACCGCAGTCTGGGGCAGTGCCGCGAAGGTCGGAAGCGGAAGCTTCGTCGTCTGGATCCGTAACTGACGAACCATGCGAAGGTACTCCCGCTCTTCCGTCTGGGACAGAATCAGAAACGTCGAGCCTTCCTTTTCCGCCCGGCCGGTTCGTCCGGCCCGGTGCACGTAGGAATTCGGATTGGTCGGCAATTCGTAGTGAATGACCTGCGCAACATCGGGAATATCCAACCCCCGGGCGGCGACATCGGTCGCGACCAGCGACCGGATCCGGCCCGCTCGAAACGCGCCGAGCGTCCGCTCCCGTTGCGCCTGGCTGTGATTTCCGGTGATGGCCCCGACCGATGCGGACTCGCCGCCCAATTTCTGGGCCAACCGGCGGACCTTGTATTTTTGATCGCAAAACACCATCGATCGCTCACCCTCTTTCACCGTCTGCAGCAATGTGTGCACGAGTTCCGTGCGCGACTGCTCCGCCTGTACGACGTAATAGGCATGCGTGATCGACGTCGGGCTGCTGATCCCGGGATCGACGGAAATCCGCGCGGGATTTCTCTGCATATTCTGGGCAAGTTGCTGAATCTCCGGCGAAAACGTCGCCGAGAACAGTAACGTCTGTCGCTCGCGCGGCAGCAGACACAGAATCCGCTGGATGTCGCGGAGGAACCCGCGATCCAGCATCTGGTCGGCTTCGTCCATCACGAGAAACGTGACGGCCCCGAGCTGCAGGTGCCTGGAGCCGGCCAGGTCGAGCAGACGGCCCGGCGTTCCGACGACGACCATGGGCGGCCGTTTCAGGGCCCGATAGTGCCGCTCGATCGGCGTCCCGCCATAGACCGACAGCGACGTGACGGTCGCCGGTGCGTACTTCCGCAACTCCGTTTCGATCTGCAATGCCAGTTCTCTGGTCGGGGCCAGCACCAAGAACTGCGGGAATCTCTGCCCCTGGACGGCAGACGACGGCTGGCTGCCGTCCGTCGTTGCGGCATCGCGCCGCAAAGCGCGTTCGATCAACGGAAGAAGAAATGCCAGAGTCTTGCCGCTCCCCGTCTTGGCTTGCGCCATGATATCCCGGCCTTCACGCGCAGGCTGAATCGTGGCCTGTTGGATCGGCGTGGGTGTGGTCATCCCGGCCTGTTGAAGGCGTTGGGCAAGAAACGTGGGCAGACTCATCTCAGCAAACGTAGACATAGAACTCCTTGTATGGGTCAACTTCCTGGGACTGCAATACGGCCGATCAGGCGACCGAGGAACGCATCTCGTAGATGGGCAATTCTAGGAAGGAAATTAGCGGGGCTGCCTTGTCGACAGCCCCGACATGCAACAAACAGCTACCGGTTAGTGCCGGCCGCCACCGAACCCGCCGCGGCCTCCGCCGCCAGAGCGAGGTTCTTGCGGACGCGCTTCGTTGACGGTCAACGTGCGGCCGCCCAGTTGGGTACCGTTCAACGCGGCAATCGCAGCCTGAGCCTCCGAGTCACTGGACATCTCCACGAAGCCGAAACCTCGGGACTGACCGGTGAACTTATCGGTGATGATTCGGGCTGATGCCACCGCTCCATGCGCAGCAAAGAGATCGCTCAGTTGCTGCTCGGTGGTGGAATACGGCAAACCCCCAACATAAATCTTCGAACCCATTGGGTTCCTCCTTTGAGAAAATGGTGTTGTCTTGGACTCGAGAAGAGGTGAGGAAGGAATGGGCCGAAGACGCAAACACGATGGCGACTCAGGTCTGGCTTCCGATCAGATCCCCGGGCAGAACCAAAACAACATCAAGTACCAGGCCTTGTCACTCTCTGCTGCACCACCACCAGGCCTTTCGCGGTGATACACAAGCGGCACTCTACTCCACAAGCAGGTCAAAAGCAAGCCCGGAGTGAAATCCCGGTTGCAGATCGGCACTTCTCAGTAGGCTGCAGGAGCGGAGAACGGATGCTGGGGAAACAGGGGAACAGCGTGCAAGCTGTCGAAATACAAGAATGATTGCCCTTGACCCCGCAGTCCGATCTGCTCCACCCCCTGCTCCTCAGGACAGTTCCACCCGTCGGACATCATGATGGTCAGCACCGTCAACAGATGGAGCAGGCCTTTCGATCGATCGTCCATGAATCGGAAGCCTTCTTCGCTATGAGCGAGCCTTGGACGACCCGGTCTTGATTCGAATGATGTCCTGCTGGCGACGATCGCGTTCCGTCAGAATCTGCTTTCTCCGCTTCCAGCGATCCAACGACCACCATCGTAATTTCTCACGAAACGTCACGACCGGAGGCTGAGCACTCCCCCCCGGCGCATGCTGAAAATCATACCCCTGATGACGCTCGCGATTCAGGAAAAACCGCCGGTAGAGGTGATCGTAAATCCCGTCGGATGAATTCCCTGCGGCCACTCTTCTCCTCCTTCCTACAGCATGGCCTCGAGTTGCCGAGGCTCCGTAACCGGTTGCGAACA
>DIHJ01000024.1:29913-60299 GCA_002420105.1 Nitrospira sp. UBA5699
CACCCACCACGACGACCTCCGTGGGCCCAGACAAATACCCATCGAGCGAACAGAGCATTCCCGACGAGCCATAGGGATTCTGTTCCATCGAGGACCGGAAGAGCTTCAGTATCTGCCCGGCCCGCACATGATACCGCTCCTCGCCCGTAAAAGAAAAGAGCCGGAGAAGCACCGCCGCCGCCACCGCATTTCCCGATGGGACTGCGCCGTCCGTTCCGGTTTTCATGCGGTGGATGAGCCGCTCATGGTCATGGCCGGTGAAAAAGCATCCGCCGTCGGTCTCATCCCAGAAATGCGCCAACAGGCTCTCCGTGACCGCACAGGCTTGATCCAGATACCAGCGATGGGACGTCGCTTCAAAGGCATCGAGCAGCGCCGCAGCCAGCCAGGCCGCATCGTCCACAAACCCATTCAAACGCCCCTTTCCCCGGGCCACCGTCCGAAAGACGCGGCCGTCCGCGACGGCATAATCCAAGAGGAACGTGAGCGCGCGTTCCGCGGCGGCACGATAGGCCGGCGCGCCAAACGTGACGGCGGCATCAAAGAATGCGGACACCATCATCGCATTCCAACTGGTCAGGATATTCTCGTCCCGCTGCGGTTTCACCCGCCGTTCCCTCGCCGCCAGCAATTTCGCCCGCGCCGGACGCAACAGCGATTCGGCCGCCTCCTGCTCTTCAGGAGACACTCCCGCCCCCCCGACCCGATATAACACGTTCTTTCCCTCGAAATTCCCGTTCCCGGTGACACCGTAGCAGCGGCTGAATTCCCCGCCCAATTCCGCTCCCAGCACGGCCGTGATCTCTCCCGGTTCCCAGAGGAAATAGGCCCCTTCGCGGCCGTCGCTGTCGGCATCCTGGGCGGCAAAGAACGCGCCGTCGGGATGCGTCATCTCGCGGCGGACATACTCCAGCGTTTCCTCGACGACTTGGCGAAACCGTTCCTCTTTGGTCAGACGCCACCCGTCAAGATAGATCCGCACGAGTTGGGCATTGTCGGAGAGCATCTTCTCGAAATGCGGAATCTTCCATTCGCCGTCGACGGAATACCGGTGAAACCCTCCGCCGAGGTGGTCATAGATCCCGCCGGCCGCCATCGCCCGCAGCTGAAGCAGCGCGTTCCCTTCCAGAGCCCGGTCCTGCTTCCTCGCCGCCTGCCGCAGCATCAGGCTCAACGGCGGGACCGTCGGAAATTTCGGACCGTCGCCAAATCCCCCGTGCACCGCATCGAACAGTCGTCCCAATTCGCCGACCGCGTGATCCAGCAGCCGGTCCGTCAGGGGCTCCGACGACAGCTTTGGCGTGCCGACTCTCAGCAACCCCTGTTTGACCCTGGTAATATTTTTCTGAACTTCGTCGCGATGATTCCGATAGGCTTCGACGACGCCCCGCAGGACGTCCGGAAAGGCCGGCAGGTTGTACCGCGGCACCGGCGGAAAGTAGGTCCCTCCGTAGAACGGTTCCTGATCCGGCGTCAGAAACATGGTCAGGGGCCAGCCGCCTCCGCGTCCGGTAAAGACCTGGGCCGACTTCTGGTAGATCTCGTCGAGGTCCGGGCGCTCTTCGCGATCCACTTTGATGTTGATGAAATGCCGATTCATCACCCCGGCGATTTCGAGGTTCTCAAACGATTCATGCGCCATCACGTGGCACCAATGGCAGGCGGAATAGCCGATCGACAGGAGAATCGGCCTGTCTTCGGCCTTCGCCCGCGACAACGCCTCCTCGCCCCAGGGATACCAGTCCACGGGATTTTCGGCGTGCTGCCGGAGATAGGGACTCGACTCGGCAAGCAGACGATTGGGCAGTGCGTCGCGCGATGATTGATTCACGGGGACTCCCTCTGTTCCGCAGCTGGGAATAGTATCGTGGCGCCCGCACCCCTGCAATGAATCTCGCGCTCTATGCTATAGTCGGGGACGCCCGCGCATTCTCCTTCGAGGACCCATGAAACCTGTCGGCGTGATCCTGCTCGGACTCTGCATCACGGGCTGCCCGATGCCTTCCGCCTTCGCCAGTTCGGCGCTTGATTCTTCCCTTGCGACCGGCGACTGGCTCACCACGGCCCTGGAACACGTCTCCGCCGAGCGGATGCTGGCGGACATCACGGTCTTGAGCGGACCGGCGTACGGCGGGCGGCAAACGGGCAGCCCGCAGGATGCCGAGTCGGCAGCCTTCATCGCCAATCGATTCGGCGAACTGCGGCTCCATCGTGCGCTTGCCCCCGCGCCGCAGCATCAGACCAACCCGTTGCCTCAACGGGAGTGGCAGCAAACCGCGCCGGTCCCCACGAAAACCATCGACGACGATCTATCCCTGGAACTGGCGCTCCCCCAGACCCGTCTGTCGCTCAAGAAAGGATCCGATTTCCTGCCGGCGCTCGACTCGCCCTCCGCAGACGTTCGCGCACCCGTCATCTTCGTCGGCTACGGGATCTCGGATCCATCGCAGGGCATCGACGACTATGCGGGGCTTGACGTCCGCGACAAAATCGTGCTTTTCCTGCGGGGAAAACCCGAGCGGTACAAGGGAACGGTCTCTCACACCGACAAGGAACGTCTGGCGAAACAGAACGGCGCGGCCGCCTATCTGACCGCGACCGGTCCGATCCTGAACGCCTATGAACAGCGCCGCGGCGTCACCGGACGCCCCGCCGCCTTTTACGCCACGACGGAATCCGCCGGCCAACTGCCGGGAGCCTGGATCAGCACCGAAACCGCCGAAACCATCGTGTCCCAGGGAACCTCCGGCAGGCTCGCCCTGCGCGACGCGCAACAAGAACTGAACGACGGGGGGTCGTCCCGATCGTCAAGCACCGCCGTCTCCGCCCATCTACAATGGACGAGTCATGTGACGACCGGCACGCTTTACAACGTCATCTCCATCATTCGCGGCCATTCGACCGCCGGCGATGAAGCGGTGCTGATCGGGGCGCATCGGGATCATTTCGGCCGGCAGGCCGGCCTGTTGTTCGCCGGCGCGGACGACAATGCCTCCGGCACGGCGGTGTTGCTCGAGGCGGCGCGTGTGCTCGCCCTGGCGCCCGCGGCTCCGAAACGATCGATTCTCTTCCTCTCCTTCAGCGGAGAGGAGCAGGGGCTCCTGGGCTCGCGGCTGTACGTATCCAGGCCGATCGTTCCCCTTGCCAAGACCGTCGGGATGATCAATGTGGACCATGCCGGAATCGGCAACGGGCGGCTGACGGTCGGCGTGACCGGATTCGACAGGAGCCTGGCGCAGGGAATCGGACAACGGGCGGGCCTCTCGGAAAAACTCGATCTATTCGGATTTTTTCCCGGCGGGGACCACGTTCCTTTCAAAGAGGCCGGTGTTCCGACGATCACGGTCGTCAGCGGCGGAATTCACCCCCATTTTCATCAACCGACCGATACCGCCGACACGATCAACCCGGAGATTCTGATATCCGCCGCGCGATACGTCCTCGCCCTTGTCTGGGAACTTGCGAACGTCCCTTGAGGCGGAGGCCACGCCCGCGCGACGGGACCATGGAGGCTTACCGTCGCCTGCCGCTTCGCCGGACCTTACGGGATGTCGTCGAGGATGGTGGATTGAATGTCCGGGAGCGAGGGCGTCCGCCGCGGAGGGCCCGGAAGCACCAGCGGAGAGCCCACCTGGTTGGCCCCCTGGATCAATCCGATGGAGAGCTGCGGGCCCAGGGTCGTCACCGCCCCGCTCCAGGCTTGACCGGTCGTCGGATTTCGAAAACTGAAGGACTGGAAATTATTCCCGGAGCTGTAGAGGAATCCCTGAGTGCCTTGATTGTCAAGATAGAGATTCGCGGGTCCCGTCAAGTTGAACAGCGGCGCCACGCCCCCGTCGAACGAGCGGACGCTGGAGATGGTCTGCCCCCACGCCGGCTGATAGCACGACGTGGCGAAAAGAAGAAGAAGCAGTACCGCCCCGGCGCCCGCGAAAGGCCAACGTCCCATCTGAGGAACTCCATGACAGGCCCGCATGAAAACATTATAGTATGGGCATGTCATCCTGTCGACTATTGGGGGGCACTATGGATTACCGGACGACTACGAGCCTTTGGCGCGGAATCCTGCTCGCCGTCGGGATCGGCCTGCTCGTCGACGCCGACTCCGTTCGGGCTGCGGAAGACCCACGAACCCAGCCGGCCGAGCGGCGTGAGGCGCTCTCGCTGGCGGATGCCGCCCTCCGGGCGCTCAAGAACAATCTGGACATCAGCATCAGCCGGCAAACCAAAGAAAGCCGCCTGACCGACATCGTCGTCGAACAGGCGAAGTTCGACCCGACGCTCAGCGTCAACGGACAATACAACCGCACGGTGAATCCGCTGAACCGACCCGTATTCGGCGGGACCGGCGGCACACTCAACGACATCACGACGTTCGACCAGCGCAGCCACTCCGTCACGGTGGACGCCACGACGAATTTATTGACGGGCGGCAACGTCGACCTCAACTACAGCCCCGCGCGATCGAACGTCAATCAGAACGTCGCCTCGGGGTTCCTCTTCAATCCGGCCTGGACCGGCGGCCTTGCGCTGACCCTCACGCAGCCGTTGCTGCGCAACGCCGGCATCGACGTGAACAAGACCTTCATCCGGATCGCGCAAAACAACGCCACCGTCGAGGAGCACGTCTTTCGCGATCGGGTACTGACGGTCCTCGCCACCGTCGAGCAGACCTACTGGGAAGTCGTGTTCGCGAACGAGAATCTGAAGGTCGCCGAAGCGGCGCTGAAGGCCGCACAGGAACTGCTGGCCAGCAACAGAGCCAAGGCGAAAGCCGGAGTCATGTCGATCGTCGACGTGTTGCAGGCCGAAGCCGCCGTGGCCTCCCGCGTCGAGCAGGTCCTGGTGGCTGAGAAGGCCATCCGCGATCAGGAGGACCAGCTGCGCCGGCTGTTAAATCCGGGGGAAGAGGAACTGCGTCTCGACGTGCGCCTGACGCCGACAGACCAGCCGCTGGTGGCGCTGGAACCGATCAGCCTGCAGGAAACGATCGACATCGCCATCGAGCAGCGACCGGAAATCGTCCAGGCCAAGAAGAACATCGAAACCAGCGAGATCAACACCAAGTTCGCCAAGAACCAGCTGCTTCCCACCTTGTCCTTTCAAGGCACGATGGGCATGGCCGGGTTGGGACAAGACTACGGCGACTCGGTCAACAAGAATCTCAGCGGCGATTACTACAATTACGGCGCGGGCCTGGTTCTGAGTTATCCGCTCGGAAACCGCTCCGCCTGGAGCACGTACAACCGGCGGCAGATCGAAGGCAAGAATGCGGAAGCCTCGCTGGTAAGCGTCCGCCAGCAGATCATCGTCGGCGTACGGGAAGCCGTCCGCCGCGTGCAGACCGATTTCAAGCGGATCGAAACGACGAGATCCGCCCGCATCATGGCGGAGAAGCAGCTTCAAGCCGAACAGGAACGGCTGAAGGTCGGCCTGAGCACCACACGGTTCGTACTCGATTTCCAGCGCGATCTGGCCACCGCGCAAGGCAACGAACTTCGCGCCATCGTGGACTACAACAAGTCGCTCTCCAACCTTGCCCGGCACAAAGCGACCACGCTGGACCGCTACAATCTCCAGTTGCAATAGCGGCCTATGCGTGCGCCCGGGCCGAGTGACGCAGGAACCGCGACACGGGCGGAGGAACGGGGAGCGGCGCTGGCGCTGCTCCCCGTTGCCGCCACCCTCGATTACTACGCCCTCCCCGAGTGGCTGCAGGCGCAGTGGGCGGTCCAATTCGCGCCGCAGATTCTCGCCTACCTGGCCTTGGCCCTCTGGGCTTCGCGCAATGACGCCGTTCTCCTCCGGTTGGGACTCGCCCCGCACAAGTTCGGCAAAGGCCTGGCGATCGGCCTGATCGCGGGCTTCCTTCTGGGCGGCCTGAACAGCTTCGTCATCCTCACGCTGGTCCCCTATCTGGGCTTCGATCTCACCTTCTTGAAACAGACGCCCCATGCGCACGTGCCGCCGTTCCTCATGGTGCCCTGGTTCATTGCCGGTATCGCGATATTCGTCGAGATCAATTTCCGAGGGTTCCTATTGGGGCGGCTCGTCGCGCTGGAGTCCGGGCTCCGGTACCACCAGTCCCTTCGTCGCCACGCGCCGCTCGCCCTCATCACCGGCGCGCTGGTGTTTGCATTCGATCCGTTCATGGTCAATACTTTCCGGCATCTGCACTGGATCGCGCTCTGGGACGGGCTGATATGGGGGATCATCCTCCAGCGAACAAAGAACCTGTACGCGACGATTGCCGCTCATGCCGTCGAAGTCATCGTGATGTACTGCGCGATACGATCCGCGTTGATGTCGTGAGCCTGTCATGAATCCCTCGTTCTCCAGCTATCTTGTGAACGACAACTTCGGCGATCCCGGCGTCTATGTCGAAGTACGCTGGTCCAAACGGGCCCTGCTCTTCGACCTTGGGCACAACGACTCGCTCGGTCCGACCCGTCTCCTGCGCGCCAACGACATTTTCGTGTCCCACACCCACATGGACCACTTCATCGGATTCGACGCGGTCGTGCGCGTCGCGCTGGGACGGGGGAAGACGCTCAGGCTGTTCGGCCCTCCGGGATTGATCGAGAACGTCCAGGGGAAGCTTCGCGGCTACACCTGGAATCTTGTCGACGGGTATCCGTTGACGATCGAGGTCCGCGAGTTCCACCGGCAGGAGGTCAAGATCTGCTTCTTCCATGCCGCGAGCGGTTTTATGCGGTCGGAGCAGCCGGCTCGACCGTTGGTCCTGCAACGGGAAGCCGGCTTGTTCTCCGTGCTGGAAGATCCGATGTTCACCGTCAAGGCCGTCGCCTTGAACCATCGCATCCCCTCGTTCGCCTACTCTCTGGAGGAGCAGTTCCACATCAACGTCAACAAGCAGCGGCTACACGAGGCCGGCTTGCCGGTGGGAGCATGGCTCAAGGACGTGAAACAATTCATCTGGCAAGGGCAGCCGGACCATTTCCGCTTCACCGCCACCCTCTACGACGAACACCGGAAGGCGGAGCGAGAATTTGTCCTGGGAGAGCTCAAAGAGCGATTTCTGAGTATCAGCCGGGGACAGAAGATCGCCTACGTCGTCGACGCCCGCTACGACGAGGACAATGAAGCCAAGATCGTGGCGCTGGCGCGAGGCGCCGATCTGCTCTATTGCGAATCCCCGTATCTGGACATCGACGCGGAAAAGGCCCGGGACCGCTATCACCTCACCGCCAGACAGGCGGGAATCATGGCGCGCAAGGCCCAGGTCAGAGACCTCGTTGTGTTTCATTTCTCACCGCGGTATACCGGACAGGGCGAGGCGATCGAGCGGGAAGCGATGGAGGCGTTCCAGGGCGGCGAAGGAGACAAGGCGTGAACGAGTTGGTCAAATACGGCGTCTATTTTCTGCTGGGAGGCACGATCGTCAGCCTCTCCACCTACCTGGGTTCGCAAGGGCGCTCGTTCCTGGCGGCCTTTGCCAGCACGTTCCCTGCGATCACCGGAGCCACATTCGTGTTGATCTATTTGAACGGCGGCAGCGATTCCCTGGTGGGCTATGCCAAAAATCTCCTGTGGTTCGTCCCGCCCTGGATCGTCTATGTCACGGCCATGATCGTCGGGGTACCGCGCCTGGGCTTCTGGCCGGCAATGGCCCTCTCCATGACGCTCTACATGGCCTGTGTCGGGATCGTGAAACTCGCGCTTCGCTGATCCCTCTTTCGTGGCAGCCTTCCGCCGGCGGCACCGGCGCGGATCCCCGCTCCTGCAGCCCCGTTTCTCGTGACTCCCTCCCTTTGAGGTACCCTCTTCGAGGACCTATCGAACCCCGCCGGCCGGCGGTAGAGTCAATATTTACGGTACGATGCTTGACGGGCCGAATTGACGACTTGCCAAGGAGCGCGGCCATGATGAGTCTGATCGAATTCTTCACGATTTCCGGTGTGGCGGCTCTGACCGCCGCCGGCGCCTCACGAGGCCTGAGCCTCCTTCGGCATCCGCGCGGTGATACATCGACGCGGCAGGGAGGATCGAGCCACGCGGAAGAAGCGGGGCGGCCTTCGGCAGGAGTCTGGCATGAACCACGTTTCGGAAAGCGTCGCCGCGTCGGCTGCCGGATTGAGTATGCGTTCGGAGGTTCGGCCTTTCAGGGACTGCTGGTCGACCTGTCCGGGCGGGGGTGGCGTGCGAGGGGAACTCAGCCGGTAACCAAAGGGACGGAAATGACCGTGAGCCTGTTCTTTCCCGATCTGCCGCAACCGATTCTCATTGATCGGGCTGTCGTTCGCTGGGCCGACGGGTTGGAATTCGGAGTCGAGTCAATCCACATGAGTCCGGAATCCGCTGGGAAACTCAGCGAATATCTGTCCGCCCATTATCCGGTTCCCGAGCCCGGCCCGGTCTTCGGACTCTCGCCCTTCTCGTACAATTGATCGGTGGGCCACAAGCGACCCTGCAGTGCCGGACACACGTTGCACCGGGACCGCGGAGTCACAAGCCTCGACCGCCGGACAGCGGTTGGTCGGGAGGGATCAGGCGGCGGAGCCGAAGTGGCGTTTGCTCAACTCGCTCATCGCTGAAATGAGCTGATCGATCGTCTCCGTCACCGTGCTGCTGGCCTTGTGAGACGGCCCCTTGCCTCCGGCCCAGATATCGGGGGGATTTTCGACCTCGCGCACATTTTGACAGAATTGCGTGATCGATCGCTTCCAGTAGATGCCGTCGCTCCCTTCGTCCAGAAAATGCTCGCGGTCATGCGTAAACGGCCGATCGAACTGTCTGGCCCGCATCTGCCACATCTGTTCCATTGCGGCCTGCCGTTCCTGATTGAATTCAAGCCCGGCGGCCCGTTCGTTCAGCGCCGCAAACAGTCCGCCGATCACCCGTTCCACCTGCGACTCGGGAAACATGCCCACGCACGTCTGGACGATGAGATATTTGTGGAACAGGAAGACCTCCGCGCTGATACGCGCTTCGTTCGCCGAAGGATCGTACGCCCGGGCCAATTCTTTCAAGGCATCGCCCGACGGGCCCTCAAGACTCGACCCCAGCAATCGCGCGAGCTGGCGCCCAATCCCCAAATAATCGGTCGGCACGGTCGGCTGTGTCATGGGAAGATCGTTCCTCTGCCTACTGGTCCGTTCACATCGGCTTATCCTGACACGAGCCCCCGGATTTGTCGAATACCGCGGTCTCGATGAGCGATGCCTCCATCCTCTCATCCGGCGGAGGAATACCAAAGTTAAACCACGATTCCCGCCGGCTGGACCGCCCCGCATGCCGTCGATCGGGAATCTCCTCATTGAAGCCAGCGGCCGTGCTTGCTAGGATGACCGGTCATCTTGTCCCGGGAACCC
The DNA here is from genome assembly GCA_002420105.1 of Nitrospira sp. UBA5699. Lineage (GTDB taxonomy): Bacteria > Nitrospirota > Nitrospiria > Nitrospirales > Nitrospiraceae > Nitrospira_C. The sequence goes on from DIHJ01000024.1 coordinate 39,246, forward strand.
AACCGTGCCGCACCCTGTTGAACCAGAGCCCGCCTCCGGTCACCTGATCGTCGAAGGCGCTCGCCAGAACAATCTCAAGAACGTTTCGCTCCGCATCCCGCATAACAAAGTCACGGCCATTACCGGCCTGTCGGGATCAGGCAAGTCTTCCCTGGCTTTCGACACCCTCTTTGCGGAAGGCCAATGGCGCTATGTGGAATCCCTGTCGACCTATGCCCGCATGTTTCTCGACAAGGTCGCACGACCCGACGTCGATCGGATCCTGAATATCCGACCCGCCGTCGCCATCGAGCAAAAGAACCAGGTGCGGACGGCCCGATCGACCGTGGGCACGACGACGGAAATTGCCGATCTGCTCCGCCTGCTCTTCGCCAAAATCGGAATCCCCGTCTGCCCGGACTGTCAGCAGCAAGCCCGTTCGTTTCATCCGGACACCGTCGCCGACGATCTCCTGACACGGTTTCCCGACGCGCGCGCGATGGTGCTGTTTCCCGTGGCCCCCCCCTCGGCGAAACTCGAACAGGCCTTCATCCAATCGCTCCTCACCCGCGGGTTCACGAGAGTGAAGGCGGGCGGCGAAATCCTGGACCTCCATGAGGCCGCCCATCCGTCGCTCCACGCATGCTCCTCGCTTGATGTGGTGCTCGACCGGCTCGTCGTCAGAGAAGACAACCGCTCCCGCCTGGCGGAAGCCGTCGAAACCGCCATCCGCGAAGGAGAGGGGCGCTGCAGCGCGGATGTAATCGGCCATGGCATTCAATCCTACAGCAGCGGCTTCCTCTGTCAGCGCTGCGGGCGGACGTTTGAACCGCTCCGGCCCGTTCTCTTTTCCTTCAACCATCCCCTGGGAGCCTGCCCCGACTGCAAGGGCTTCGGCAACGTGCTTCGCTACGATCCCGACCTCGTGATCCCCGATCACAACAAATCGCTGGCCCAGGGCGCCATCGAACCCTGGAGCAAACCGGGCACCGACTGGTGGCAGAAGCAGATGCTCCTTGCCATGAAACGGCGGGCGGTCGACATCACGGTTCCCTTCAGAGATCTGCCCGCACAAACCAGGAAGCTGTTGTGGGAAGGCGACAAGACCTTCGACGGGATCAACGACTTCTTCTCGTACCTGGAAGGCAAACGCTACAAACTGCATGTGCGCGTCCTGCTCAGCCGTTATCGCACGCCGTTCGATTGCCCCGGCTGCCACGGAAGCCGCCTGAAGCCGGCCGCCCGCTTCGTGAAAATCGCGGGCAAGGACATTCACGAGATTACGGAGCTGACAGTCGACGCGGTCGCGGCCTGGCTGGACGCGCTGTCGTTGCGGCCGTTCGAGCGAGACATCGCCGCCGACATTCTCCGACAGCTCAAGGCCAAGCTGGGCTTTCTTCGACGGGTCGGCCTCGGCTATCTCACCCTGGCCAGGCAGACGAAGACGCTCTCGGGCGGTGAAGCCCAACGCGTGTCGCTGGCCAATCAACTCGGCGCCAGGCTCGTCGGTACGCTGTACGTCCTTGATGAACCGACGATCGGACTCCACGCCCGCGATACGGATCTCCTCGCCGGGATTCTTCACGACCTGGCCGCGGTCGGCAATACGGTCGTCGTCGTCGAACACGATCGTCGGATGATCGAGTCGGCCGACCATATCGTGGAACTCGGCCCCCAGTCAGGCGAAAAAGGCGGCGAGATCGTTTGCGCGGCTGCGGCCGAAGAGTTTCGGCTCGATCGACGCGCCATCACCGCCCGCTACCTGCGCGGAGAAGAACAGATTCCCCTGCCGAAGTCGCGACGCTCGGGTAACGGCAAGGTGCTCGTGCTCGCCGGAGCCTGCGAGCACAATCTGAAAGATCTCGTCGTCCGTCTGCCGCTCGGCATGCTGATCTGCGTCACCGGGGTCTCCGGATCGGGGAAGAGCACCCTCGTCGAAGACACCCTCTACCATGCGCTCGCCCGTGCGTTCCGGGTGGAATCGCTCCCGATGGGACGGTTCAAAGCCATCAAGGGCATCGAACACCTCAAGGGCGTGCGGCTGATCGATCAGCAGCCGATCGGACGGACGCCCCGATCGAATCCCATCACCTACCTCAAGTGTTTCGACGAGATCCGGCAGCTCTTCGCGTCGGAACGGGATGCGCTCCGGCGCGGCTTCACCCCGGGGCACTTCTCGTTCAACGCGCCAGGCGGCCGGTGCGAGCGCTGCGAAGGGGCCGGCGTGGAAAAGCTGGAGATGTACTTCTTCGAGGACATCTATGCCCCCTGCGAGACGTGCGAGGGCACGCGCTTCAAACCGGACGTCCTGGGCATCCGGTATCGCGGAAAAACGATTTCTGACGTGCTCGCAATGACGGTTGACGACGCCATGCATTTCTTCACCGGCCAGCCGAAACTTCAAGAACGGCTTCATCTCCTGTCGTCTATCGGCCTGGGCTACGTGCGTCTCGGGCAGTCCGCCACCACGCTTTCCGGGGGTGAAGCGCAACGGCTGAAAGTCGCCGCGGAACTGGCGAACGGGAACAGGCAGCGCCAGGACCGGAGGGAATCCCCGGACATCCTCTACATCATGGACGAGCCGACCACCGGACTGCATTTCGACGACGTGAAAAAACTGCTGGCCGTCCTGCACAAGCTCGTGAATGCCGGCAACACGCTCGTCGTCGTCGAGCATAATCTCGATGTGATCAAGTCGGCGGACTGGATTATCGACCTAGGCCCGGAAGGAGGATCAGCGGGCGGACAGATCGTGGCGGAAGGCAGGCCGGAACAGGTGGCCAAGGTGGCCGCTTCGCATACCGGACAATTCCTGGCGCGTGCCCTGGCCACACCTGCTTCGCCGTAGGCTAAGCTTCATCGTCTTTCTCGCGCCTGCGCTTCAGCAGATCCTGCCTCAGCGGAATTCCCCGTTGTCGTTCGTCACGGTTGCGGCTTCTGCCCCTCCTGCTTCGGCCGCTCCCCCGACAGCTTCTGGTGCAGATACTTCCGGCTGACGGTCGTGATGACGAAGGCAAGGCCGACGGCGACAGGCACGAAAATCGCCGAGGCGATATGGGCGTTCTTGAGCCAGCCCATTTCGGAGAGCCCTTTGAAGAGATAGCCGGCCAAGCCGGCCAGATAGTAGGCGATCACAATGACGGAGAGCCCTTCGACCGTATGCTGAAGAATCACCTGACTCTTCGTCGTCTTATCGACGCTTTGGAGGAGCGCGAGGTTCTGTCCCTCCAAGATGAGGTCGACGCGGGCCCGAATAATCGAAATGATCCCTTCAAATCCTCCTCGCAACGTCTCGATTCTTCTCAATAATTGCTGATATCCTTCCGCCACCCCCGTAATGCCTCCAAGCACATAGTCCGACACCGGCCGGTACTGCTCCATCGGCCGCTCCACCAGAGACGCCAGCGTCGTATGGACGATTTTGTCGTAGGGCAGCGAGGCGGACAGCTCGAAGTGCAGCTTGCCGGCGATCCGATTCGTCTTGAGCAGATCCTGCGTCAGAGTATTCAGCCAACGCTGCAAGGTTTGGGAGTCGGCGTGGGCAATGTGGCTCGTGATGATCTCCCGTTGCTTCAGATGCACCTGCTCGAATTTATACACCTGATCGATGGCCGCGGAGAACAGCGGCTTCTGCATGAGCAGGAGGTGATAGTAGGTTTCGATCCGCACGATCGCATCGACGATGTCTTTCAACCGCGACGCCTGAGCCTGAGGCGCGCCGAGACCGACCCAGTAGCGCTCCCGTCCCTGGTCGTCCGGCGTAAAACTGGTGACGAGGCTCGTTCGTTCATCGAAAATCCGGCTGCCATAGATGACCGGCCCCGGAAACAGGGCACGCATCTCTTCACGCGACGGCAGCGAATCGTCCGTGAGAAGGATGTCCAGGAGGCAGACCTCCGAGCCCAACGGAGTGACGGGAAAATGGTAACCGGGAAAGGTCAGCGGTCCGAACGATACGTCCGGCTTCGCCGGCGACGGCAAATGCCAGAGCTGGTAGTTGTAGTATTCGGTATGGGCCTGCCAGATCATGATGAGCCGGTCGCCGTTGCCGGCCTCCCGGACTCCGTACCCGAACGTCTCGCGGAGCACGGTGTTGTCCCGGGTCACGTTGAACGACGCCAGGATCGTTTGGAATTCCTCCCGGCTGGCCTTCCGTTGCGCCGGCGGATCCGACATGCGAAAGGCCTTGTAGTGGACGTGCGCCGGAGCCCGCAGCCAGTCGGCCAGCGGCATCTGCGGCCGCTCGTGCAACTTCTTCAGTATCGCGTCGGTTCCCGGTTGCGTCGTTTCTGAATCATCCACGATGGTGTCCTCGAACAGCGCCCCGTCACTGAATGGACCGGACCGGCGCATCATACCCAATTGTGAAGGAACCCGATAGCTTCAGGTGATCGAAGGCTTACAGCCCCGGCCGCTTATCGGCGATCACCATCAGGCTCAACGGACTGTCGGCACGACGGATATCCAGCCGCAGAGTTTCCCCCGCTTCGACCCGGCACAGGCGTTTGGCGTCGCGTTCGGAGTTCACGGCCGAAAGCGGGGCCCCGTTGCAGGCGACGATGCGGTCGCCGACCTTGAGTCCGGCCTTTTCGGCCGGCAGTCCGCTGCGCAACTCCCGCACCAGGTAGAAGCGCGCGCCTTTTTCTTCCTGCAATTCCCAGTTCACCCCGATCCGTCCGGACCCGAGCAACCCCGCTTGCGATCCGAACCGCGCGAGCATGCGGTGGACGATCAGCCGCGCGGAGCTCTCCCGATCCTCGGTCGTGGGATCGGTCAGATGGCCTTCCGCGCTGAACAGCAAGAGGCCGGTTTCCACGTCGATCATCCGCAGGGACAGCGAAACCGCATGCGCCCGCTCCTGCTCATACCGTTCCCACTGCTGCACCTCGCCGACGATGATCGCCTGCGCTCCGGCCAGCCTCCCCACTTTCAACACGTTGGCATCGTCGGCATGGGTCAGCTGAATGACCTGCTCCTTCAACACCTCGTCCAGCTTCGCCCGCTCCACCATATGCACGTCGAGATCGAGCAACAGGGTCGTGACGATGCCCGCCACGCGCGAGCCGGACCCCGGCGCGCCGGCAGCGTCTTCGAACAGCATCACCGCCATCGTGCGGTACCGGTCGATGCTGTCGCGGTCGATCGGCCCGTTGCCCGACACGACCGGCTCGGGTCTCCCCGCTCCACCGGCCGATGACCCGAACGGCGCGCCGGTCGAGGCGCAGGCGCGCCGGCGTTGCAAAATCGCAGCCGGCGTGCCCCAGGCGCAGAGCTCGTCGTTCACGAGGACGACGTGGTAGGGATACTCGCGTTGATGTTCCGCGGCAATGTTCGTAAAAGGATAGAAGAGGCAGCCGCCGATCCAGATCGAAATCGGACAGAGTCCCAGTTCGTAGAGCCACTGCTTGCGGGCCGTGAGGGAATATTCCCAGACCAGGAGGCGACCGTCGTCGCGCAAGACCCGGTCCGGCCGGCCGATCTCGTCGACCACCTGCGACTTGGTCATCGGCAAGGCGAGCTTATCCAGCTTCGACTCCGATTTCACGATGGTATAGGCGACCCCGCAGCCGGAACAGACGGCCGCTACGCACAACGTCAGGACAACGGCAAGAAAACGACGGCGTCGAGCGGGCGAGCCGGTGGGTCGCTGCGGCATTCGAAGAGGGTATCATTCCCCGCAAGAAGGCTGCAATGGAACGATCGAAACCTCGGCGCGGAGTGACAGGCACGTAGTAAGGGGGGAGGGGAGAAAGAAGCGCCTTTGGCCTCGGACTTCTCGCCCCTCGCCTCGTCAATTCAGCGAAGGATCGAACGGCATATCCGCATACAATCGATATTCCTCGCCCAACGCGCTCAGAATCTCGGGCCAGACGCGAGCGGGATCCTTCTCGAAAACCATCGCGGGATCGGCGGGAATCGTGATCCAGGACCCGGTCTTCATCTCGGACTCGAGCTGCCCGGGCCCCCAGCCGGAGTAGCCGATGTAGGCGCGGAAGGCATCCCGTCCCTGATTCGCCGTGAGAATCTTATCGACCAGTTCCACGTCACCGCCCAGGCAGACCCCGTCAAAGACGTGATGGGAATTGTCCGGCAACTGCTCCAGCCGATACAACAGCATCACCTGGTTGGGCTGAACAGGCCCCCCGGAGAACAGCACGTGACGCTGCCCTTCCAACACCGGTACGTGCGGCAAGGCTTCCGAGACCGACATGGCTGTCGGACGGTTCACGACCACCCCCAGAGCCCCTTCCACACCATGTTCGCAGAGCAGGACGACCGTTTGGCGGAAATTGGGATCGCGTAGACCGGGGGCTGCGACGAGGAAGATGCCTTTGCCGAGCGGAGCTTTCATAAAAACATCCTATCGCGCCGGCTCACCGCACGCAAGCCGCGCTGCGACTGCGACCCGGCGGCCGCGCCTACTTGTAGAGGGCTTCCCGACGATCGCGCAGCAGATCGTTGTACGGCGTCACCGATTTGTTGCGGGCTTCAGCCGGATCGATTTCGACGACACAGAGTTCTTCCTGATCGCGGGGCGCGCGATGGAGGATTGCCCCCCGCGGCGTCACCACTTCGCTGTTCCCGATATACGTCAGCCGGTCCTTCCCGCCCCGCGCCTCACCGCCAGTCCGGTTGCACGTCACGGCAAAGACCCGGTTCTCCAGGCAGCGGACCGGCATCGAATCGGGGCAGTTCGGCAGGACCAGATTGGACGGATGGCAGAGGATATCGGCCCCCTTGAGCGCCAGCGTGCGGGCGGCTTCGGGATAGTACCAATCGAAGCAGATCATCACGCCGATCTTGGCTTGGCCGATGTCCCAGACGTGAAAACCTGTGTCACCCGGCGTGAAGTACAGGGTTTCCTCGAAGAACAAATGGGTCTTCCGATAGCAGCCGATGAATCCCCGCGGCCCGACGGCGACCGCGGAATTGTAGCAGGCGGACCCGGCCCGCTCCGGCAGACCGGCGACGATCACCATGCGCTTGCGCCCGGCGATGTCAAGCAACCGCTTCGTGGTCGGGCCATCGGGAACCGGCTCGGCCAGGCTCCGCACTTCTTCCTGCGACACAAATTGATAGCCCGAGGCGCAGAGCTCCGGCAGCACGAGGAGATCCGCTTCCGCCTCCTCGAGTTTGGCCGTCATCCGGTCCAGATTCTCAGCGACCTTTCCGAACTCGGGATTGTTCTGGTAGTACCCGACACGCATGAGAATCAGGTTTGAGGCACGAGGCGAGAGGCCAATGGGGAAGGGAAAGGGCAAGAGGGAATGGGCTCAAAACCTCTCGCCCCTCGCCTCTTGCCCTCTACCTCTACAATCTACTTCACTTCGGACAAATGCGTGACCGCGCCTTCCGCGTGCTGGGTCGCGACATCGGCATGACCGGCCTTGCCGTGCTCAATGGCTTCCTTCAGGTGCTTGATCCCCTCGTCCAGATGCGGATTCTTGACGCCTGCGGCCTCGGCATGCTTCAGCGCTCCTTCCGCGTGCTTCACCAGGGCATCCGCGTGGCCCTGCTTGCCATGAGCCGCCGCTTCCTTGGCGTGCTCGACGGCTTCGCTCACATGCTTGTTGTCGGCCTGGGCCACCAGCGGCATGCCCAGCAGCGCAACCGCCGCCAGCGTCAGTGCTGCACGTTGGATTCTCATCGTCATGGGTTCCTCCTCCTGGGTTAAGTTGCGTGCGATGCGCAAAAACGTATGAAGGATGACTGATGCGTTCACCTTACACAGCCATATTTTGACTGTCAAGAAGGCCGGGCCGGCGCATCGACGCCCAACACCTTTTGAAGCCCCTGAAAATCTTTCTCGACCGGACAGGCGAAGTCCCGGCTCCATTCCCACCACGATCCCGGATAGTTGCGGACGTGCTGATAACCGGCAAGTTTCAGGATGAAATACAGCCACGAGGACCGCACCCCGCCCGTGCAGTAGCACACGATCTCCTTGTCCGGCTGCAGGCCTTTCTCATCGAGACCGGCCTTGATGGCGTCGAGGTCCTTCACCGTCGCGTTCTTGTTCAGAAACCCGTTCCAGGCGACGTGAATGGCGGACGGGATATGGCCCGCGCGGGGAATGCCGGAGACTTCCTTCCCCAAGTACTCTTCCAGGCTCCGGGCGTCGACAATCACCGTCTCGGGATGCGCCCGCTTCACCAGAGCCTTCAGCTCGTCCTTGGCGATTGCCGTGTGGGCGGCCACCTTCACCGCGAAAGTGCCGGGCTTCGGCGTGACGCGTCCGTGTTCGAACGGCCGCCGCTCATCCACCCACTTCACCCAGCCGCCGTCGAGGATGCGGAGATTCGTGTGGCCCAGGTATTCCAGCATCCAGAACATCCGGCCTTCGTCGCCCCAATTGTCGAACGGGTTGGAATAGATCACGACCCGGCTGTCGTTGCTGATCCCCAGGGCGCGCATCCGCTGTTCCATGCGTTTCATGTCGGGATCGATCAGCCCCTTGGCGACGGCGTTGGGATCGCTGTAGTCGTGCCAGGTGGTATGAACGGCGCCGGGAATGTGGCCGCCGAATTCATATGCGGCGCGTCCGCGCACATCGATCACGACGAGGCCGGGCTGGCCCAATTGACGTTGCAACGTTTCGGTGTCGATCAGTAACGGATGGCTCATGGTGCTCCTTACAAACGACGGCTGATCGTGATCAGCCGTCCGCGTTCACCTTACAGCTACGTTCCTCAGGATGCCTGCTGACCGCCGTCAGCCGATCGTTCTCGCGGCGCATGGCCGCCGCGATCTCCTTCGACAGCGGAAACTCCCGCTCATACACGACATACCGGTACGGATCATCGCCCGTCAGGCCGTACCTGGTTCGCAGCATGGCATGCTGCTTGTCCGTCAGAATGTGGTACTGCACCCGCGCTTTGAGTTTCAAGCCCTCGACCGCGGCCGGCAGCCTGTAGGCAAACCGGTACTCCCGGCTGGCCAGCGGCAGGAGGCGGTTATCATACAACTCCACGATGGCCGGCTGCCACAGGATCCAGCGGCCCATGGTGGAGGTCTGCTGCTCCACCACATGCCCCTGCCGGTCCTCGACGGAGAACTCAACCGTGAAGAACCGGTCCGGATCGCCGGTGGGAACCTTGTGCCCGGCGCCGGCATTGACGAGGGTGAGCGTAAACTCCACCCGGTCACCGGGTTTCGGCGACTCCGAATCGGCCTTGACCTGTACCGCCACGGCCCGCTTGACCATGTCGGGATCGTGTCCTCCCCGCCAGAGATGCTGCCGTCCCCGCCGGAGCGGGCTGTTCGCCGCCACGGGCCGGTCGATCTCCGGCATGTGGCAACTCTGGCAGATAAAGCCCCGTTCCTGGATGAAGAACTTGCCCTCGTACTCCGCATAGGTGCCGCAGGGCCCCACGTTGTAGAACTGAGCGGGGCCGGACACGACGTTGTGGCAGCGGTAACAGGGCTGGGCCGTACGGAAATTGGGGTCGAATTTCGTCGGATGGGGTGCGGCGGAATCCTCGAAGGGACCGTAGATGACGCCGTCCCGCACGTGGCAGACCGCACAGGTCACCGCTTCCCTCTGGTACTCCGGGTCGTAGTGCGGATTTGGCTCCTGCACCGCTTTTTCCACCCGGCCGCGCGGGATTTCTCTGATCAACGTCGGCTGCTGATTCTCGAGCGGCGTATGGCAGTTCAGGCAGACCCAGATGTTCTTGTCCTTCTTCCAATAGGCCTGGAAGAAGGGATCGTCATAGGCGCGGGCATGGATGCTCGTTTTCCACTCTTCGTAAATCTCGCGGTGGCATTGCCCGCACGACTCGGCCTTGAGGCTCGTCAGCCCTTCCGGGATCTTCTGGAACGGGATGGCCCGGGCATAGTCCGAACGCAACCCGAAGATCACAACCGGCTTGATCTCGGTGTAGTAGAAATAGGTGACGCCGAGCAGGACGGCCGGAGTGAGCAGAATGAGCTTCCAGCGTCTCATGCGTTCAGCAACGCGGTAAGATGGGCCTCCACCGACGAGGCCAGGGCCGTAAGATTGTACCCGCCCTCGAGAGAGGAGAGGATCCGGCCCTGCGCGTGCCGCCCGGCGATCCCGGCGACGATGCCGGTCAGCTCCGCATACCCGGATTCGGACAACCCCATACTTGCCAGCGGATCGTCTTTGTGGGCGTCGAATCCCGCCGAGATGATCACGAAGTCCGGCTTGAACTCATCGGCAGCCGGCACCAACGATTTGAGGAAGACCGCACGGTACTCGTCATCGCCTTCGCCGGCCTCCATCGGCACGTTGATCGTATATCCCTCCCCCGCTCCCCTGCCTCGCTCCGTTGCGCGACCGGTGCCGGGATAGTGAGGATACTGATGCGTGCTGAAATACAGGACGGACGGATCGTCCTCGAAACTGTGCTGCGTGCCGTTGCCGTGATGGACATCCCAGTCGACAATGAGCACCCGGTGCAACCCGTGCTTCTTCTGCGCATAGCGCGCGGCGATCGCCACGTTGTTGAAGAGACAGAACCCCATGGCCCGCCCGGCCTCGGCATGGTGACCGGGCGGACGTACCGCGCAGAACACATGATCCACCTGTTTGCCCATGATCGCATCGACCCCCGCCAGCGCGCCGCCGGCGGCCAGATAGGCGGCGTGCAGCGACCCGGGGGACATGGAGGTGTCGGGGTCGAGGGACACGCGGCCGCTCGCGGGAGCATGCCGGTTCAGCGCCGCCACGTAGTGGGGCGTATGCACCTGCGTCACCCACTCGTCCTCGGCCTTTCGCGGTTCGATCGCAAGGAGCCGCGCGGCCGTTCCGCTCTGCTCCAACCGCCGCATGATCGCACGCAGTCGATCCGGGGATTCGGGATGTCCCGCCCCCATATCGTGATCGAGATAGGCCGGATGATAGACGAGGCCGGTTCTTCCCATTCGAACAACCCGTGAAGCGTGAAACGTCGTTCGCACGCACGATTGCGACCCGACACGAGCGACGCATTGAGATTAGCATGCAGGAAAGAGCATAGACAATGCGGGTCCGGCACTGCTATCGTCCTGCCGAACAGGAGGAGCCGATGCCGAATCCCAGAATCGAGCCGCTGAAAAAAGTCCTCGCAATGGATCCCACCGATGACGTGGCCTGGTTCGGCCTGGGGAAGGCGTATCTGGACGACGGGAGTTTCGAGGAGGCGGCCGCGGCCCTGCGGCAATGCGTCGCCGTCAAACCCGGCTATTCGGCCGCCTATTATGCGCTGGCCCAGTCGCTCCAGAAACTCGGCCGGCTCGACGAATGCCGGGCGGTCTGCGTCACCGGCATCGACGTGTCCACCAAGAACGGCGACGCGATGGTGACGAAGAACCTCGAGCTGCTCAAGAGCGCGCTTTCCTAGGCACCACGCGCGAGTCCCCCGGGCCTCACAACACCTGGCGAAACGCCTCTCCCTGTCGTTCGCTGAGCGGAGCCGCCGTACCGGGGTTCCGGATCAACATCCGCACGCGCGGAGAGGCCCGCTGCCGCCTGGGCCGTTCGACCAACTCGACGTTCGCCAATCTCGTCGCCGCCTTCGACGGCAACGGCTCGACATCCCAGAGCGAAATCATCACCGCGCTCAGGTGGCGGAGCTTCGTCAGCAAGACGGTGACCGAACCGGCCAACGCTTTGAGGTCCAGCCTGATGGCCTCGCGCCGGGAACTGCGCTCACCCTGCAAGTCGGCGCGGGGGACGGAAATACTCAGAATGACGGGGTCGCAGTAATCGGCGAGCTGCTTGGCCTTCTGTTGGATACGCGCAAGAATCCGGTGGATGAGGATGATCCCCCGGTCCTCCTCATCGGCCAGCTCCTCATCGGGACTCACCACCCGCAGGGACAGACGCCGGCGCTCTGCCGATCCGACCATCGCCGTCACCTCGACGAAGAACCGCTCGCGGCCGAGACGGCATTCGAGATCTGCCGTCCTCGCCTGCGACTCCGGCAGGAACGTGACGCGCGTGTCCACACGGATCAGCTGTACGGCCAATTCCAACTCGGCGAGCGCCGACTCGCGGACCCCGTAATCATAATGCGTGAGGCGACGCACCAGGCGGGCCAGACGGAGGTGGCTCGATTGATCGGCGCAGTGCCGATGAAGCGTGCTCCAGCGCTCTTCCAGATCCGGTGAGAGCCCCTGTTCCTCCCGCTTCCAGGAGGGCACCGGTTCCCGATGCCCTTCTCGCAGATGCGTCGTCAGGCGGAAGGTCTTGCGCGGGCGGAAGCGTGCCATGGCAGGATATCCCTCACGGCCGGGTGGAATCGCCGATCGGAGTTAGGCCGTCTCCGAATCCTCATCGTCGCCGGACGATCCGCCCGACGGATCCGGCTGACGCCGGGCGACCTCTTCATAGAGTTCGTCCAGCCAGCGGCCCGCGCAGCCGAGCACTTCCCGGACGAGCGGCTCCGGCTGACCGGTCCGCTTGATCGTCCATTGCGAAACGTATTCCAACAACGCCTCGCGTTCGAATTGCCGTCTGGATTGAACCGCCAGCTCGGTCAGTTCGCGGAGCCCTGTCCGCAGAATATCGGCCACGGTTTCCCGTCCGTAGGAGGTGCTGGCGGTCACATATTGCACCGCACGATTGATTTCCTGATCATTCATCCGAACGGCTCCTGCGTGGATTTTCACATCCCGCCGGATGGCTGTCAACGCGGTCCCTTCCGTTTTCCTCCGGATATTTTCCTGCTCGGGCGCCGGAGCAAGATGGTAAGATCAGGCCTCTTCATCACCGGAACACGAAGGAGACGAGCATGGCCGGCAGGAACACGACGCGACGCAAGACCTCTCCCGCTTCCCCCCCCGATCGGTGGGACCTGACGCATCTGGTCAAGGACCCCGTCCGGCAACTGGACCGGTATCTGTCGGAACTCGATTCACAAGTGACCCGGATTGAAGCGGCCCGCCCCGGACTGGCCCCGGCGATGCCGACACAGGAATTCGAGTCGATCCTCAAACTCAGCGAGTCGATCGCGCGAGGCTCCTCCCGGCTCGGCGCCTACGCCTATCTCTGGTTTTCTGAAAACACCACGGACTCCGCTGCCCGGTCTTTCAAGACCCACGTGGAAGAACGGCTGACCGCCCTGCACAACCGCCTCCTGTTCTTTGAGCTCTGGTGGCAGGGGGTGGATGATGCCAATGCCTCGCGACTGATGGCGGCTGCCGGCGATCTCCGTTACCATTTGGAGACCATTCGACGGTACAAGCCCTACACGCTGTCGGAGCCGGAAGAAAAGATCATCAACGTCAAGAACGTGACCGGCCGGAGCGCGGTGAACACCCTCTACGACGTGGTGACGAACGGCTTTTCGTTCACCATCACGGAGGGCGGCAAGAAGAAGACACTCAACCGGGAAGGCCTGATGACGTATGTCCGCAGTCCGAAAGCCGCCGTACGGCAGGCCGCCTACCGGGAACTCTATCGAGTGTTTTCCGCCCAGCGGGACTTGCTGGGAGAAATGTACAAGACCCTCGTCAACGACTGGAAGTCCGAGAATCTCGGCTTACGGCATTTCGCCTCGCCCATCGCGACGAGAAACATCGGGAACGACGTGCCGGACCGGGCCGTCGACGTGCTCCTGTCGGTCTGCGCCAAGAACGCCGACATTTTCCAGCAGTATTTCAGGCTCAAGGCGCGGATCTGCGGGATCAAACCCATGAGCCGCTACCACCTCTATGCGCCGCATCGCACCGAATCGAGGAAGTTCGCCTATGCCGATGCGGTGACGATGGTGCTCGACGCCTACCGCGGATTTTCGCCCCGTCTCGCGGATCTGGCGCAGCAGGTCTTCACGGAACGGCACATCGATGCGCCCACCAGGCCCGGCAAGATCGGCGGAGCCTATTGCTACAGCGTCGTGCCCGGACTCACCCCGTACGTCCTGCTGAATTTTACGGGCGACGCGCGCGACATCGCGACGATGGCGCACGAACTGGGCCACGCCGTCCACGGCATGATGGCGGCGCACCATTCGGCGTTCACCTTCCATTCCACACTCCCGCTGGCGGAAACCGCCTCGGTGTTCGGCGAGCGCATCCTGTCGGATGCCCTCATGCGGCAGGAATCGAACAAGAACGTGCGGCAGGGGCTGCTTCTCGGGCAACTCGACGATCTGTACGCCACCGTGCTGCGGCAGGCCTACTTCGTCCGCTTCGAAAACACCGCGCACCGGATGATCGCAGAGGGAGCGACCGGCGACCAGCTGGCGCAGACATACCTCGCCGAACTCCGCCAGCAATTCGGGAAGGCGGTGACGGTACCGGACGAATTTCGATGGGAATGGCTGACGATCCCGCACATCTTTGCCAGCCCGTTCTATTGCTATGCCTATTCCTTCGGCAATCTGCTCGTCTTAGCGCTCTACCGCAAGTACCAGGCGGAAGGCGCCGCCTTCGTGCCCAAGTACCTCGATTTGCTGGCGACAGGCGGCTCCGAGCCTCCCGCGGACATACTCAGTCGAGTCGGGGTCGATATGAACGCGGAGTCGTTCTGGCAGTCGGGATTCGATACGATTCGCGAGATGGTCGGCCAGCTGGAGGCGACGCTCTCCTAGGCTGCTGCAGCCGGAACCTTGGAATGCGGCTTTGAGCGAGACGTTCGGACCTATTGACAACGGCTCATGGGAGTGTAATACTGAGAATGCTTCTCATAATCGTTACCAGAAACAAAACGAGTGAGGCCACTCATGTATCTCTGCCTCTGCAAGGGAATCACTGAATCGGATGTCCGGGAAGCGGGCCGGGCCGGCGTGGTCATGCCCTGTCAACTCAAAGCCAAGTTCGGTTTGAAAGAGTCCGGCTGCTGCGGTCGCTGCTCCAAGAACATTCAGGAGTTCGTCGAACTCGCAACCAGCGAGCATCGCCTCCCCGCCCCCTCACCCGTTCGCCGCTAACCCCGCCCGCTCTGAGTACTCGCGTACCTCGAATCCTGTTGAACGGTTCACACGGCATCGCGTCAGCCGGCGGCGACGCGACGGAAACGGCCGGCCGCCCCGTCGCCGGACATACACCGAACCTTGCCGGGAAGATTATTTGGCGGGAATTCCCTTGAACATGGCCGCGACTTCCGCAACGCGGCGGCCCAGAGACTGCGCGTCGGCCAATTCTTTATTGTCGATTCCGAGACTGTCGCCTTCCGTGGTCGCCGACGCGCCGAACGCCCCCCCGCCGCCGACGACGATCATCTGATTTCCCAGCATGGCGGCCAGGATCGTCAGCATCGTCACTTCCTTGCCGCTGGAAATCTGCCCGCCCGTGGCGAAGGCCGCGCCGATCTTGTTCTTCATCCTAAATTCGGGAAAGACCCCGAACTTGAACTGCCAGTTATCGAAAAAGGTCTTCACCTCGCCCGACATGTTGGACCAATAGACCGGGGAACCCACGATGATCGCATCGGAGGAAAACAGATCGTCCGCCGTCACCTGCCCCACCCGCTTCAGGACGACGTCTGTTCCCGGCAGGCCCTTGGCCCCTTCGACGACGGCCTCGGCCATACGCTCGGTATTACCCGACAGCGAGTGATAGGCCACCAGCACCTTCACGACCCGGGCGGGCGGTTCTTCAGCCCGGGCGGAACCGATAGAAGAGCAGTACGCGACGAGAAGAATGCATGCGGCGAGACTTGTCCGTTTCATGGAGGCGGCCGGCGGTGTGGCGATCGACCGGGGACTCGGCCTTTCACTGAGCATCAGTGACGGATGGTTTCTTCATCCATGTGCTCTTCGACGGACACTTCGGTGAGGGTGCCCCGATAGTCGCAACGATGGCAGCGTATCCGCCACTCTTCAATCCACTTTTCCTGCACATAGGATTGACGGCACTTGGGGCAGACGAAGACACCCTTCTTGTAGAGAACGCGACGCTTTTCTTTCATGGTACCGGTGCTCCTTCCGGGGAGGAGAATGGCACAGCCGGCGCTGTAATTTCAAGGCGCCTGCATGCCGTCCCCGTCCGTATTGACTCACTCGCCCGGGGTCGATAGGATGCCCTCGTGCATCCCCGATGGCTCATCGTTTTGCTGTTTGGTCTGTCGATCATTGGCCCCTTTCGGCTTTGGGCTGAAGACGGGCTCATCCCCGTGCAGCTGCCGGGCGGCGTCGTCATTCACGCGGAGATTGCGGACACCCCGAAGAAGCGCGGCGAGGGCCTGATGTATCGGGACCACCTGGCGAAAGACCGGGGGATGCTGTTTACCTTCGATCAGGCCCAGCCCTGGACTTTCTGGATGAAGAACACCAGGATCCCCCTCGACATCATCTGGATGAACGAGAAAAAGCAGATCATCCACATCGCGCGAAACGTCCCGATCTGCACCAGAACCGACGACAGCTGCCCCCAGTATCAGCCGAACGATCCGGCCCTCTATGTCCTGGAGCTGGGGGGCGGCGAGGCGGCGCGCCTCAAACTTGAAAAGGGGTCGAAGCTGCAGTTTCGCGTCCCGTAGGAAATCATCGGATTACGTCCGCTCCTGCCAGGCCCGTACTCTCCGCGCGGTAATCACCCCGTCCACCCGCTCGATCGCCTTGAGCACCTGATCCAGATGCTGGGTGCTGGAAACTTCGACGATGAAGTCGAGTACGGCCTTGCGATCTTCCCTCGTCGTGATTTCCGCCCGGCTGATGTTGGCGTGACACTCCGCGATGGCGGAGGAAACGTTCGCCAGCACGCCCGTCTTGTCCACCGCCATGATGGAGACCTTCACGGCATGCGTGCTGGGCGCGGTGGTATCCCATTCGACCTCGACCAGCCGTTCGCGGTCGTAATCGAGCGCTTCCAGGTTGGGACAGTCGACCGTATGGATCGTCAAGCCGCGGCCGCGCGTGATGTACCCCAGAATCCGATCGCCGGGAACCGGATTGCAGCAGCGCGACAGCTGCATCAGCACGTCGCGCGCGCCTTTGACCTTCACCCCTTTGTCGTCGGACTTGCCGACGACGGTTTTGTGCACGGCGGGTTTTTCCTGAACGGCCGCCTCCGGGCCCGGCGCGGAGGCGGTCAGCTTCCCGATGACCTGGGCCGTCGGCAGATGGCCGAACCCCACCGCCGCGATCATGTCGTCGGTGGAGTCGAACCCGGACTGCCGGGCCGCCTCCTGGAGCTCGGTCGACTTCAGCATCTGCGCCGGAGCCATGCCGTGGCGGCGGAACTCCGACTCCAGCAATCGACGGCCGATTTCGATGCTGCGCTTCTGCTCTTCGATCTTGATCCAATGTTTGATCTTGGTCTTCGCCCTTGACGTCCGGACGAACTTCAGCCAGTCCTTATGCGGCGTTTGAGTCGGCGAGGTGAGGATTTCGACCGTATCTCCGCTCTCAAGCGGATGCCGGAGCGGCACGATCTTCCCGTTCACCTTGGCGCCGACGCAATGGTCTCCGACCTCCGTATGGATGGCATAGGCGAAGTCCACGGGCGTCGAACCTTTCGGCAATTCTTTCACGATGCCTTTGGGCGTGAACACGTAGACGACGTCGTGGAAGAGGTCGAGCTTGACCGAATCCATGAACTGCCGGTTATCGGTCAGGTCCTGCTGCCACTCCACGAACTGATGCAGCCAGCCGAACGCCTTGCTGTCCCGGTCCGCCACCCGGCCCTGCTCCTTGTATTTCCAATGGGCGGCGATGCCGTATTCCGCCACGCGGTGCATCTCTTCGGTGCGGATCTGAAACTCGACGTGCTCGCCCTTCGGCCCGACGACCGTCGTGTGCAGCGACTGGTAGAGGTTGGATTTCGGGATGGCAATGTAATCCTTGAACCGTCCGGGAACCGGCCGCCAGAGCGAATGGATCACCCCCACCAGGGCGTAGCAGTTCATTTTCGTGTCGGTCACGATCCGCAACGCCGTCAGATCATAGACTTCTTCGAAGCTGATCGACTGTTTGTTCATTTTCTGATAGATGCCGTAGAGATGCTTGGGACGACCGTAGACCTGGCCCGGCAGGCCGTTCTCCTGCATGGCGCGGGTGACGAACTCGATGACTTCCTGAATGTACTGCTGGCGGTCCTCGTCCCGTTTGGCCACCCGGGTGCGCAGCATCTCGTAGACATCCGGCTTGAGGTGCTTGAGGCAGAGATCTTCCAGCTCGTTCTTGATCCAGCCGATTCCCAGACGGTTGGCCAAAGGCGCATAGATTTCCAGCGTCTCCTGCGCGATCGCCTGGCGCTTGGCCGCACTCAGGTGCTCGAGGGTCCGCATGTTATGGAGCCTGTCGGCCAGCTTGATGAGGACGACCCGGATGTCGTCCGCCATCGAGAGCACCATCTTCCGGAAATTCTCCGCCTGCTTCTCCTCATAGCTCTTGAACGTAATCTTTCCGATCTTCGTCACTCCGTCGACGAGATGCACGACATCCTTGCCGAACTCCTTTTCCAGCTGTTCGGGAGTGGCGACCGTATCTTCGAGGGTGTCGTGAAGCAGGCCGGCGACGATCGCCGTCACGTCCGTTTTCAGCGAGGTCAGCACACCGGCCACGGCAATGGGATGTTGCAGATACGGCTCCCCGGATCGGCGCCGCTGGCCTTCGTGCGCTTTAGCGGAGAACTCATAGGCCTTGCGCACCATGCCGAGATCCGCGTCAGCCTGATAGCTCTTGACGCAATCGATCAGTTGGTCGATATCCGTGACCGTTTGGTAGAGCATCAGGCTACTCCCGGTTGCTGATCCGGACGTCGCGGATGCGCAGCTGAATCCGGTCATACCCGTTCCAGTGATTCAGCTCGGGAATGAAGGCCAGATCGACCGGGGTACGGGCGGGAATACCGCGCTCGATCAGCGACTTCATGCCGAACCCGATACCGTCGAACGGCACCGATCGGCCTTGCCGCACCGTCATCTTCAGATGCTTCTCGCCGACGGTCCGGGCGTCCATCACGTCGAGGCCCTTCACCGCAAAGGTCGGCTCCGGATTGCCCGCACCGAACGGGTGGAACGCCCCGAGTTCCTGGATGAGCTTGGTGGTGACTTCGGACAGCTGCACCTCCGCATCGACGTGCAGGGTCGACACGGCCGTCGCTCCCGCCGCCCACGCGGCCACCACGGACGCAAACCGTTCGCGGAACTCGTCGAGCCGCGACTCGCTTACCGTCACGCCGGCCGCGCTGGGGTGCCCGCCGAAGGCTTCGACCAGATCCCGGCATGCCGCCAGTCCTTGATAGAGGTCGAATCCGCCCACGGTGCGAGCCGACCCCTTGCCGATTCCCCGTTCGTCGATCGCGATGACGATCGTCGGACGCTGGAACCGCTCGACAAGCCGTGCCGCGGCGATCCCCACGACGCCCACGTGCCAGCGGCGAGATGCCAGGACGAGCGCCGCCGGCAAGTCCCGCTCCGTCACCGTCTCGACCGCTTCCGCCATCATATCGGCTTCGATCTTCTGCCGTTCCCGGTTGAGCTGCTCCAACCGTTCCGCCAACCGCTGGGCCTCGGCCGGCGACTCGGTCGTCAACAGCTGCACGCCCAGCATCGCATGATCCAGCCGTCCCGCCGCGTTGAGCCTGGGGGCCAGCTTAAAGGCCACCGTCTCCGCCGTACAGTCGCGGGTCACCCCGGCCGCCTGTTTCAACGCGCGAATGCCGCAGCGTGCCCCGCGGGAAAGCTGCGCGAGGCCCTCCCGGACAAATCCGCGGTTCTCATCCTGCAGGGGCACGACGTCGGCGATCGTGGCCAACGCCACCAAATCCAGGAGGGACTCGAGCGAAAGACCGGCTTCGCCGTACCGCATCTGATAGGCCTGCGCCACCTTGTACGCCAGCGCCGCGGAGCAGAGCCCGCGAAACGGATACTGTGCGCCGGCGCGGTGCGGATTCATGACCGCCACGGCGGGGGGCATGCGTTCGTCGGTCTGGTGATGATCCGTCACGATCACATCCATGCCCAGTTGTCGAGCCAGCGCCACTTCGCGATGCGACGTCGTGCCGCAATCCGAGGTCACGAGCAACGAGACCCCCTCGTCGTGCAGCAGCTGGACCGCGCCGAGATTGAGCCCGTACCCCTCGCGCTGACGGTGCGGAACATAGGCGCGCGCGTTCGCCCCCAGAGACCCGAAGAACGACAGATACAGACTGGTCGCCGCCATGCCGTCCACATCGTAGTCGCCGTAAAAACACATCGGCTCGCGCGCGGTCACCGCCCGATGCAGCCGCTCGACGGCCCGTTCCATGTCGGGGATCAAATACGGATCGTGGGGTGCCTGATGCGACATCCAGAGCGCGGCTTCATCGGGCGTCGTCACGCCGCGGGCGACGAGCAGCGAGGCGGCGGCGGGAGAGATTGACAGGGCCTGCGCCAGCGCGGCCCGATTGACAGGATCGATGTCGCGGAAGACCCAGAGCTTGGATTTCATCACATCCTCACGGAGGAGCCTGAGCCTCGACCGGCGCTAACTACACGAGAAGAAAGGGGATACTAGCTCCTCACCTCCGCATTGTCAAACCGGGCAGCCGGAAGGATCGTCGCGTTGCACGGCCGGTGGAGAGAGCCGGGATGGTCGGGACCGGAGCGGAGTGAGGGAACGGGGAGGAAGCGGAAACGGCCGAATCCGGCCGCTTACTCTCCCCCTTTTTGCACGTAGTTCTTCACGAATTCTTCCGCGTTTTTCTCAAGGACGTCGTCGATTTCATCGACCAGCTTATCGATGTCTTCTTTCAGCTTCTTGCCGGTCTCGACGACCTTGGGGTTGGCTTTGACTTCTTCCTTCCCCTGCGGCTCTCGTCTGGGCTCTTGCTTGCGTTCCTGTTTTTCCATTCGAGCACCTCCCGTACATCTGGGGAACTCTCGTGGATCAGCCACCAGCGTGATCCCGTAGGATCACCTTACTCCAGGCCGCCAAAAGCCGTCAAGCCAAGCCCGGAAACAGGAAGCGTCGTTCACGGAGCACTCGCGTCCCGCAAACGACGCCCACGTGCGATTCACGCCCGCGGTCAGACGATGAGTGAGACGATCAGCAGCGCGACGATATTGATGACCTTGATCATCGGATTCACCGCCGGCCCGGCCGTGTCCTTGTACGGATCGCCGACCGTATCGCCGGTCACCGCGGCCTTGTGCGTTTCGGTGCCTTTTTTCCCCTGTTCTTCGATGTACTTCTTGGCGTTGTC
>DIHJ01000024.1:60386-61549 GCA_002420105.1 Nitrospira sp. UBA5699
TTGTCCCAGGCGCCGCCGCCGCTCGTCATCGAAATCGCCACGAACAATCCCGTCACGATGCTCCCCACCAGCACGCCGCCGAGCGCCTGGGGGCCGAGCACCACGCCGACGATCACCGGCGACACGACCGGGATCAGTCCCGGAATCATCATCTTCTGGATGGCGGCCTGCGTCACGATATCGACGCAGGTGCCGTACTCCGGCTTGCCGGTGCCTTCCATGATGCCCTTGATGGTCCGGAACTGCCTGCGGACTTCCTCGACGATCAACCCGCCGGCTTCGCCCACGGCCTTCATGCAGAGGGCGCCGAAGATGAACGGCAGCATGCCGCCGAGAAACAACCCGACCAGCACCTTGGGGTTGGACAAGTCGAACGCCGCCAGGCTCGGATTGTGCGCCGCCACTTCGCGTGAGTATTCCGCAAAGAGCACCACGGCCGCCAATCCGGCCGATCCGATGGCATACCCTTTTGTCACGGCTTTGGTCGTGTTGCCGACGGCGTCGAGCGGATCGGTAATGTCCCGGACTTCCTTGCCCAGATGCGACATTTCGGCGATGCCGCCGGCGTTGTCGGTAATCGGGCCGAAGGCGTCGATCGCCACCACGATTCCGGCCATCGAGAGCATCGACACCGCGGCCACCGCCACGCCGTACAAGCCCCCCGAATCCGCCCCGCCGCACACCCAGAAGCTGCCGAGGATCGCCGCCGCGATCACCACGACCGGCGCGGCCGTGGACTGCATGCCGACGGCCAGCCCCGCGATGATGTTGGTCGCATGGCCGGTTTCGCTCGCTTTGGAAATGTATTTCACCGGCGCGTAGCTTTTCGACGTGTAATAGTCGGTGATGAAGACGAGCGCCAGGGTCACGGCCAGGCCCATCAACGCCGCAACGTAGTAGCTCGTCCCGCTGACGCCGCCGACCCCGTCCATGATCTTCGAGGTGATGGGAAAGAACGCCACCGCCGCGATGCCCCCGGCGACGAAGAGGCCTTTGTAGAGCGCGGGCATGATTTCGCCGCCCGGACTCACCTTCACGAAGAGGATACCGATGATGGTTGCAAAAATGGTCACCCCGCCCAGCGCGAGCGGATAGAGAATCGGAGCCGTGGCGCCTTTGAACATCGTAAAGGCCAGCACCATCGCCGCCACCGTCGTCACCGC
>DIHJ01000024.1:61640-76153 GCA_002420105.1 Nitrospira sp. UBA5699
ACGTTGTCGCCCACGTTGTCGGCAATCACCGCCGGGTTGCGCGGATCGTCTTCCGGAATGCCCGCTTCGACTTTGCCGACCAGGTCGGCGCCCACATCCGCGGCCTTCGTATAGATGCCTCCGCCGACACGGGCAAAGACCGAAATTAAACTTCCGCCGAACCCGAGGCTCAGCAACGCATGGATCGCCTTCTCCTGGCCTGCAATGGACTGGGCAATCGTGTAGAAACCGGTGATCGCCAGCAAACCCAATCCGATCAGCAGGAGACCGGTCACGGCCCCTCCGCGGAACGCCACGGTCAGAGCCGCATTCATCCCGTTATGGGCGGCCTGAGCGGTCCGCACATTGGCCCGGACCGCGATGATCATGCCGACGTAGCCGGCGATCGCCGATGCGCCGGCGCCCACCAGAAATCCGACGGCCGTCAGGATCCCGAACTTGTCGGAGACGGCGCCGGCGCCCGCCAACACGACGAAGAGCACCGCCGCGACGATGCCGACGGTCTTGTACTGCCGGTTCATGTAGGCACCGGCGCCTTCCTGGATGGCCTTGGCAATTTCCTGCATCTTCGCGTTGCCGGCGTTGAGCTTGAACACCCACATCGCAAGGTAGAGGCCGTAGGTAATACCGGCCACCGCTGCAATCAATGCAAACGCAACAATCGCTGAGTCGCTCACGGGATACCCTCCTCAAAGGTTAAACGGGCTGCTGATGTCACACGGTTCCCCGTGGCTTCAACCCATCAAGAACAGGTGAAACTGAGGGGGAAACCGCAGGGTGGTCCGGACGCAATCGCGCGGCTAACTACCTGAAAAGTCTGGCCATTCTATACGGGTACGCGATATCGGATCAAGATGAAATTCGACGACGGGCTCACCGGCCGATGCCCGATTGTCACCGCCCCTGCTTCTGGACATCGAAGGCAAACCGAAGCTGGACGGCCCAATACTCCTGGATAAAACCGGAGCGGTCCAGAGGACGATCCTGCTCGCGATAGAAGCTCAGCTCAAAGTCGCGCCAGCGCGTGGCGACCCCGATGATCCAGTCCAACTCGGTCGGTCTGCCGGCATTCGAGGCGCTGCGGTCGGTGAACATGTTGAAATCGCCGAACAGCAGGACCTTCTCGCGGTACAGATTGAGGTCGAAATGGCCGACATAGCGAAACAGGGCCCGGCCCGTATTGTCCGGCCTGGCAAAGTAATTCTCATTATGAAACAGCCAGCCGAGCCCGACATAGGCCGTCAGATTGTTCCTGGGAAACATCCTCTGCCACCAGGTCCAGTCCTCGCCGCTGCGAATGCGATAGTTCACCAGGGCGTCGGCGTAGACCTGTTTGAGGCCCGTCCGGTCCAGCGGAGCATCCCGCTCATATTGCATGCGCCAGCTCCAGTGCTCGACCGTTCCGGTGAAGCCGTAGGTCTGATCCCATTCGGTCAACTCAATCCAGCCGTTGTCGCGGTCGGAAAAGAAATTTTGATCGGTATAGAACGTCAGGTACTTCTTGTACAGGTCGGTTTCCGCATGGAGCATATGACGGAGACCGACCCGGCCGGTGTTGTCCGGCCGGGCGGTGAACGAGGGATTGGAAATGAACGCGCCGGTGAGGAGATAGCCCGCGATCAGGGATTCGTCGACGCCGCGCTCGACCTCCACCCCGTTTTCCTTTTCAAATTCGGGCAGCGGCCGGCCGTATTTTTCGAGCGCATTGGCATCGGACGCGACCCCGCAGAGCCCTCCGAGCAGCACGCAACCGAGAATGGCGCCGCGGACCCCTCGCCACGCCTGGGATGTTGTCGGGGGAAGCGTCACGGCGGCTACCCGCCCCTTCCGTTCGATCGTGATGGGTTGCACGGTTCAACGGGAACCGCTAGGGGCCGGGACAACGCTCGAAGATGTCTTCACAATGGCTTTCATCCCGATAGGAACTCGGCACGCTCTCATAGCGCACGCCCGTGACCCGATCCCGGTCCAACACCACCGTCGCACGGCAGCCGTGATGCACCATGGCGTAGCTGCTCTTGGGGCCCGGGAACGATTCCTCAAGCACAGACGCTTCTCTGTAGTACACCACCACCGTCCGGTCGCCTTTGATTTTCTCGCTGATCGGATTGCCCGCGCAGGCGAACAGCTCCTGCTTCGTCTTGCCGATCACGGCTTGCTGGTTCGGATGGTCCTCCGACGCCGGAGGTGCGAGGCCCGCGCAGGCGGCCAGCGCGAGGAGGAACGCGAAGGCGGGGAGTCCGGTCCGGATCACTATCGCCGCGTCGGTCATGATGGCCGCGAAGAATACTCCAGGAGATTCGGAAAGGGAAGACGCCGCCGTCCGGAGGGCCGTTTGCGGGACTGGGAAGACTTTGCTATAGTCCGCGCCGGAGGACGGGCCGATGGGACTGGAACCGAACTATATCGTGGTGGACGGGCAGTCGTTCAACAAGACCAAACTCGCGCTCGACAACCATGTCTACAAGAATTGCCACATCGACGATTGCGATCTGTACTACAGCGGCGGGCAGTACGAACTCCTCGACACCCATGTCACCAACTCGCGGCTCATCCTAAACCACCCGGCCAAGGGCATGTACGCCGCCCTGCAGATCTTCAAGATGAAGTCGCCGAGTTCCCGGATCGTCTTCGAATAACCCTGTGGCAAGAGGCCAGAGGCTAACGGCGAGAGGTTGATTCCCTCGCCAAAGGGCTTACTTGACCGGGATGTTCTCCGTCCGTTTGACGATCTCGATCGCCTGGAAGACCGGATCCTGCGATCCCTTCGAGGATTCGGCTTCGATCCGTTGGAGGAAGGGGGCGGGCCCTGTGACCGGCGCATAGCTGAGCGTCGTCTCGACGTCGAAGGTCTTGGTGTCCTTGGGCGTGGGGAAGGTGAAGGTCTCGATTCGCAGCTCTTCCGGCTTGAGAACCGTGTCCTCCAGCACCTTCACGGCTTCGAAATCGAACTGCGTCCTCTGACCCTTGGCGTCCTGATATACCCGGCCATACACGCGCTTTTCCGCAAATACCGTTTTGAGATTCTTGCCTTTGATATCCAGATCGAGCACGACCGTCGCCCAGGCCGGATGGGTCGTCGGCAGGTTGTGCGGCACAAGGCTCTGCACCTTCACGGTGACCGTCGTTTTGTCCCCTTCGATCTTCGTCTCCACGTCGAGCTTGGCCGCCTCCTGTCGCAATTTTCCGATGCGACCCGGGAAAGTGTGGTTGGCGACCGTCCGCTTCTTCTCGCCGTTGGCCGACTCGCCCGTTTGCTCCGGCATATGGCACGACTGGCATTCCTTGCCGGACTTGACCGCCTTGCTTTGATCCCAGTTGCCGAGCAGATCGTTGCTCTTTCCGAGGTTGACGCCGGCCGGAACGGACTGGTGGCAGTTCAGGCAGAGATCGGATTTGCGAAACAGTCCCAACTCCATCGATTGATGGGCCAGGTTCTGCGCAAAGTCCTTATAGGGGCCGTAGAGAATCTTGCTGCCCGCGGCTTCGTACTTGGGCTCCGGCGGCTGCTTCGCCCGATCGACCTGCTTGATCAGATGACATTGCGCGCAGGCCACCCCGTCCATCTGCGGATCGCCCGATTTGGCCTGATCGATGAAGACTTGCACATGGTCCGGAAATTCCCGCACGTGCGGGGCATGACAACGGAAACAGAGCGCCTTGTCCTTGCCCGCCGGCGAGGCGAGAAAGGCGTCGAGCGTCGCCCGAAACGCCGGCGAATGGATCGACTTGGACAACGGCGACGTTTCCCACTCCTCGAAAACGCGTTCGTGGCAGCGTTTGCACTTGTTGGAATTCGGGAACGCCTTCTCGATCGTTCCCTGCGACTTGGCATCCTGCGCGAACAGGCGATCCCCGGTCGGCTGGGCCAGCAGCCCCGCGACCAGCGCGAGCACCGCCCCCAGCGCCGCTTTCACACGAATCGACTTGCCTCTGCTCATCCGCATCATCCTGGACATGGTTCAGAGATTCTTCGCGCGGTAGGTCAGGACCCGTGGCTGTGTGTACTCGTCGAGAATCTTCTTCGCGCCGTCCCGCTCCTTGTCGCTCCCCAGGGACGCCAGGTACTTGTCCTTCAGCGCCGGCTCCGGCGTGGGGATCAATGCGTAGCTCAACACCGCCTCCACCAGGGCCGCGGCGGACCCGGCCGGCACCGTGAGCGAGAACGGGACCTTTCGCGTATTCCCTCCCTTGATGAAGGGATCGGGAATCGGCCCGCGCAGGATCTTGTCGTAGGGCAACCCGAACTGCTTGGTCTCCTGGGCCAGCACCCGGCCCTGCGCGTCTTTCACCGTAATGGCCAGCAGGAATTGTTTCAGGACGGGATCGCCGTCCGGGAAACTGTGCGGCAGGCTTCCGACCTTCACCAACGCGGTCCCTTCGACGGCGAAATCCGATTTCTTCGTCTCCAGATCCACGCGCGGCATCCACTCGGCTTGCAGATTGCGGTTCTTGAGCAGGGTGCCGGGAATCACCACCCCCCGAAACCAGTGCCGGCCGATCGAACGCGTCATCGCGCCCCGTTTCGACGTCGAGCTGCCCGTGGACGGCTCCATGTGGCAATCCTGGCAGATCGTGCCCTGCAGAATTTCCCCCGGCAGATCCTTCTGCGTGACGTCTTTGACCTTGTCGAAATGACAGGACGCGCAGTAGTTGGCGCCGCGGAAGAGCTCGGACTGCACCGCCGGATGGACGAGATTCTCCTCCGGATCGGCATACGGCCCGTAAATCGTCTTGCCCGGTTCGATCTTGAACGTGGGCGGCGGCATCGGCGTCGCCTCGACGGACTTGATGAGGTGGCAGGAGGCGCAGCCGATGCCCTCGACCTGCGGCTTTCCCGCCAGCACCTGGGAGGCGATCTTTTCGGCGTGTTGAGGGAACACGGTGGTCGACGGCACATGGCAGGACAGGCAGCGCTGCCGCTCCTGGACGGTCGGGTTGGTCTGCATCCACAGGCCGAGCACGGTGCGGAACACCGGCGATTCCAGCGACGTGCCGTGCAGGAGCGCCGCATCCACCCGTCCGAAGGTCTTGAGGTCCGGGGTCTGCTCGCGGACGCCCTTCCACTCCTCATAGTGCCGGTCGTGGCACTGTTTGCAATCCTCCGACCGGATGAACACCTTTTCGATGTCCGCCACCCACTCGGCGGGCGCCTGCGTATCGCCTTTCTGCGCGATCGCCCGTTCGTGATAGAACGCGTGAACCGCGATCACGAGCAGCACGAAGAGCCCCGCCATCAGTCGTTGCGTACGGCGCATGTCCGATCAGTCCCGTTTGCACCCGACAAAATGAAAATTGACGCCCCAGCCCACCGGATCGCCGGGATCGGCCGGTTCATAGGTCCCGACCGTGAAGTTGCATTCCCTCATGGCCTTCTTGATCGCTCGCCCGAAATCCATCATGTTTCTGATTTCGGTCTTGTCGATCTCCTTGATGACCGACCGGACCTTGATGCCCGCGTAGTCGGCCCGCGAATTTCCGATCACTTCGAACACCGCAACCCCTTGCGGCCGTTGCAGCTTGAGCTCCTTCTGAATCTCTTCGTCGACCTCGCCGACGACGACCCCGAACTCTTCTCCCAGTTTGGCGGCCTCGTCGGCCGTCATGGGCGATTGATCCGAGGCCGCCGACCGATCGGGCGCGAACCAGCCCAGCAGTCCCAGAAGAACGCCCATACATACAACAAAGGCCCTTCCGCGACGAAGGGCCTTTGTTGTCGAACCCCCGAGAGTTTTGCGATCGTCCTCCAACGTGTACGCCTCGTGCTCTCCGACCGGCTGCGCCGGGCCGTGCGCGGGTCCCGCTCTACGAGCACACCACAAGAAGCTAGATCTTCGCAACCGGATCGATGACCAGCTGAAACCAGGGCGCCACCGCCTTCTGACCGTTGCGTTCCTTGTTCTCGCCGTTCCAGACGGCGAACGACACCGTCTGCACGCGGCCGGGAACCAGCTTGGCCTCGTTCTCCTGTTCCTCGCTGGAGAGCGGCCGGCGCATGACCACGTGCCAGATCCCGTCCTTCCAGGTGGCCTTGCCCTGGACGCGGCCCTGCTTTTCCTTTGTGGTCAACGTGCTGAAACCTCCGCCGATGAGATCCTCGACCGAAGACACGCGACGGGGAATGACTTCGAAGGTCCGAACCCCTTCCCGCTGCCTGTCGGTGCTCCGTGCGGCCCGGCGATCGATATCGCTCTGCCAATCCGCTTTCCAGTGCCAGATGTTGATGTAATGGTCGAGCTGTCCCATGCAGAAGAAGGCCGGGGCGTCGCCCAGCGGAAGCCCGATCGCGACCCCGTCGCGG
Organism: Nitrospira sp. UBA5699; assembly: GCA_002420105.1. GTDB lineage: Bacteria > Nitrospirota > Nitrospiria > Nitrospirales > Nitrospiraceae > Nitrospira_C. Next base: position 67,942 of record DIHJ01000024.1, read on the forward strand.
AACGTCCCGGGCGTAAGCCGGTCGTTCTTGGTATTGTCCTGCCATTCCAGCAGAAAGGCGATTTCCGTTCCGTTATGCAGCGTGCGGACGGTCAAGGCCCGGGCGGTCGGCTCGGGCCAGACCGGCCGGGTAATCACCTGCCCGCTCAACGGCAGCGTCATCGGCGTAACCTTCGACCAGGCCGCATCTTCCGGAGTCGTAGGGAGGTCTCCCTCGACGAGATGCGCGCGAATGATCATGCCCTCGGAGCTGACCAGGGGAATGCCCAGACCGCCGAGCACGCCGGCGACGACCAGAATACAGAGAAACAACAGCAGGAGGGGGCGGGAAACCGTCTTCGTCGTCTTGTGCACCATGCAACGTCCTCAGTTGACCAAGGCGACTGATTACGACGATGTCACAATACCACAACCGCACCGCGGGACCAATACGGCCGATCCCGGGTGTCTACCACAGGCGCACGCGGCGAATTTTGTTCTCGCCCCGCTCGCAGATGTAGAGATGTCCGTGGGAGTCCAGGGCGAGCCCGACGGGAGAATTCACGACCGCTTCGACGCCGAGAAGCCCGTCACCGTGCTTGAGGGCGCCGGCCGATTCCTTCGCCACGAACCGCGCGGCCCCGCACCCGCCCATATTCTTGTCTTCGTAGCCGCTGTCGCCGTTGCCCGCGACCGTCGTGATGATCCCCGTTGCGGCGTCCACCTTGCGTACGCGATGGTTCATCGTGTCGGAGACATAGAGATTGTCCTGCGCATCGAAGACCACGGCTTCCGGAGCATGGAGCATGGCGCGGACGGCCGGCTTGTCGTCTCCGTCGTACCCGTACCGGCAGACGCCCGCAACCGTGGAAATGATGCCGGTGTCCCGGTCGATCCTGCGCACGCGATTACTGCCTTTGTCGACGAACACCACGTTCCCCCTGCTGTCCACCGCGATGCCGACGACGTCGTACAGGCGGGCCTCCGTCGCGGGTTTCCCGTCGTCCAGGTACATCGACATGTCCAGGCCGTCCGAACAGACCGGCATCAGCCAGCCGTGATCGTCGCTGAAATCGATGCCGATGGCATCGCCGGACAGCACCACGAGGTTGCGCGCCACCAGCGGCTGTTCACGGGCATCGTCTTCCGCCGTCCAGGTCCCGGCGACCGTCGTGATCGTCCCGGTTCGCGGATCGTAGCGGCGGATCTTGTGCGCCTGCGTATCGGCGATGTACATGACATCGTCGCGATCGAACGCAATCGCCGCGGGCCAGGTCAGGTTGACCTCCAGCGCCGGCCCGTCGCCGTTGAACCCGTGCTGCCCGGTGCCGACGACCGTCGTGATCACCCCGCTGTCGCGGTCGACCTTCCGGATCCGGTTGCTGCCGGAATCGCAAATGTAGAGATGATTCTGAGAGTCGAAGGCGACGTCCAGAGGCAGATACAGTCCCGCTTCGCCGCAGGGACCTTCGTCTCCGCTGTAGCAGGTTTCGCCGATACCGGCGAAATTGTGGAGAGTCCCCTCCTGCAGGTTCACCCGGCGGATGCGGTCCGACCCGGATTCGGCGAAGTAAAGCCACCGCTCATCCTTGTCGAGCGCCGCGTGATGCGGCAGCGGGATCCCGGCCTTCACAGCCCGTTTCCCGTCTCCGGTGCTGCGCGCCTTGCCGTTGCCGGCAAAGGTTTCGATATACCCGAGTGCGAGCTGAAGTTCCGTTTCCATGTCGTGCAGACCGATCGGGCCGGTCAGGCGCGGGTGGCCGGTTGAGCCGCCGGTTGCTCCACCACCGGCGCCGCCGGAGCCGGCGCCGCCGGAATCGCCTGCTGTGCCGCCGCCATCTGCTGCTGCGCGGCCTCCGCTTCGGCCTCGATGGCGTCCGCTTCATGGACGGACTTCTTGAAACCCTTGATGGCCTTTCCGAGCCCCTCCCCCAACTGCGGCAGCTTGCCGGCGCCGAAAATGATCAACACGATGAAGAGGATGAGGATCAGCTCAGTGAAACCAAGACTCCCAAACATGGTGTGTTCCTCCGTATGAGTATCAGGATGCGCTGGTCTCTTTGCTCCGTTTGGCAAACCGTTCCTTCAAACGGTTGCGCGCCTGCTCGGCCTGCTCGAACATCTTACACTTGTCGTACACGCTGATGAGATTGTAGTAGGCCAACGGTTCTTCGGGATTCTGTTCGACCGCATCCTCCATGACCTTGATCGCCAGATCCGTTTTCTTATGGTTGAGGGCCAACTCCATGAGCTTGAAACTGGCTTCCAGATGCTTGGGGTCCAGTTCCAGGGTACGGAGATAGCACTGAATCGCCATGTCGATCGTGTTGTAATCCGACACCTGGGGGTTGTCGAGTTCGACGTAGACGCCCGCGAGATTGTACCAGGCAATGGGGTCTTCCGGCGTGATCTCGACCAGACGCTCGTAGTAGCCTTTCGCCTCCATGAATTTTTTCTTGTCGGCATACAGGCGGCCGAGGTTGAACAGCGCCAGCACGTCGTATTGAAACACCTCCAGCGCGTGCTTGAACTCGGTTTCCGCCTCGTCCGCCATGTTCTTCGTCGCATAGATCGTGCCGAGATTCGAGTAATACATGGCGAGGGAGCGGTTCATTTCCGCCCTGAGCCCCTCCGCCATTTCGATCGACTTTTTCACTTCGACCAGCGCGTCGTCGAGCCGGCCCTTGCTGAAGTACAGCTCGCCCAACCGGCAGCGCGCCTGGAAATCATCCGGCTCGGCGGCCAGGAGCTTTTCGATTTCGACGATCTCCTCGTCGGGACTCAAGGGCTGATCGCCCGGATCCACCGCGGCGCGGCCCTGCTCGGGAGCTGAAGAAGTTGGTTCGTCCATGACAATTCCTATCGCAAAAGGATTTCGTTACACATGCCCGCCGACCAGGGAGTCCGGCGTTCCCATCACCGGCGTATCCGACGCCGGCACCGAATCCGACACATCGCGTCGATAGCGGTCCATCGTGAGCAACATGACGCCCAGCACGACCATGAGCGTCAGGTTCGAATACAACAGCGCGTAGCCTGCGATGAACATCAGCCCCAGGCCGTATCCCGCCACGCGCCCCATCGTCAGCAATTTGATCACGGTATAGGACCAGCAAATCAACCCGGCCATATACAACGCGAACGGAAGATAAAACGTGTAGCCCATCCCGAACTGGAAAATCCACCCGATCCCGTCCGCTCCCTTGCGCACGTTGTTGGCCAGCGCGGGGTCGTAGCGGTTCAGGAGATAATCCAGGAAAAACAGGGTGACGAAGATCGCTCCGGCGGTCCCCCAAAACCAGATCGCGCGGGCGCGCTGGCGTTGATTCCGCGAGCGGAACGAGACGCCGCGTCCGTAGGCCCAAAACACCAGGATGCTGGCCAGCACCATCAGCGCTTCGCCGGCGCGGTGCGACTCGTAGACCAGCGGCGGGGCCGCCACCGTCCCGGCGAAGCTGTAGAACGTCGACACGATCTGATAGTACAGCCACCCCGAAATGCCCAGGAGATAGGTCAGGCCCAGAATTCGATGGGACCAATCCTGATGCGTGGCCACATATTCGCTCATCAGGAGGACGATCGTCGCCAGGGCGATGCTGTTGTACAGCGCCGATCCCAGCATGGTCGGCGGCACGAAGAGAAACCCGACGGTCAGCAGGAGCAGCAGGGCCACGCAGGGGATCGTGAACCGGTTCAGCCCCGTCAGGCCGCGGCTCGCCAGACGGTTGGCCATCCCGACCGTCAGGCCCAGAAAAAGGAGGATGGCGACGACGTTCAGGAGCCACTGGCCGATTTCCGTGAGGGCGGTAAAGGTCGGGATGATCCACTGATGATCCGCCGCCAGCTTGCTCAGATGCATGCCCAGCCGCGAGACCAGCCGGTAGAGAATCAATTCCAGAAAGGCGACCAGCAGCACCAGCTTGATCGTGTACTGGAACAGGAGCGGCTGATCGCTCAGTTTCCCCGTCATCCGTTCGATGGTCGTTCCCGGTGCCAGCACGCTGGTGCCCCCCGTTAGAGCGTTGAATTATACAGAGCGTGCAAAAAGCCGGTCAACGCCGCGACGCTGACGCCCTTACGATCGCGCCGCCGGAACGGCCCGGCGTTCTTCGGCCTTCGCCCGCGCGATGTAAAGCAAGCCGTCCGCCATGGAATAGTTGAACGGCAACTCGCACACCACCTCACTGACCTTTTCGTAGACGTGCTGATACAGCCGTTCCGCCTGGTCCGGGGTCATGCCCTCCTGCACCTCGTAGAAGAACCCGAGGCTGAGGTCCTCGGCCGAGGGCCGCATGATCCGCCTGATGCCGTACCCGCCGGGATCGCTCATGATCGGCGCTTCTTTTTCCAGATCGAACAGGCAGGGCTGGCAGGAGAACCCGTACGACTCGTTCAGCTTCCTGTTCTCCACGACGAAATTCATCGTTTCCAGCGCTTCCTCCTCCTTTTCGGTCGGGAAGCCGACGATGATATAGCAGTGCACGGCGATCCCCAAATCCACGCAATCGTTGGTGATGCGCCGGACCCATTCCTGCTGGATGCCCTTCTTCATGAAATCCATGATCCGCTGATTGAAGGATTCGAGGCCGAAGACGATCTTGAGGCAGCCGGCATCCCGCATGGACGCCAGCAATTCGCGCGTGAGATGCTTCTCGAACCGCATTTCGCAGGTCCACTTGATGTCGAGCCGCTTCTCGATCATCTGCTGGCAGAGCCGCTTGGTCGGCGACAGCGCGAAGCATTCGTCGGTGAAAAAGAAGTTGCGGACGTTATACCGCTGTTTGAGCCATTCCAGTTCCTCGATCGTCCGGCCCGGATCCTTCTGTCGGAAGTTCTGGTGATCGAGGGTCAGCGCGCAGAACGCGCAGTCCTTGTAATAACAGCCCCGCGAGAATTGCACGGGCAGAACCGGCTCCGGCGACAGATAGCGACCGAGCGGAAACCCGTCGTAATTGGGAGCCGGCAGCTGGTTCACGTTTTCCGAATAGAACGGCTGGTTCACGATGATCTTGCCGTTCTGACGATAGATGAGATTGGGGACTTTGCTGAAATCCCTCTTTCCCGCCATCTGATTGACCAATTCGAGCAGCGCGGTCTCCCCCTCGAAGACGACGATGTCGTCGGTCAGATCGAACAGATTCGGGCAGCGACGGAGGTTGTCGACCAGGCGGGTGAAAATACTGCCGCCGATCGTCAGGTGTATCTCGGGCGCCGCTTCCTTGATGAGCCGGCACAGCGTCAGCCCCGGAATGATCTGCGAAGTCGCCGTGATGGATACGCCGATGAGGTCAGGACGGTCGCCGATGATCGACGGCAGGAATCGTTCACGGAACACATTGATGTAGGGATTCTGCTGTTCGTCCCGGATCACCTTCATCAGATCCTTGGAGGAATAGATCGAGTAGCTGCTGAATTGATTGTCGACGACCGTCAAGCGTGTCGGGAAATAGAGCGACGAGAGCACTTCCAGCCATTTGTCGATCAGGAACAGGCTCTCCCGGTAGGCCTCCATGTCGTAAAAGCCTTCGCCTCTCAGGGTCTCCTTGGCCGGCTCGATCCGGTCGATCAGATACGGGAATCGATCCAGGGACTCGACGATTCTCGCCAGATGCTCGGCGCTCCCGGGCCCGGTTTCGCCCGTCCGTTCGCGCTCGAGCGCTTTCCGTTTGTCGGCCAGTTCCTGATACAGGCCTGTTCCGTAAGATCGGGTCACGACGTCGTCGAGCAGTTCGATTCCGAGGTCGCGCTGAGACACATTCGTCACGCCGGCCTGAGCCAGGAATCCCGTGAGCGAAGGTAGACTGAGATAGGGCTGCGACGGATGCCAGGTCGGAGGGAAGAGGAGTGAAACCTTCATACGGAATCTCTGCCGAGAGAATTGAAAAATAAGAATAATCTCGAAAGATTCTGACCCTGTTTTATACACTCCGCCATCATCCAAAAGCAACCCTGTCCCGCCGGCTCTCCGGCCCCTGACGCCTTCTTCTGGCAGCCCCGGCGCATGCACGATTCCGCGTGTAAAAAAAGAAAAGCCCCAGTTCAGAGAACTGGGGCTTTTCCGTACGTCGCTGCCCGCCCTCAGGAGCGGAACAGGGCCTCTTCGGACCGGTCAGCTCACGGAAGCTTGAGCGTGAACCAGGTGGAGAGCGCCTTCATACCGTTGCGCTCAATGTTCGCACCGTCCCACACCGCAAACGCGATGGGCACGGACATTCCAGACTTGAACTGCGTGTCGTTGGCATCGCCCGTTTCCAGACTGCGCTTCACGACCACACGCCAGGTCGGGCCGGAGAATCCACCGCCCTTGACGGAGCCGGCCGGTTCCCACACGCCGTTGCCGATCACGTCCTGGTGAGCCTGCGTCGTCAGGGTGCTGAAGCCGTTGGCGTTCAGATCCTCGACCGAACTCACGCGGAGGGTCGGGTCAGACATGATATTGCCGGACCAAATGCCGGGGTTGAAGGGTCCGAGGCTGCGGCCGATCCGGTCCGGATAGGTCACGCCGCCGGCGGGCTCTTCGAAGTAGTAATCCCAGAAAATCCCCGGGTATTGATCGTCCACGTCCCAGATCCCGGCGCTATCCTTGCCGAGGTCCTTCTGCCATTCCGCGTTCCACCGCCAGATGTTGGTGGTGCCGCCGGACTGACCCATACACTGGAACGGCGGCGCACCCGACGTGTTCACCGGGAACATGATCGCGGCCTGGTCGCGGAAGTCCTGCGGACCGATCGTCGTGTCGTTCTTGGTCTGATCGTTCCACTCGACGCGCAGCCCGAGTTCCTTGCCGTTCGTCATGGCCTTCACGAACACGGACTTGACGGAGATGTTCGGATGCATCGGCGTGGTGATCAGCTGACCACTCAACGGCACGATCACACCAGGCACGCTCTCCCAAATCGGGTTCGCCCCATCCATGGGGATGGAGCCCTTGACCGCTTTCGCCGGGATGGTCACCGGCTGACTGACGGCCAACGGTACCTGCCCAATCGTCAGCATGACGCCTACGATCAGGGCAGAGAGAAGAATGCCGAACACCACATGTTTGTTGTGTGTCTGCACTACTCTCATGGACTATGCCCTCCTCTCGATTAAGTGATTAAGAACTGTGACCCAAGATGACTGCCGACAAACATAAAAATGGAAACACCGGACATGAATACGGATTGTTAGGCGGTCCCGACCGGCCCCCCTTCCTCCTTATCTTTCTCTTTGTCCTTTTGATCCATAAAATTCTGCGTGCCTGTTTCGTTGAGCAGGAGACTCAGCTCGTTGCCCTGGTCCTGCGCGCCGCACTCATAGGTCTGGCCTTCGGGCGAATTGAACGTCGCCGGCCGATAATCGGCTTCCGAATAGGGCTGCGGCGTGACGTTCAGGAAGGCGGCTTCGAAGTCCATCCAGTCGGACGTCATGTCCGCGACATGCTTAAAGAGGCCGGAATCGGCTTTTTTGATCAGCATCCGGCAGAACAACGGGACCCAGCGGCCGATGTGATTCTTGACGAATTTCTTCTGGGCATCGACGACGATTTGCGTCTTGTCGGCGCCGTCGTGGCAGCGCGAGTAGGATTCCTTGTAGGCGAGGAAATGCATGAACTCGAACTCGACGCTCAGGTGGTCGAGCCGTTCATGGATGTCCTTGGAAAGCTCGACGCCGAACGCCTTATAGAATCCGGCGATGTCGCCCATGACGTGGGATTGCGCGAAGACGTGGTCGTTACCGAACAGCGTTTCATACGGAGGACAATCGAGCGTGATCACGTTGCTGAACACGCGACGGTGCTCGGCCTGGAGATCGCTGAGTTGCCAGTTCACGCACTCGGAGGCGATGAGTTTTTCAATCTGGTCGAGCTGCTTGCGCATCAGCGCCAGCTTCTGCTTGGCGCGCTCGCCGCCCATGCCGTCGAGCGCGGCTTCCAACGCATCGAGCGCGGCACGCCCGTCCTCGACGAACTCTCCGCACTGCAGATAATCGAGAAATTCCTCGTCTTCGGGATACAGCAGACTCCACGAGACGAGCAGGTAGAGTTTGCTGCGGTTGAGCGCACGTTCAACGGCGGGGGAATCTTTGATGGCTGGGGGATTCGGAATGACGGCTGTCGCGGCTTGCGTGGAACTTTGTACCGGCTGCTTACTCGTCATGAGAATCAGCTCCTCGGTTCAACCCGTTGCCGTGAAACATTTCTTCGGCACTGACGGTCAAACCCGTGGCAAAGGCTTGGGTATGATAGGTAAAGG
>DIHJ01000024.1:76342-92883 GCA_002420105.1 Nitrospira sp. UBA5699
CTGATTTTCCGCACCATTCGCTGCGGCTGGCTTCTCCTTTTTTCATGAAATTTGACGCGATTTCAGGCCTGATTTTCACGAGCATTCCTGTCAATACGCGGAAGGGACCGCCGATCGGGCCGGCGTCACCTTGATCGCGACGTGATCGTTGACCGTCCGGCAAATCTGCTCGCACATGCCGCATCCGACGCAGCGCTCCACGGACACCGCCAGTCGTTGGGCGTCGAAATCCATCTGCAGCGCGTCCGTCGGACACTTCGACACGCAGGCATGGCAGCCCTGGCCCGCCGTGCAGAGACGATGCGACACGGCGGCCACGCCCATCCGGACTTGTTCGGGTCCCTCAACAGGCACCAACGCGTCGGTCGCACAGGCGGCGATGCAGGGAAGATCCTCGCAGAGATAACAGGGAACCTGATCGGCGAAAATCACCGGCGTGCCGTCCTGCTGATGAAACACGATCGAGCCGTGGGGGCAGGCCGTCACGCAATCGTTGCACTTCGTGCAGCGCTCGAGAAACAAGGCTTCGGCCACCGCACCGGGCGGGCGCAGCCAGTCCTTGCGGAATACCGGCGCCGGCACCTCGGGAGCGGCATCTTTGTGTTTGGAAAATTCCTGCGCGGCTTTCGCCACGGAGAGGACCGAATCTTTGAGGAAGTCGCGCCGGCCGTATTTCGGATCGGTAGCCACAAGATCACCGCAATCCGTCATTCATCGTGCGTCAACCGCGAGAAGCGTGACGCCCTTCTCGCGAATGACGATTGACGCATGCCGCAGCGCCGTTCGCCATCACCGCTACATCACGCCGTCGGCGCGCAGCTTGTACACTTCGACGCATCGATCGCAGGCGCCGAATTCGACGTCCCATCCCGGATGATTCTCGCGGATGAAATCCAGCACGTACGACTCGATCTTGTTTCCCAGATCCTCCACCCAGGAATAGGTCGGGAACCGGCAGAGGGGGCAGGGAAACCCCGGCATCAGCATGACTTTGTTTTCCGTCTCCGGCACTTCGCCGCCTTCGACGTCGACGGCGCGATCCATGACCCGTAGCGTGTCCGTGGCCATTTCGATCAATTCGGAGTGCGTGAAGAAGCCGGTTTGCCACAACCCCTCGAACACCGACTTCAGCTGCGGTGCGGGAATCTTCCGGTACCAGGACCGGAACTCCTTGAACCGGTCCTCTTTCTTGAGCATCGGCTCCTTGCCCGCCGTCGTGAGCCGGCTGTCCACGCTGAGACTCCACAGGATCCGATAGCGGTGATGGATCAGCGTTTCTTCGCCCGGGTTCTGCCCGACCTTGGTGTCCGGATCGTACCCGAAGACCGGATCGAGCATGTCGGAAATGTGCATCAACTCGTGACGGCAGTACCGCGTCAGGGCCGGGTCGTAGAATCGCCGGGGGATGAGCTTGATGCCGACGCCTTTCAACCCCTTCGCCTCGAATTCGCGGGCGAGATCCTGCTCGACCGACCCCCACTTTCTCAGAATATCGACCCCTTCCTGATCTTCCTTGAGCACCCCCTTCACCAGCACGATGCCGACTTTCTCCTTGAGCAGCGGATACTCGTTGAAGGCATCGCGGATGATGTCGGAGAATCCCCAGGTTCCGAAGAGATACTGGTACAGCTTTTTGAACTCGCTTTCCCGGTCGTCCAGGCTGAATTTCTCATAGATGGGATCGGCCAGTTCGTGGAACTCCTTATAATAGGTGGGATCCCCCTCCCGCTCGGTCTTCTCCACGAATGAATCGATGACTTCCTGTAACAGGGCCGGCTGAAAACGAAGTTCCATGGCGGTCCTCGATACTCCAACTTCCGATGTGGTGGTGACGCTTCCCATCTTTATACACGCCCCCCAATTTGTAGACGTTAGACCGGGCCCCACACGGCTCCCGGAGCGGCTTGACTTGGCGACGGGCCTTCTCTTACGATCTCCGGATAACAACGCGAATTATACTGGGCCGAAACGGCGATTTGCAATCAAGCCCGTCGCCGCCGGCCGCTTCACCCACGCGACGCTCGGAAGGACAGGCACCATGGCAGAACAGACCGCTTCCCCGTTCACCCCGGCGCCGGCTGCACCGGCCTCGACGCCCCAACCAGTGGCGCCGCCGATCGATCACCTCGAATATTGGAAAGCGGATGCACGCGAGCTCAAGACGCTGCGGGGACATTCTCACGGGGTCTGGGCGGTCGCGTTTTCCCCGGACGGCGTGACGCTGGCAAGCGCCGGCGTCGATCGTCTCGTCCGGATCTGGGACATCGAAACCGGACGGCTGCTTCGCTCGCTGCGCGGCCATACGAACGACATCCGGGCCATCGTCTTCACGCCGGACGGACAAACGCTGGCGACCGGCAGCGAGGACCGGACGATCCGGCTCTGGAATCCCAAGACCGGCGAACCGACGAAACTTCTGTTCACCCGCTACGATCACAACGTGTGCAGCCTGTCGCTGTCGCCCGACGGCCTCATGCTGGCCCGCGGCAGCCACAACAAGGACATCAAGATCTGGGAAGTCACGACCGGCACGGAACTCATGACCCTCCTCGGCAAGGACCAGTACGACCACCAATGGTCGGTCTGCGTCGCCTTTTCCCCGGACGGCGTGCATCTGGCCAGCGGCGCCGACATCGGCAAGATCAAGATCTGGGAGGTGTTGCCCAGCGGGGAAGAAAAGATCCTGCACAACGGCCACTGGAAGCAGGACGAGGACGACGGCACGGAAACCCGCGGCTACTTCGTCGAGGACGACGGCGGGTTCCAGAAACCGATGGACTATTGGATCGGCGCCATGACCTTCACGCCCGACGCCAAATACCTCATCACGGGCAGCCGCGACACCACGATCAAGATGTTCGAAATGCCGCAGGTGCTCGAACACCGGACGCTCAAGGGCCACACCGGCTGGGTCCGCTCGCTGATCGTGACGCCGGACGGGAAGGTCCTCATCAGCTCCGGCGACGACAACACGATCCGGTTCTGGGACCTGTCGAACGGACGTTGCTTCAGAACGATCAAGGGACATAGCGGCGGGGTGCGGGGTATTGCCCTGTCGCCGGACGGGCGGCGGCTCGCCAGTGCGGCATGGGATCGGACCGTGAAGCTCTGGGAAGGCGGAACGGAGCCGACCGAGTAAGTTACGTCTCGTCCTCCGGCTCGTCCTTGGCCGACGGAATCCCGTAGCGTTTGCACTTTTCCCACAGGGCCTTGCGCGAGAGCCCCAGGATTTTTGACGCGGTCGTGCGGCTGCCTTCCACCCGCTCCAGCACCGAGACGATGTAGTCTTTTTCGAACTCTTCCCGAGCCGCGGCAAGGGACGTCATCGGACGCTCCGCCCGCTTCTGCCCGGTCAATCCCTCGCTGCAGAACCCGCAGGAATCCTGCGGCACACCCCCGGTGAACGGGCAGGACTGGTACCCGCACAGGTCCGACGGCTGGACCGCTTCGCGGTCCCGCCCCAGCGCCACGCTCCGTTCGACCATGTTCTCCAGTTCCCGGACGTTGCCGGGGAACGAGTAGCGCAGCAGGAGTTCGCGCGCGGCCGGGGAGAATCCCTTGAGCTTCTTGTTCATCCTCGTCGAGCAGACCTGCAACACGTGCTCGGCGATCACCAGGATGTCCTCCTGCCGTTTGCGCAGCGGCGGAATCACCACCTGGACGACGTTCAGCCGATAGAACAGGTCCTCCCGAAACCGCCCCTGCGCGACTTCCTTGCGGAGATCCTTCTGCGTCGCGCACACGAGACGGACATCGACGTCGATCGTGTCGTTGCCGCCGACCCGCTCGAATTTCCGTTCCTGCAACACCCGCAGCAGCTTGACCTGAACCACCGGTGAGATCTCGCCGATCTCGTCGAGAAACAACGTCCCGCGATGCGCCAATTCGAACCGCCCGCGGCGCTGCCGCAACGCCCCGGTGAAGGCCCCTTTCTCATGGCCGAACAGCTCGGCTTCCAGCAACGTCTCCGGCAGCGCGGCGCAACTGACCTTGATCAGCGGATACTGGCTCCGGGCGCTGTTCTGATGGATCGCGTTGGCGACCAGCTCCTTGCCGGTGCCGCTTTCGCCGAGAATGAGAATGGTCGAGTCGGTGCCCGCGACGAGCTTGATCTTGTCGAGCACGCCCCGCATCTGGCTGTTCGTGCCCAGAATGCCGCCGAAGCTGAATTTGTCCTCCAGCGTTTCCTTCAGATCCTGATTCTCGCGCCGCAACGCGACGACACGGCCCACGCGCTCGACGATCAACAACAGCTCGTCCATCTGGAACGGCTTGGTGATGTAGTCGAAGGCGCCGAACTTCATGGCGCCCACCGCCGTTTCGACGGACCCGTGGGCGGTGATGACGACCACCTCGGTCTGCGGCGACTTTTCCTTGGTCGCCTTCAGGACGGTCAGTCCGTCCGCGCCGGGCAGCCGCAGATCGGTGATCACCAGATCGAACGCTTTCTGCCGCACCGCTTCGATCCCCTCGGTGCCGGACGCGGCGGCGTGCACGTCGTACCCGACGGCCTCGAGGGCGTCGACCATCGACAGGCGCATCAGCGGCTCGTCGTCCACGAGAAGGATCGCGAGCCCCTTCATGACACCCTTTCCACCAGCGAACGTTCCCGCGACAGCGGTAGACATAAAATGAACGTCGTCCCCTTTCCGACTTCGCTCTCGACCAGAATCTTACCACCATGGCGTTCGACGATGCCCAGGCTCACCGACAGCCCCAATCCCGTCCCTTCCCCCTCGCCCTTCGTGGTGAAGAAGGGATCGAAGATGCGCGGCAGGACCGCCGGTGCGATCCCCGACCCCGTGTCGCTCACCTCGACCCGGCAGATGCCCTCGGCCACGGAGGTCCGGATCGTCAGCACCCCGCCGTTTTTCATCGCCTGCACCGCGTTCAAGACCAGGTTCATCAACACCTGCTCGATCATGTGCCGGTCGACCATCAAGCTGGGCAACACCTGCCCCAACGCCGTCTCCAGCCGGATCCGGTTCGGGGCGAACAGATGATTCGTCAGCACCAGCACCCGGTCGACCACCTGGTTGATATCCGTCGGACTGTATTCGGGTTCGTGCTGCTGGGAAAAATCGAGCAGCTGGCGGACGATCTTCTGCACGCGCCGCACGCCGTCTTCCATCAGGGCGCGGTATTCCTCCTGGCGCGCCGGCGAAAGCGTGCCCTTCCGGAGGTTGTACAGGCAGTTGAGGATGCCTCCGAGCGGATTGTTGATCTCGTGCGCCACGCCGGCGGCGAGCTTCCCGATCGAGGCCAGCTTCTCCGAGTTCCTGATCTGCTGCTCCAGCTTCTTCGTTTCAGTCATGTCCCGTGCGATCCCGAGCACGCCGAGAATCTCGCCCTCCACCCCCTGAAGCGGAGACACGCTCACCATGACCGTCCGTGTCTCTCCCATGCGGGTCACGACCTCGACTTCATAGACCTGCTTGGCGCCGATGTCCAAGGTGTTCTTGAGCCGCCGGCCCCGATGGCGTCGCGACAGCAGCGAGAGATAGGGCCGGCCGATCAGGTCGTCCTTGCGATATCCCCACACGTTGATCTTGCTGTTCACGTAGGTGAATCGCTGCTCCGTATCCAGCGTATAGATGACGTCGTTGGCGTTCTCGAGCAGATTCTCGAGATATTGCTTGGTCTGCTCGATCTCCCTGGTCCGCTCGCGCACTTTGAGCTCGAGCTCTTCGCGATATGTCTGCATCTGGCGCTCGAGCTTCTTCCGATCGGTGATGTCGCGCAACTGCACCATGACGAGCAGCTGATCGGCCCCTCCGACGCGGATCAGGTCCATTTCCACGGGCGTCTCGAGACCGGCGGCGTTGGACACGGTAATTTCCTGCGTCGGAACCTGTCGCTTCCCCGTGCCGATATCCGCCAGCCACCCGGTCAGCGCCAGGCGATGGGCCGGCAGCACCACATCGTACATGCTGCGGCCGACGACATTCGATTCGGGATAGCCCAACGCCTGCTCCTCGCGTTTGTTGACGGCGACGATCGTTCCGGCCGCATCGACCATGAAGACGGAGTCGGCGACCAGATCGAACAGCGCCTTGTAGCGCGCCTGCGACGCGACCAACTGTTCGGTCCGCTCGGAGACCGCCTGTTCCAGACCCGAGGTGTACCGCTGCAGCTCCTGCTCCAGGCGATGGCGCTGAGTCACATCCCGGACAAACGCGCGGGTATGGACGATCCCGCCGCGCTCCTGATCGAACAGCGCGGTGGCATGAATTTCGACGTCGATCGGCCGCCGGTCCTTCGCGAGGAACACGGTTTCCGTCGTGCTCTGCCCCTGGGACATCAGCCGCTCGAGGTAATGCAGCACCGCCGCCTCCTGTCCGGGCGGCACCAGATCCCACAACCGCATCCCCAGCATCTCGTCGAGCGTGTAGCCCAGTTTCTCCAGGCCCGTCTTGTTCACGTGCACGAAGTACCCGCCCCGGTTCAGCTGATAGATCATCTCCGGCGAATGCTCGATCAGATCCCGGTACTTTTCCTCCAACCGACGGACTTCCCCCATCCGTTGTTCGATCTGCCCGAACGAGCGCTGGAGGTTGGCGGCCATCTGGTTGAAGGCGTCCGCCAGCCGCTCGATTTCATCCCCGGTGTTCAGTTCCAGCCGCTGATCGAGACGCCCGCTCCCGATCTCGAGCACGCCGTCGTGCAGGATCTGAATCGGACGCGCGATGCGCCGGGCGACCACGATGCCCGTCCCCCACAGCACCGCCAGCACGGCCAGGCCGTACAGCAACACCTTCGCCACCAGGTCGGCGAGCGGGGCGAACGTTTCGTGCGGATCCTGGCGGACCATGGTGATCCACTGCTTGCCGCCGATGCTGCCCGGCGCCAGCCGCTCGGTAAACCGCACCGGCGCGAATCCGATCAGGGCGTCGCGGCTGCCGTGCGAATCGTCATCGGCCACGGCCCAGCCCGCCTTCAGGGCGCCGAGCGTCCTGATCAATTCCGGCGTGATCGAATGTTCTTCCGGCGCCAGGATCGGGCAGATGACGGGGGCGCCGTCGGAGCTGAACAGCATCGCGTGCCCGGTCGCGCCAATCGAGACTTCGGCGATCGAATGAAACAGGGTGTCCCGGCGCAACAGGACCGTCACCGCTCCGATGACGGATTTCTGCAGATCGTCGACGATCGGCGCCGCCACGACGACGACATGGGTGCCGAAGGCCGGATCGAACATGATCTCGCTGACGTAGGCCTGCTGCCGCCCTTCCTTCACCACCGCCCGCCACCAGGCGGTCTTGCCGTAATAGTAGTCCACCTGCGGAATGGAGCTGACCACCAGCGCCCCCTGAACGTCGGTCACGAGAATCCCGACATAATCCGACTTCCGGATGTCGTGCCATCGGATCAGATAGTTGGTGACGATCCGGTTGATGAACAGGGGGAACTCGCTTCGCTTGTCCCGCTGCTTCCATCGCTGCTGCCAATCCCTGATCATCTCCTGGACGGCCTGCGCATCTTTGCCTTCATAGGTGCGGTTGGCTTCCGTGACGGCGGTGCGGAGGAACGGCGTGGTCGCGAGCTGTTGCGCCTCGTTCATGCCGCGGCTCACGTGCATCTCGATGCGGCGCGCGGCTTCGACGGCGACCTCTTTGAAGTTCGTCCCGGTCGTCTCGCGTAACGCGCGGCGTTCTTCGACGTAGGTCAGTGCGAGGAGGAGCGTCAGCGGCAGAAGTCCGACCATCACGATCGCCGTGATGATCTTGTGCTGGAGACTGTGTGACCGACTCCAGAGTCTCATGGATAGGCAGCCTACGCAGGGGGCGCGCGCAGGTCAGAGAGGTTCTGAATCCCGCGCGCACCCCATCGGGCCGTCAACTCCGCTTCAAGAGCTTCCCGGGCGACCCCGGCCACAGCAGGAGCAGCGGACTGGCGACGAACACGGACGAGTACGTTCCAAAGATCACGCCCCACAGGAGGGCCAGCGAGAAATCGTGCAACACGTCCCCCCCGGCGAACGTCAACGGAATCAACACCAGCACCACGGTCAGGCTGGTGACGATCGTCCGGCTCAAGACCTGGTTGATCGCGCCGTTGATCAGGGTCTCCTCGCTCTCCCGGCGTCTGGCACGCAGGTTTTCGCGGATCCGGTCGAAGACGACGACGGTGTCCGTGAGCGAATAACCCGCCAGGGTCAGCAGGGCGGTCACGACCAGGAGGGTGATCTCCTTGTCGAGCACGTAGAAAGCGCCCAGCACGGCCAGCACGTCGTGAAAGGTCGCCAGGGCCGCGGCGATTCCGAACCGGAATTCGAATCGCGCGGCGATATACAGGATGATCCCGGCGAAGGAAATCACGACCGCGACGAGGGCGTCGGATTGCAGCTTCTTCCCGATGGTCGGACCGATTTCGGTGCTGGATTCGACGACGAACTTGTTCGCGGGGAATTCCTTGCCGAAAACGGCCTCGACGCGCTCCGCCGTCTTTTCTTCGATGGTCGTCGAGGCCTTCACGCGGACCAAGAGCTTGTTATCCTGACCGAATTCCTGCAGTTCGGCATCGCCGAGGCCGTTCGTCTCCAGGGCTTTCCGGGCTTCGTCGATCCGGATGGGCTGCTCGAATTTCAACTGCACCGCCGTGCCCCCCGCAAAATCGATCCCGAGGTTCGCCGCTCCCCGGCCGATCTGAATCAGGGCGATGATCCCCAGCACCACCATGATACCGGAAAACATGAAGGAGAAGCGGCGCTTCCCCATGAAATCGATGTTCGTCCTCCCAAGAATCTCTAACATGAAGGCTCTCCTATGCAGGCCAGAGGTGCGCGGCACCAAGACGGGCGATCTCTCCCATCGCCCCTAACCTCGGACCGTACGCCCGCTCGTTTAAATGCTCAACCGCTCCACTTTGCTGCGTTGATTCATCAAATCGAAAATCACCCTGGTGCCGACCAGCGCGGTAAACAGGTTGATCGCGATGCCGAGACAGAGAGTCACGGCAAACCCCTTGATCGGTCCCGTTCCGAACAGGAACAGGGCCACGCCGGTAATCAAGGTCGTGACGTGAGAGTCGACGATGGTCAGGAAGGCCTTGTCGTACCCCCCGTCGACGGCGGGTCGCACCGCTTTCCCGAGCCGGAGTTCCTCACGAATGCGCTCGAAGATCAGTACGTTGGAGTCGACGCCCATGCCGATCGTCAGGACGATGCCGGCGATGCCGGGCAACGTCAATGTGGCGGTCAAGGCGGACAGGGCGCCCATCAGACAGACCAGGTTCAAGATCAGGGCGAAGTCGGCGATCGCCCCCGCCAACCGGTAATAGACGATCATGAAGACCACGACCATGGCGCCGGCCACGAGGGTCGCCGTCACGCCTTTCTCGATCGAGTCCCGCCCCAGGGACGGCCCGACCGTCAGGTCCTGAATGATTTTGAGCGGCGCGGGCAGCGCGCCGGCCCGCAGAACGATGGCCAGGTCGTTGGCTTCCTGCGTGGAGAAGGTTCCGGTGATCTGCGCGCGGCCGCCGGTGATCCGCTCTTGAATGACCGGCGCGGAATAGATCGTGTTGTCGAGCACGATCGCCATCCGCTTCTTCACATTGTCGCCGGTGATCCGCTCGAACTCCCGGCCCCCCTTCGCGTCGAACGTGATCGACACGTAGGGATCGTTGAACTGGCCGATCGAGACGCGGGCGTCGCTGAGCACGTCGCCGGTCAGCATCACCCGTTTCTTCACCAGATAGGGAATGCGATATTCACGGCCCGTGTCCTTTTCCACCGCCCGCTCGAAGAGGATCTGGGAGCCTTCGGGCACCTTGCCCTCGGCCTGTTTCAACACTTCCGTCTCTTTGTCCTTGGGGATGCGGGCCGGGAGATCCAGCTTCATCTGGTTCTCCTCGTCGAGCATCTTGAACTCGAGCAGCGCCGTCTCCTTGATCAGGTCCTTGGCGCGCTTCGGGTCCTTGACGCCCGGCAGCTGGACGACGATCTGCTTCAATCCCTGACGCTGCACGAGCGGCTCCGCCACGCCGAACTGGTCGATGCGGTTGCGGATCGTTTCCAGCGCCTGATTGACGGCCGAATCCTTGATGCGTTTGCTTTCCGATTCCCGCAGATCCCAGACGATCGTATTCGCGGACCCGGCGGACTCGGTTTCCGCGAAGGTCGGAAATTCATCGATCAGTTTCTGAATCTGGGCCTTGAGATCGGCGTTCTGGAATTGAATGGTGATTCTGGTCGGATCCGTGCGCTTGACCGATTCGACGGGAATCTTCTTGTCCACCAGCATGTCCTGCAGCGACACCACCGAACGATCGACGGCGATCTCCACCGCGCGGTCTTCATCCACCTCCATGACCATGTGGATGCCGCCCTGCAGGTCGAGTCCCAGCGTGATCCCCTTGTTCGGCAGCACCGCCTTGGCCCACCCCGGCAGGGCCTGATACAAGGGCTGGTACGACGGCAGGAACGAGACCGCCGAGACCAGCATGACCAGCAACAACAACGTCAGCCGCCCACCTACTTTTTTCATAGCGCTTCCAACCCCTTTGTCCTGTACGGTCTATGCATCCTTCTATGCGTCCTTGTCTTCCTCGTCCGCGCGTACCCGCGAGATGAACTCCCGCTGCATCTTGATCTTCGTATTGTCGGCGATCTGCAGCGTCACCGTCTCTTTCCCCAGGTTGGTCACGGTGCCCCAGATGCCGGATGACGTGATCACCTTGTCGCCCTTCTTCAAGGCCTCCAGCATCGCCTTCTGCTGTTTCTGTTTCTTTTGCTGAGGCAGGATCAGCAGGAAATAGAAAATGACGAAAATCAGCACGAACGGCACGAGCGACAGAAGCGTTCCCGCTCCCGATCCGCCTCCCCCCGTCCCCTGAGCCCAGGCCACCGATTCCATCAACATAAAACGGCTCCCCTCTCGTTGCTCTCAGACATCTCTGTCCGTGTGATGACCGCGCCCGCTTTCCCCCTCGGCCGGCGCAGCGGCATCCGCCGCGTCCCGCCCCTGCGCGAGATAAAACCGCTCGCGAAATTCGACGAACGTCCCCTGCGCGATCGCCTCCCGCATCCGGCGCATGAAATCCGCAAAATGCCAGAGGTTATGGATCGTATTCAGCCGCGACGCCAGCATCTCCTTGACGTTGTACAAGTGATGCAGGTAGGCCCGCGAATATCGCGCGCACACCGGGCATCCGCAGCCCGGGTCGATGGGCTGTTCGTCGCGCAGGTACCGCGCCTGCTTGATGACCACGCGTCCGAAACTGGTGAACAGCCACCCCGTCCTCCCGTGGCGCGACGGCACCACGCAGTCGAAGAGATCGATGCCGCGCGCGACGCCTTCGATCAGATTCTCGGGCATGCCCACCCCCATCAAATACCGGGGCTTCGCGGCGGGAAGCTCGGGTACCGTGACATCCAGCATGGCATACATCTCGGCCTTGCTCTCCCCCACCGAGAGACCGCCGACCGCGTAGCCGTCGAACCCGAGCCGGACCAACTCCCTGGCGGACGCGGTGCGCAGTTCCCCGTCCAAGCCGCCCTGCACGATGCCGAACAGCGCCTGATCCGTCCGTCGCCGGCCGGCCTGGCACCGTTCGGCCCAGAGGGTCGTCCGCCTGACCGCATCGCGAACGACGTCGCGCTCGGCGGGCAGCGCCACGCACTGGTCGAAGGCCATGATGATGTCGGCGCCTAAGGCTTCTTCGATCTCGATGGCCGTTTCCGGCGTGATAAAATGGGTTGATCCGTCCAGGTGCGACTGGAAGCTCACCCCGTCGTCCGTAATCTTGCAGAGCTTGGCAAGACTGAAAATCTGGAACCCCCCGCTGTCCGTCAGGATCGCCCCGGGCCATCCGGTAAACCGGTGCAGGCCGCCCATCTCGGCGACGACCTTGTGTCCCGGCCGGAGATACAGATGGTAGGCGTTGTTGAGCATGAGGCGGAATCCCAATCGTTCCAGATCCTGGGGCTCGAGGCCCTTGACCGGCCCCAACGTCCCGACCGGCATGAATGCCGGCGTCTCGATCTGGCCATGGGCGGTGCTCAACGTGCCGAGTCTCGCGTCCGTCCGCTGATCCGTCTGTCCGACTGAAAACTTCACGATCCCTCTTGCGTCCCGTTTCCGTCTACATCTGATCGGGTGCGGAAATTCCGAGCACAGCGAGTCCGTTCCTGATCACCTGCTGCACGCCGCTCATCAACGCCAGACGCGCCGCCGTCCGTTCGGGGCTCAAGGTTTCCCGTTGCGGCTCCTCGCCCGTCCCCATGCCGGGCGGCGCCTGTTCGAATACCTCCTGATCGGCGGCCGGAGGCAGAATCCGGTGCTTGTTGTAGAAGGTATGGAGCAGCGCGGCCAGCTGCTGGAGATAGTAGGTGATCCGGTGCGGTTCGTATCCGGCGGCGCTCGCCTGCAGCACCGAGGGATACACCGACAGCTTTCTGATCAATCCGAGTTCATCGGGGTCGGTGAGCACCGTCAAGTCCGTCCGGCTCGGCAGCGGACAGGCGATCCCGCGTGATGCGGCGACCCGCCACAAGCTGGAAATCCTGGCATGGGCGTACTGGACATAATAGACGGGGTTGTCGGCCGAACGCTGCTTCGCCAGTTCCAGGTCAAATTCCAAATGCGTATTGGCGTCGCGCATGAGGAAGTAGAATTTCGCCGCATCCGCGCCGACCTCATCGATGACTTCCCGCATCGTGATGAATTCGCCCGTCCGCTTCGACATCTTGACTTCCACGCCGGCCCGCAGAAGCTTGACCAATTGCACCAACACGACCTGCAGGCGTTCCTTCGGATGGCCGTACGCCTGCATGACGGCCTGCATGCGGGGAATGTAGCCGTGATGGTCGGCGCCCCACACATCGATCAACAGATCGTATCCCCGTTGCAGTTTGTCCCGATGGTAGGCGATGTCGGAGGCCAGATAGGTATATTCGCCGTCCTGTTTCCTGACGACGCGGTCCTTCTCGTCGCCGAAGGCCGACGAGCGGAACCACCAGGCGCCCTCCTGCTCGAAGAGGAGCTGACGCGACCGCAGTTCCTCCAGGACCCGCTCGACCGTTTTCGACGAGAGCAGCGAGGCCTCGCTGAACCAGGATTGAAATTCGATCCCGAAGGACGTGAGGTCATCCCGAATCAGCCCCAGGAGTTCTTCATAGGCCAGCGTCCGGCAGCGCTCTTCCCGTTCTCCCGGCGACAGTTCCGCAAGCGCCCCGCCGAGTCGCTGCTTCACCCGCTCCGCGACCTCGGTAATATACGTCCCGTGGTACCCGTCCGCGGGAAACTCGACGGCCCGGCCGAGGAGTTCCTGATAGCGGGCATAGACCGATGCCCCCAGAAGCTTCATCTGCCGGCCCGCGTCGTTGATGTAATACTCGCTGACGACGTCGTAGCCCACGGCCTCCAGCATTCTGGCCACCGCCTGTCCGACGGCGGCTCCCCGTCCATGGCCGACGTGGAGAGGACCGGTGGGGTTGGCGCTCACATACTCCACGAGCACCCGTCGATGGCGCCCGAGATCGGCTCTGCCGTATGCCTTGCCCTGTGCCTCGATCTCCCTGAGCACTTCCTGCCACAGGGACGGCTTGACGGTTAGATTGAGAAACCCGGGCCGGACGATCTCGACGCGGTCGAACAGCTGATCCCGTTGCGGAATGTTGTCGACGATGATTTGAGCGATGTCGTGCGGCGCCCGTTGTTCCGAAGAGGCCAGCGACATCGCCACCGTCGACGCCAGATCCCCCCATTCCGGGCGCTTGGGGGCATCCAGGCTGAGCGTCGGCCAGGATTCCGTTTTCAGCTGCCCCTTTTGCTTGGCCCCGTTGAGGGCTCCGAGCAGTGCGCTGGTCACTTTTTCTTGGACGACACCCTGAGACAAGAACGCGCTCCTAAATCCTTACCGTAGAAAGAAAAAATTAACTTGCCACTTTAGCATACGGGGTAGGCGGAGACAAGGCAGATCGTGAGGGATTTCGAGGGGTTGCACCACCACGAGCCTGCATGAGGCAGGCCGACAGAATTTCTGCGGCAGCCGGGCGAAGGCAGGGCTTGTCAGGACATCGGCTAACCGCTTCCCAGGACCGGCAGGCGCAGGATGCGCCTCTCACGACCGTAACAGAGCGGCCCCGTGGCACCCAACGGTCGGGATCGGTCGGACCGAACAGCGCCACGGTCGGCACACCCAACAGGGCGGACAGGTGAGTCACGCCGGAGTCTTGGCCGATAAAGAGCTGCACGCAGGAAAGCACTGCCGCAACCGTGGATAGATCCAATTCTCGCAGGATCGTCGGTCCAACGAAACAGTGACGGAGGAGACCGCTCACGGCATCCCGATCGGCCGGGCCCTCCAGAATGACGGGGTGGAAACCTTCTTCCAAGAGCCGCGTCAAGACCGGAACGAGCACCTCGGGGTTGACGCACTTGTGGCGGCTTCCACTCCCGGGATGGACAAGGACGAGCGGCCTATCGCTCCCTATTCCCCGCCCTTCCAGGCAGGCGATGCCGAGCCGGCACAGATGGTCCGGCAAGGTAAGCGGGAGATGCTCCGAGGCATCGGATTCCGGCTCACTCAAGACTTCGAGAAATCGGTCGCTCTGGTGCCTGCGGCGCAACCTGAGGGAGAAAGGAGACTCGACCAGGGCGACCCGCGCGCCGGCGCCTTGAAGCGCCGCCGCAACGGCGCCCGCCTCGTCGCGCATCCAGGCCACGGCAAGGTCACATCGTTCCAACCGGTCCGTCAGATCGCGCGTCGTCGACGCGGAACAGCCGAATAACTCGAGGCCGTTTCTCCCCTCCAGGGGAATCCAGTCGTCGACCACCCGACATTCCGACAGGAAATGCGCGACGGACCCATTGGCCCAGAGAGCAAGCCGGTGACCGGGATACCGCGCCCGAAGCCGTCTCATCGCAGGGAGCGCCAGCAGCACATCTCCCAGCGCGCCCGGATGGATCATGACGATGCTGCGGCTCATGTGTCCGTCAGGAAATGCGCGGGTTCCGAGACCGATCCTCCAGCGCCCGCGCAGCCTCGAGATCCGACGGCGTGTTGATGTTCAGAAACGACCGGCCGTCCGGATCGATCCCGCTGAGCTCAGCCTCGGTGATGACCCGTGCCGTGAGGGAAGGATGCGCGACAATGTCCTGAATCTTCAGCTGATGCGTCTTGATCATCTCCTCTATGACCGGGAGACAACGGCGGCTATAGATGGCGTGCATCGGCTGCAGACCGCTCGCCCGTTTCGCCATCACAAGATCGGCCTGGTCTTTCAGTCCCGCGACATAACGCACCGCGCGAGGATCAAGGAACGGCATGTCGCAGGCGACGACAAAGATGTGGGGCGTGACCGCCTGCTTGAGGCCAGTGTACACCCCCCCGAGACTCCCGCATTCGGGCACCAGATCGCGAATGACCGGAACCGCCGCGTCGAGTTCGGGACTGTCCTGCGCGATCACCACGAGTACCCGCTCAAAGACCGCGCGGAGCACCGCCAGACTCCGTTCCAAGAGGGACTGCTCGCCCACCTGGAGGAATCGCTTGTCCCGGCCCATCCTCCGGCTCTTTCCGCCGGCAAGGAGAATCCCCGTCACATCGGTGATCACGTCTGCGGCTGAACCTTTCATAAAAACAAAGAGGGGGTGGGTTTCCCCACCCCCTCCGCGCTGTCGTTCACTTCGATTGTGCAGCGAACGTTAGAGGGTCTTCCCCTTCTTCTTGTTCGCTCGACGCGTCAACACCCATCCCTCCAGCAGCACCACGCCGAACGCGATGACGACCGGATAGATGTAGGTTTCCTTCGGGATCGGGGGATTCATGAACGTATAGTAGAAGGCCGACACGGCCATCTTACGTCCTGCATCGCCGTTATGTCCGTCCCAGGCGAAGAAGACGGTCGGGATGTACTGACCGACCTCAAAGAAGGTGTCTTCGTCGTAATCCTGATCCTTCTTGTTTCCGACCGGACGCTGAATCATGACGTACCAGCGGCCGTTCTTCCATTCGCTCTTGAGAACCTTGAGGCTCTCTTCATAGGTATCCCGCTCTTCGAAGTCCTTGTCCCATCCCGTTCCCTTGAAGGCACGGATGGATCCATCGGCCTCCCACTTGACGATATCGACCGGGAACTGCTCGTTGGTCCCGAACAGATACCGCGGCTTGATCGGAGCCGGGAGTTCCTTCCACTTCACCGGAGTCTCGATCGCGACGGCATCGTTGTACACCGCGTACTTGTTCTGATTCGCCGCGATGGATCCCTCTTCTCCGGTCTTCGGATCCTGCTCCTTGATGTCGATGTTCACCTGGGTCGGGGCCCAGGGCAGCTTGCCCTCGGCGACGCTCTTCGTGCGGTCGTCCCATTCCAGGAGGTACACGATGCTCTTGTCGTTATAGAGCGAGCGAACCCAGATGTCGTCGATCCGGTTCACGAAATTGCGCGGCTTGTGGGTGATCTGTCCGCCCATCGCCACGTACCGCCGCGGGGCCTTCTGCCAGGCTTCGTTCTCGATATCGGCCGGGATTTCGCCCTCGACCGGGTCTGACGGAACGACGAAGTTGATCTTCGGCTTGTCCGTCAACGGATCGATCGG
>DIHJ01000024.1:93094-113952 GCA_002420105.1 Nitrospira sp. UBA5699
GGCCGGCTGGATCGAAAAGCCCCAGTCGTCCTTGAGGTTGAAGGCGTTTCCGTCGCCGCGGCCTTCCACCCCGTGACACTCGATACACTTCTTCTCAACGATCAATTCGGCACCGCGCTTCTTGCTCTCGTCGGTCGCCGGTTTCGGCTTCAGATCGGCCAACTGCAGAATCGTCTGGGTCTCAGAAGCCTTGTCCGTGAACTTCCGATCCTTCACGAGCTGCGTCGTCACGAAGGACAACACTTGCAACCGCTGCTCCTCGGTCAAGATACCTTCCCAGGACGGCATGGCCGAACCGGGCAATCCGTGCGTAACCGTCTCGAAGAGGTCGTTCTGGCCGGGGACCGGTTTCTTGGCGTCGAACAAGGGCAACTCGCCGCTCGCCGTGTGCCGGATCTTGAACGTCCCCTGATTGAAATTCCGAGGACGCGGCCAGAGGCGATCGGCTCCGGGCCCGTCGCCCGCGCCGTCCACGCCGTGGCACCAGACACACTTGGTAAAGTAGACCCGCTTGCCCGCCTCGATCATCTCAGCGGAAGGCTCAGGGGCCAACTCGCCCATCTTAAAGCCTTCGGGGACGTCCGCCGCTTCGAGAAGCGGAACTCCCATCGTCCCTGTTGCCAGGATCATTCCGAAGGCGGTCGCGGCAACCACTCCTGCCTTCCGACTTGAACTGTTCATCATGTTTACCCTCATCTCGTATAGCCAGGTTAGCGATGAATTCCGCGAACGATTAGTCCCAGGTACGGGGATAGTAGCCCGTATGCCAGTACTCGAACAGAATCACCTTCCAGATTTCATCGACCGTCAGGTGCTGTTCCCAGGGCGGCATGACCGAGGCCCAGGGGAACCCCTCGTTGGGCAAACCGATTCCGCCCTTGGACACACGCCAGAAGATGAAGGTCTCCTGAAGCTGAGCAATGGTGCCCGGGTCGGTGAAATTCGCCGGAATCGGGTTGAATGCGAAGGCGTGGAGCCCGCGGCCGTTCAAATTGTCGCCGTGGCAGAAGTGACAGTTCTGGAAGAAGATTTCTCCCCCTTCGCGAACATACTTCAGATAGCCCTGGCTCTTTTCATCCCAGGGATTGGCGTTGGGCTTCATCAACCGGCCCATGCCTTGTTCCACGATGTTCGCGTTGGTGTATTCCTGGTCGTACTTGCCTTCCGGATTCACGCGATACGGATTCTGCGAGGTCTGCAGCACGTAGGTCTTCCCGTGCACCTTCGTGCTGGCGGGAGGAGCCGGATGCACCGTCCGCAACTCGATCGGCTCTTCTGATTTCGGCTTCATCGCGTTGTACGAGAACCCGCCGATCAGGATCGGCAGCAATACAAGATAGGCGTACCGGAGCAGTTTGTTGGTCCCGGTCTGCGCGTCGAGCACGTTCATGATCGGCTGCTTGAACTTCTTCCAGTCCTCTTCGTTGGCCGACATCCACATGAAGACGGCGACCAGCGATACGGTCCCGTACATCGCACGCACGCTGAACGGGATCGGCGGATAGACGCGGAATTTCAAATACAGCAGCACGAACGCCCAGAACCCGATACCCTGCCAGAACCTCGGAATCGCCATCCCCATCGCGCTGAGCATATAGCTCAATCCGGTAAAGCCGGCCACGAAGATAGCCATCTCGGAGAGCATCTGCATGGGCATATAGCCCTCGACTAAGCGCACGGTGTTTGACGGGACGACGTCGAAGATCATCCCGACCAGCAGGAGGAGTCCGATGACTCCTACCAGCGCGCCGACTGACATCAATGCTTTCATGGGTTCACTCCCTTTAGTCTACAAAAAGATAGACAGCAAAGATTAAGAAATCTTCGGAGGCGGCGCACCCGCCTTCACCTGCGACAGATAATCGACGATCTTTTTCAGAGCCCCCGCGCTCAGCTTCTGCCCGAACACCTTCGGCATGGTGTTGTCCGGGAACGGCTTCACGACATAGGCACTGGGATCGACGATCGATTCCATAATGTACTCGGGAGTCGACTTGGCACTGCCCTTATAGTCCTTGTCCTTGATGCGAAGAGGCGCGTTCGTACCCTCTTCGAGCTTCGGCCCGATCGTTCCGGTGGCCCCGGGGATTCCGGGGATCGTATGGCACGACACGCACTGCGCTTTCGCGAAGATCTGATCGACCGGCTCGGAACCGTCCGCCAGGAGCGCGCTGGCGGGACCTGCCGCCTTTTCCTCCTGCTGCTTCGGACGATCCGCTTCCGGAATGAACTTTTCGTAGGACTTGATGATTTCTTCATAGGACGGAGCTTCGCGTCCTTCCCGGACGTAGAGCCACGTATCGACGGCCGCCAACTCCGGAAGGCTGAGCGAGATCGGCGGCTTGTGAATCGCCGGCATTGGACTTTCCTTGTCGTTGGTCCCCTTCACGCCGTACCCGGCGACTACGTAGCAGCTGGGGCAGGCATGGGATTCCGCAATGTATTCCTGTCCGTTTTCAGCGGTGCCGGAACCCGGGAAAGCCTCTTTCTGCGCATACTCTCTCGCCGCCGGCTTTCCTTTGCTGTACTTCGGATCCTCCAACCGTTCCTTACCGGCCCGCTCAGGAAGCCCGATCAAGTTGGGAGCGCGCTCGCCCAACATGCCTTGGTGGAAGGCATGACAGAGCGGACACTGTCCCTTGCCGATGGCGCCCTGAACCTTGTTTTGGCCGATCCCGCCGAAGATGATCTTCTCTCCTTCATCGGCGAGCTGCTGCGGAGTCATGGAGCTGAAGTCAAGCTTCTCTTCCTTGGGAGGAAAACCGCCTTCGACCTGCGGCAGCCAGTTCCCGTAGCCCGAGAGAAAGGCGGCCACGAAAAACATGAACCCGCCGATCTTCAGAAGAGCGCCGAGATTGGTGAAATACAGGGCCAGCATGAACGTCGTGGCCGTGATCATCACGAGGGAGACCGGCAGCAACCGGTTTTCCCCGTAGAAATTGTTCTTGTAGTTTGCGATGGCGACGAACATCAAGAAGGCGGCGATGATTCCGATAAACGTCTTGAACGTCGCGCGCTTCTTGGCAACAGGGTCGCTGATCGACACCTGGAAATAGATGAGCAGGCCCACGAGCAGGGCCATCGCCATCCACCCCATCGAGAGGGCTTCGTTAATCAGATTACCCACGGTTTTAACCTCCTGCGGCTACACCGGGGGGTGGCGCCATTCACGCCTCCCCCCGACGGAGCCAATGCTCAATATGATGGTTAGTGGCTACCAGCAGGCTGCGGGGCGCTCCCGGGGACTCCCGCCTTCGCTTCAACCGGTACTTTCTTTGCCGTCAAGCTGCCGAGCCAGAAGACAAAGAGAATACTGATCCAGAAGAACAGCACGTTGAATGAGATCATGTTGGCCGCGAATCCCACCGTATGCGTATAGGCCCAGGGCGAGTTGTCGCGCATGATTTCGTTCACATGCCAGAAAAGACGGACCGAGGAGCGGATGTAGCCCATCAATCCCATCATCCAGGTAAACGCCGTCGCCAGCATGATCAGCGCGTACTGCGAACGGGCGGAAATCTTGCCCCATTCGATCGGCCCCATCTGCTTGGCGCCCTTCATCATGACGCTGTTCAGCGCAAACATGAAGAAGAGACAGGAGAGCGTGGTCGCCACCTGCGGCACCGACAACCCGACGCGCACGTTGGCCGGAATGTAGTAACCGTAAATGGCGAGCCAGATGATGTTGACGTAGGCGCAGGCGAAGAACACGCCCATGAAGATGTTCCCGAACTTGGCCCACGAAACGGTCGAGACCTTGTTGCCCCGCATGTACCACACGAAGCTCAACACCGTGGTGGTGATGATGACGTTGATGCCGCCGTTCTTGGCGGACATGACGCCGTAGTTGCCGAGCACCGGGTGCTGCTGACCGCCCATCGCCTTCAACTCGGCGGGGGTCATGACCATCGTATGCGGGGTGATGAAGACCAGGAATCCGCAGGCCAGGAGGAAGACGAGGTACTTGATGTACCGTTGATACTTCTCCGCGCCGCGCATCCGGCCCATCGCCTGCCACAGATAGTAATTGGTGCTCAGGAAGAGAATGCCGATCATGGTCGCCTGAATGATGAAGAGCCAGGCGAGCAATCCGCCCATAAGCGTGATGCCCATCTGCTGACGATACGCATAGACTTCGCGCATCAGCCAGTAGCCGGCAAACGGCAGCGGAATCAAGAACGCCACACCGAGCGCCATTGCGATATACCCCATCCAATCGTAATGCGCCCGATCCTCGTCGGTCTTGGCGGCCAGGAACTTATAGGCCGCATACGCCGCCACGACACCGCCGCCGAAGGCCATGTTGCCCAGGATGCGGTGGACGTTCAACGGATTCCAGAGTGCGGTGTGCAGCACGTGCCAGATGTTCCCGAGGAAGCGGCCCTGTTCATCGACGCCGGCGGGCGACATCATGAAGCCGATCCAGGAGTTGGCCAGGAACATGAGCAACGTCCCGATGACGTTGAGAATGACCGACATGCTGAGATGGATCCACTTCAGGAATCCCTCTTTCATCTTGTCCCACCCGTAGTAATAGATGTAGAGGGTTCCGCTCTCCGCCACGAACATCAACGCGTAAATATGCATGACCGGGCGGAAGATGCTGGAGAGATAACCGAAGAATGCCGGATAGAGCGTCAGGAAGGTGAAGATCAGGATCCCGCCCAGGATGGCTGTCAGCGAGTACGCCGTGAGACTGATCTTGATAAAGTCGTAGGCCAACTGATCGTAGCGTTTCGCGAGCGCCTTATCCTTCGTCACGACTCCCATGAACTCGATGACCATGCAGAAGATCGGCACGGCGAGCACGAAGCTGCCGTAGTAGAGGTGCTGCTGGTTGGCGAACCAGAGCAGCACACGGCTCTCGAAGTTGTACCGCGGATAGTCCTTCGGACCGTCCGTGGTCTTCGGAGCAGGGGCGCCGACCACGATGCCTTCCGTCTTATAGTAGACGTCCCGCCCCTTCTCAACCTTGTCTCCGTCCTTCTTCGCCGCGTCCGCCGCTGGAGCCTCTTCACCGGCAGCCGGCGAAGGCAACGACATGACGATCGGAAGGAGGAGGAGCCCAACCATCGCGCAAAGCGCCATGATTGAGAACAATTTCTTCCGGGTTACAAGACCCATGGGATACCTCCTTGATGCAATTCAAAAAAGATTCACAAAAAATCCAAACCGTTCTCCGGGACTGCCGGCGCGCCGTTACTTGCGGAACAAATACCAGTAGTCCAGCCCCTGCATGTCCATCAGGAAATGGTCGACCAACGTGAAATAGGCGACACAGATGATCAACGAGATGATCCCGTACACAATCGACTGACCCATAAATCGTCCTCCTCAGCTCAGAGAAAATTCGAGAAATCCCGGCCCGTGGCCCCGCTTAGCAGGGGCACTGAATGCCGGCGAACCAATAGAAGAACCAGAGCCCTGCGGCGCAGGTGATGTAGAAAATCATCTTGCCGATTTTTACCTTGAGTTCACTATCTGGAGCCGTCGCCGTTGCCATCGTATCTCCTTCTCCTGATGGAAATGGTGGGTGAGTGAATTAGATCAGCGCGTTCCTTGACACACACATATCCGTGTGTTATTCAAATTTTGTCGTTGGGCGCGAAAACACAGGGAAAATCATGACAAAAAACTCAAAAGTGTTCGACATTATAGTTTTGGCCGGTATGGTTGTCAATATAATTTTGGCCGTGTTTCTAATCCTCTACTACTTTGATTTCCTGTAGGTTTCTCACGTCTTGCCCTCCTGCTTTTCTCCTCCGGATTTTCCCGAAATTGCGCAGCGAAACCCGATGGTTTCATCGCGAAAATCAGGGACCATTTTGCTCCGGCTGGTGATACGGAGATCCGCCCCCGTGGTGGTGTAGCTCCCCCCTCGCAGCACCCGATAGGTGCCGAATTCGGGGCTGGGGGGGTTCTGTTCCGGGGAGTCCTTGTAATACATTTCGGCATACCAGTCGGCCACCCATTCCATGACGTTTCCCGCCCCATCCATGACCCCGTAGGGGCTTTTATCGGCGGGAAACTTCCCCACCCGTGCGGTCACTTCATGCCCATCCTGTACCCTTGCCCAATTGGCCCCGTTCGGCTGTTCGGTATTGCCCCAGGGCCAGAGCCGGCCGTCGGAGCCGCGCATCGCCTTTTCCCATTCGGCCTCCGTGGGAAGCCGCTTTCCCTTCCAGCGGCAATACTCCGTGGCGTCGTCCCACGATACATAAACGACGGGCTGATTGGCGCCGCGCATTTTCCCGATGCTCTTTGCGTAGCGTGAGGGGGGACCGGCCTTTCGGTGTCCAGTCGCGGCGACGAACTGCTGGTATTGATGGTTCGTCACCTCGTACCGGTCGATGGAAAACGTGTCGAGGAAAATGGTCCGCTGCGGCTGTTCATCAAACCCGCCGCCCGCGGTTCCACGGAGAAACGGTCCGGCGGGAATCGTAACCATTTCTTCCGGGATCGGTTCTTCATCGGGACCGGCCTCCGGCTCCGACGTAACCGAATCGGCCGCGCCGGGCGGCGCTTCTTCAAACGGTGTGAGCGTCGTCCCCCGCAATATGCCCAGGATCGGGATTGCGGCAAACGCCAGCACGGTCAGCAGAAAGGCAACCTTGAATTTGGTTTCCAGCATACCGACTACGAGGAAGGATCGCCGTCTGCGCCGTCAAGGCTGCTGGCGCAGCGGATGCCGATCGTAATATCGGTCCGCCAATGCTTCGCGGCAAACCGCTTCGAGAGACGGGCATTGTGCTCCGTCTCACGCCATGAACCGCCGCGAACGACTTTCAAATCGCCCGATTCGGGACCTTTCGGATCGCGATAGGGCGATTTCTTGTAGTACCCCTCGTCGTACGAGTCCGCCACCCACTCGGCCACATTGCCGGTCATATCGTAGAGTCCGTACGGACTCCGCCCGCCTTCAAATGAGCCCGGAGGGGCCAGGTACTTGTATCCGTCCTCGCTCCCGTCCACATTCGCCGCATTCGTGACGAACTTATCCCCCCACGGATACTTTCGTTTCCCTTCACCGCGCCCCGCTTTTTCCCATTCCGCTTCGGTCGGGAGACGTTTCCCGGCCCACTTGCAGTAGGCCGCCGCCTCATCCCACGAGACGCTCATGGCTGCGAACTCCGGCTGCAGGAGCTTCGACTGATCGTCTTCGAACACTTCGATCCTCGGCGTCTGGCGCTTGGTCATCTTCGCGAACCGCAGGTACTCTTCCTGCGTCACTTCTTTCCGGTCGATGAAAAACCCCTTCAAAAAAACCTGATGCTCCGGCATCTCGTCCGGATCGCCGTCCTGGCTGCCCATCGTGAAGGGACCTTCGGGAATCTGCACCATTTCGCGCCCCTCATCGCCCATCTTGGTTTTGTACATCGAGAAGTCCTGAGCCGTCGCACTGGCCGCACTGGCCCGCGCCTCCGTCTTAATGGATTGGGCCAACTGCTTCATTTGCTTCGACTTGTACGACTCGTACACGAGCAACCCGATCATGAGCACGAACGACGCAAACACGAAAATGATGGATCCGACGAGCACGCCCTTATTTTCCATAACCGTTCAGTCTCCTTCGGTCACACGTCAGGCCGACGGCTCGGCCTGCTCGGACGATGCCTTCCGCGCCGCCCGCATGTCCAAGAGCATCGAAATCTGAACGCCGAGAAATCCACCCATCGCGGCCCCCGCCCCGGCGCCGACCCAAATCCGTTCGTCGCCGGCGACCAGCCATGCCAGTGCGCCTCCCAACACCGTTCCTACCAGGATGCTCACGAGAAACCGGCGTCCTCCGAGCAACCCGATGACACCGCCCAGCACGAGCCCCACCCCTACGGCCACCGGCACCAAACCGCCGCCCATGATGAAGCCGATCAGCGTCCCCACCGTCCCCATGACCGCCAACCCGAACAGCACATCGAACAGCTTTTGAGCGGGCATCGTTCCGGTCCTTGTCGCGTCCATGCTGACGATCCTCTGCACGATCGTTATTTTCCCGCGCTCGCCGCCATCGGGCCGAAATCGATTTCCACGCCCGGACCGGCAATGATGGAAATCCCCCAGGCTTTCGCCGCCGGCTCATGCTGATGAATGCGCTTGAAATCTTCGTACACGTTCACCCGCTCTTCAAACCACTGGCCGATTTCCTTCGTCCCGCTCTGCACGACGATTTCCGAGCCGCTGAACATTCCGCCCTCGGTCAATGTGCCTTCCGGCTTCGTCGCGCTCCAGACGTATTTGGTAAAGACGGGGATGAACAGCAGATCCGTGTCGAGCGACGCATAGATGGCGGCGATCGGCTCGGTCCCGCTCACGGCCTTGTTCAGCCGCCACCGCCAGGTCAGTACCGGATAGGCCTTGGGATCCCAGTCGATCTTCCTTTTCTTGATTCGTTGGCCCGCATCCTTCGCCGAGAGGAAATTCGCACCGCCCTCGGTCTGGACCTTGTATGCCTCCCGCCCCTTCGACTGGCTGCGCTGATTCTCATGATCCCAGTTCGACGGAAACCCGTCGGCCTCCTTCGCCTGAAAATCCTCCAGCACGAGCGTCTGCCCGGACGCCGCCAGGGCGCCCTGCCCGCCGATGGAACCGGAAAGCAGCACGGCGACCCACGCGGCCTTGATGAACCAGCCTTTTCTCCTCATGTCTCGAGTGACCCTTTCTCTAGGTGTGCGCTTCGTGAGACGGCGCCAGCGCCCGGGCGTTGTCTTCGACGAATTCGTCCATCATCTCCGGCTGTTGCCCGCGCTGACACATCCAGAACAACACCAACACCGATCCCCAGAACACCACCATGTTCAGCGTGACCATTTTGGCGGCAAAGGCCAGATCCGGCGTGAAGGCCCAGGGGGATACGTCCGCCATGAGTTCGCTGACATGCCAGGAGAGCCGGCCGGAGGAGCGAATGTAGCCCATGAGCCCCATGACCCAGGTGAAAGCGGCCGCCAACCCGAACAGCCCGACCATGCCGCGGACAGGCATCTTGCCCCACTGGATCGGCCCGTGGACGATCGCCCCTTTGAGCATCGCCCGATTGATCAACAGACCGACCACGATCACCGTGAAGGTCGTGACGGCCTGCGGGCCCGACAATGCGACGCGAATCTTCGCCGGCAGATAAAAGCCGTACACCGACAGCCAGATGACATGGAGGATGCCGACGGCAAAGAGGGCGCCGATGACGATATTGCCGGTTTTCACCCAGGACACCGTCATCGTGCGATTCGCCCGACGATAGTAGAGAAAGCTCAGCGCCGTGAGCAGGATCATCACGTTGATGGCCCCGTTTTTCGAGGACATGACGCCGTAATTGCCCACCACCGGATGCTGGGCGCCGCCCATGGCCTTGACCTCTCCGGCCGACATCATCACCGTATGAGGCGTCAGCCAGATAAACAACGCCAACGTGAGCGCCCCCAGCACGAACTGATAATAGGGTTGATAGCGCTCACCGCCCTTGACCCGAGCCATGCTCTGCCAGATGTAATAGTTCACCCCCAGGAGCAGCGCCCCGATCAGCAACGCCTGCACGACGAACAACCAGGTCAGCAGCCCGCCCATCATGGTGACACCCATGTTCTGGCTGAAGGCATACACCGAGCGCATCAGCCAATACCCGGCGATCGGCATCGGAAGCAGCGCGCAAACCGTCACGAACAGGAAGACGTATCCGACCCAGTCGAAATAGGCCCGCTCGCCGTCGGTCTTGCTGGTGAAGAATCGATAACAGGCATAGGCCAGCACGACGGCGCCGCCGGACATGATGTCCGCGAGAAAGCGATGCACGTTGAGGGGGTTCCAGAGCGCCGAGTGCAGGAGATGCCATCCGTTCCCGAGGAACCGCCCCTGCTCGTCCACGCCGGCCGGAGACATCATGAACGCGGCCCAGGCATTGGCCAGCAACAGGAGCGCCGTACCGAAAATGTTCGTCAGAATGCCGAGGGCCGCGTGTATCCACTTCAAGCCCGGTTCGGCCATGCGGTTCCAGCTGTAGTAGTAGATGACGAGCAGCAGCGCTTCCCCGAAAAACACGACGGCATAGGCGGGCATGAAGGACTTGAACGTTCCGCCCATGTACTTCATGAAACTCGGATAAAAATAAATGAACATGCTCAGCATGACGCTGCCGACGACCGCGGTCACGGAAAGCGCCAGGAGCGCGACCTTGGCGAGGTCCCTCGCCAGGCCGTCGTAGCGAAGCGACAGTCCGGGCTTTTTCGTGACCAGCCCCAGGAACTCCAGTAACGCACAAAAAAGCGGCAGGGCCAGGACGAAGCCGCCGAAATAGGTATGCTGCTGCGTGACGAACCAGACGAGCAACCGGCTGTCGAACGAGCCGACGCGCGAATAGACGGTCTCGGTCGGAGAGGGCGCGGCCGGCCCCTGCGGCGTCCCCGGCGTCTTGAAGTAGAGATCCGTCGCCTCGTCGGCGAACGAGGGGTCCGGAAGTCCCGCGCCGGACAGGCCGGCCGCGGCAAGAACCAGCACAACCAGACAGGGCCCCCACCACTTGAGCCGAGAGAATCGCTTGATCATATTGTTAGCCCTTTGACGCCGGGGCGACGGAGACCGCAGCCCCCATGTTTGCCGATTTTCCGAGAATTCCCATCACGAAGGGACACCGGAGCAACGCGCTGGCCAATCCCTGCCCCTGCTGATCCTCCACCTGGCGGCGATACCCCAGATAGTACCCGTACAGCGCCATCAAGCCCGCCACCAGCGCGCCCGCCGGAACGGCAAACGCGGTCGGCATGCCCGGCTGTTTCAAGAGAAACAGGACCGCGCCGGCGGCGACCAGGTAATAGGTCGAGGCGAAGGCAAGCCCCGGCCACCACCAGTACTTCAACAATTCGCCGGCCCGGGTCTCGAACAGTCCCGCCGTCCATGACGCCTGCGGCTTGAGCCCGCCGAAGTAGGCGCAGAGGGCGATCGCCCCGCCCAGGACCGTCACCGCCGACAACTGCACGATGGCGGCGGCCTGCTGGCTCTCCACGAGGAATCCGAGGGACGCGCCGACCGCCCCGAGCGCCGCCCCCGCCTCGATCCACGGACGCAGTTGCCTCGCATGGGAGCCGAGCAGGCCGCGCAATGCGATCCCGTCGGGAAACGTCGGAAACGGCCTCCCCATCAATGCGACTTTGCGTACGTGGCCGATTTCAAACGCGTCGCGCGCCACGGCGGTGCAGGAAATAATGATCGCCATCATGGCCGGCCCGTCGGGATGCTGCAGATAGTCGTACCCGACCAGCCACAGGAGCGCCAACACCAGAAGCGACAACTGCACCCCGTATACAAACCCGATCCAGCCGGCGATCCACGTCAACACCCTGGTCCCGTCCTCCCGCGCCAGGATCCTCCAACCCGCCCCCCGGCCGACACGGTAGGCCGCTACGGCGGTCGCCAGAGCGACCAACCCGCTGACCAGCAGCAGCACCGCCGGTTCCGTCAACGGCAGCAGATGCTTGGCCAGGCGATAGACGCCGAACGCGACGAGCCCCGGCACAAACATGACGATCCGCTTCTGTTTGCGGACGGCATCTTCGGTCACCGCAAGGCTCAGGCTCGGGAGAACTCGTAAGGCCATTCGATGCAGCATCGCAATCCCACGTGACCCGCTATTCGTGAACCGTCAATCGCGAAATCCTTCGATTGATCCTGCGGGAAAAGCCGCCCGCTTCACGAACAACGGCGTTCACTGTTTCGCACCCATCCCGAAATACTTGGCCTTCACTTCTTCCATCAGGGCGACGGTGATCCGCGCCGTCCCGCGTTCGGCCGCCGTTCGTTCCAGTTCGATCCGGGCCATGGCACGGACCGGGGCCGGAACGTTATCCAGCCGGCGCTCCGCTTCAGGCTCCCACTCGATCCGTTCACCGGTTCGCGGGCGGAACAGCGTGTCGTAGGCCACGACCTTCTCGCCTCTCGCACGCACATCCTGCTCGACTTCCCGGCGAAAGAGCGGTGCGAGATAGGGCGGCATCCGCTCCAACCGGTGCAGCGCGTCGTCGGTCCACACGAGCCGATCGATGAGGCCGTCCGTCTGTCCTGCCGGCAGATCGACGCCCACTCTCAAACCGCAACCCCGGCACTCGCTGCGGATAAACCACTGGGGCGCGCCGCCGTCACCGGCCCGCTCCTCGACCCCCTCGGTATGCATCCAGCGTCCGCAGCCGCAGGTCAGCATGGGTTGCCCCGGCTCTCAGCCATCAGCAATCGCAGCAATCCGCAATCAGCGCTGCTGCTCATCCGATCTTGCCCGGATAGAGAATATAGAGCATCGTGTAGGTGAACGTGCCGGTCACGAACAAAATGCAGTAGATGATCATCGTAAACCGGCCCAGCGCCCGATGGCGTCTGGCGCCGTTCGGCCAGATCCGTTGAATCGCCATTTCGATTGCAAACACGACCGCCACCAGGATCAGCAGGCCCAAATAGACTTCCATCTTGCGCATGGAAAATCCCGCCGTCGCCACACGGGAGAAGAACAGTCCCATTACGATTACGGTGATCGCCCCGAGCAGGAGTCCGACCTTCTTCCAGGAGGTCTGGAGCGCCGTTTCATTGAGCGACCGTATGCCCTGCACGACCGTCTGCGATCGGAATCCCAGGACGATCATGTAGACCGCCATGACGAGTCCGATGATCACGAGAATGATATGGAGCGTGAGGACGGGGATGAACACGTAGTCGTAGAGCGCCTGCGAGCCGCCGAACCCTTCCTTGCCCTCGACGGCGAGAACACCCAGCTGTCTGAACAGATAATACGCGACGAAAAATGACAGCATGGCGATCATGCCGCCGAGCATCAGCCAGTGGTGCGCATCGGCCTGGCGCTTCTTCGCCTGAATCCATCCGATGATGAAAAGCCCTGTGAACAGCGTCGCCATCAACTGGCTCAAGTCCGCCCCGATCGTGGCATGCGTTCCCAAAAATCCCGGATCGCGCAACCAATCCATTTCTGCTTCCTTCCGAACACGCCGTTATTCGTCAAGCGTCAGCCGTCATTCGAATTACTCACGAATGACATCTGACGCTTGACGATTCACGTCTTCAGTCCTTGAACCACGGCGGTCTTTTCAAGCTCACTCGCAGACGCGAATCCGGCGTTCGTCATCCACCGCATCGCATCGGCGGTCTTGTAGCATCCGCCCTGTTGGGTATTGACGAGGATGTGCACGGCGAAGGCGGTCGTCCAGGCCGGCCCGGTGCCCGTCTCGTCCAGAAACCGGTCCTTGATGATCAACCGCCCGCCGGGGGCCAGATGACCATGAACTTT
Source organism: Nitrospira sp. UBA5699 (assembly GCA_002420105.1). Taxonomy (GTDB): domain Bacteria; phylum Nitrospirota; class Nitrospiria; order Nitrospirales; family Nitrospiraceae; genus Nitrospira_C. Next base: position 106,365 of record DIHJ01000024.1, read on the forward strand.
CTTGACCAGCGCTTCGTTCGTGTCGAACGTCTGATAGTGCAGAATGTCGGACATCAGGACGAGGTCGTAGGGGCCGCCGAGCGCGTCGGCATTGAAATCGCCGGGCAGCAGGGCAATCCGCGATTCCAATCCCGCCTCTTTGACCGTCTTCTCGGTCAGACGCAACGTGGCGGGCAGATCGAAGACGGTGGCCGTCAGCTCCGGGTAGACCTGGCAGAATGCAATCGCATTCGTGCCGGCTCCCCCGCCCAGATCGAGCATTCGCACCGGACCGGATAGTTGCAGCCGCCTGGCGAAATCCGGCCCGCTCTGCTGACCGATGCGATGGAGCACCGCCAGTACGTTGCCGCCCAATTCCGGGTCGGTTTCGAAGACATGCCGATCCACGGACCGCCGTCCCGACCGGATCGTTTCCTCCAATTTCCCCCAGTTGTTCCACTCCGCATCGTGCAACAAGAGCAAGTGGCCGATATACTGGGCCGAATGCCGGACCAGATGTGTGTCGGCGGCAGACGAGTTGCCGTAGAACTCCCCCTCCTTGGACAGCAGCCGCATTGCGACCAGCGCGTTGAGCAGCAGGCACAGGGCCGGTTCATGAACCCCGAGCTTGGCCGCCAGTTCCGGAGCGGTTCTCCGCTTACCGTCCAGGGCCGAAAACACGTCCAGCCGGACCGCCGTCAGGAGGATTTTGGTCTCCCAGTAATAGCCAAGCTGGAAAATTTCTGCGAGCGAGAGTTCCCGCGACACACCACTCCCTCCGGCTGGAAAACTTTGTAAAGTTGGCATCTTACCCAGTTCAGAAACTGAAAGGCAAGGCAGCCGAACCGGCACGAGCCCCCCCTGAAAACACAAGGGGCAGCGGATTGCTCCGCTGCCCCCTCGTTTCGCAGATCCTCTGCTCGGAATGCAGAACGGCTTACTTGATTTCAGCCTTGAGGTTGGCCGTTCCGCCTTCCGGAACTTCCACCTCGAACTCAATCTTCTTACCCTTGGCTGCGAACGGATGCCAGGCCACCACTTTGTGCTTGCCGGCCGGCACATCCTTCAGTTCGAAGGATCCGTCTTCCTTGACGACCGCGAAATGACCGTTGGTCACCGGGAGGAAGAAGGACTGCATGAACTCGTGCTGGTCGCACTGCAACCGGTAATAGCCTTCCTTCTCGGCGCCGCCGCGGAAGGTCACCGGCTTCTCGAGCTTGTCGCCCTTCTTGGCCAAACCGATGTTGAAGCCGGTCGCAGAGGTGGAACCCTTCACGGTGAAGCTGTGGGGGTTGTGCAACACACCCGCGACGGACTTGGGATCATCCGGATCGGCATCCTTGTTCTCAACCTTGAATGCCTTGTTGTTGACGACAATGCCGCTGAACGGCAGGAATTCGCAGAACTCCGCGGTCACTTCGGTGCCCGCGTAACCGTCCATGAAGGCCTTGTCTTCGATGTCGGTCACGGCCACCACCGCGCCCTTGAGCCCGCCGTCCTTGCCGACTTCAATGGTCGGCATGTAGCGCTTGTCTCCATCGACGAGAGCCTTGTTCGGGTTCTTGGGGCAGAACTTCGGGTTCGGGAACTTCGCGAAGGAGAACTCCTTCTTTTCCGACTTCCCGGCAAAGGTCACCTTGCCGGCGATCGTTCCGCCTGCAAACGAGGTGAGAGGCGCCGCGACGAACGCGACGGCTGCCACGCCAAATACGATTGATAACGCACTCTTCATGTGACTGCCTCCTTGTGATTAACTAACCGCCCTGATTGCTCACTCACTCGTTCCCTCTTTCCCACCGGCCAGTGAGAGGAACGTGGGAACAGCATCCCCTCTGGTGTACTCGATCGACGACATGCTGGCGAGGCTGTTTTGGACCGAGTATGTATATAGAATCCTACCGTACCCTGTCAACCGTAAACAAGGGGGCGCCGCTCACGGCATTCTCATTTTCCCGGTCCCCGCTTGTTCAGGATATGGACGAGTGCGCCGGCCGCCGTCGCCCGCACGGCATCGTCCTCATCGTGGAGCTTCTGCTTGAGGAGCGGCAGCACATCCTCCCCTCCGATATGACCGAGGGAACGGGCCGCCGCGATTCGCGGCCGGGGAATGGGATCCTGGAGCAACACCTCGAGAAATCCGACCGCCGCTTCCACGTTGTTCCCCTCCGCCCGGCCGAGCGCTCGGCCGGCGGCGGAGCGCGAACCGGGATCCTGCTGCTGCACCAGATGTCGGACGACAGACGCCACCGACCGGAAGGGCTCATTCAGGCGGAGCAACGCCGACACGGCCGCGGCTTGCACGACGGGATTCCCCTCCTCCATGGCTTCCTTAAGCGCCGGCACGGCGGACTTATCTCCCAACTCTCCCAGACTGACGGCGGCGGAAGTCCGCACAGCGGGGATTTTATCCTTCAACAACGTTTCCAGTTCCCGTACGGCCCCGGACATCCCCAGATCGCCGAGCGCCGCCGCCGCCGCGCCACGGACCGACGGCTGGGGATGCTTCAACGCCTCCACGAGGACCGGAAACGCGCGGGGATCCTTCAACTCACCGAGCAGCCGCAACGCAGAGGCCCGCTCTTCGGGATTCATCGCGCCGGCGGTCCGACGGATCTGATCCCAGTACTTGGTGTGGCCGAGAGAAACCAGTCCCGCCGCCGCCGCCAGCTGGACGGCGCCCTGCTCGTCTTTCAACCCCTGTTCAAGCAGCGGACGTACGCCGGGATTCTTCGTCCGTCCCAGCGCCTTCAACGCGGCCGCTTTCACCATGCCCGCCTGATCGTCCAGGGCCTTGACCAATTTCGGCGACCGGCGGCCCTCTTCGGTCAGACTGAGGCCCTCCACGACGAGCGCGCGCACCACCCCGGACCCGTCGGTCAATCCGTCCTCCAGATAGGGCAGGGCTTCGCGCGCCCCGATTTCCTTGAGCGCCGAGTAGGCGGCTCCGCGCATCTGTTCCCGCATGTCCTTCATCAACACGACGATGAATCCGATCGCCACCTCGCGCAGGAGCGCCGGATCGTCGCGCTTGAGGACCTCGGAGAACTTGTCGTATTCCCCCAACGCTTCTTTGGGATTTCCCGCGCCGAGGAGTGAACGGACCTTGAGACGGCGGATGTCGGGCGCGGCAGCCGTCTCCTGATCCAGCTTCGCAAGTTCTTCGAGAACCTTCTGATACTCTTTCCTGTCGTAGAACTGCTGGAGGCCTTTGGGAACGGCCGCGGCATTTCCGGCGAAAGACGACGAGGCCGGCAGCGCCCCGCCCCACATCCACGCCACCAACAACGCACCCGCACCGTACTGCACGAACAGACGCCTCATAATCCCCCGACTACGGACGACTCAACCTTGTCGCTGACCCCGGACGTTTCTTATACCCGGGCGGCGCATCGAAATAATACCCCGGCTGCGACGAGAGTCTGATCCGCTCATATTCAAACGACCAATCACGATCCCGGCTGACCAGCTTGAGCACGATGCCGGCCTCCTTATCCACCCATTCATAAAACCGTTCGACCCGCCCGTGATGATCGGTCCGCACCTCGTACAACTGTGCGGCCCGGCCGGCGGCAGCGGCATCGCCGACCAGCGTCCGCTCCCGTTCTCCAGGCAGCGCGGCGTGAAGCGGAAGCATGTCGTCCGGGTCCAGCGGCGTGACCAGCAGTTCTTTCTGCTGCGCGAGAACATACCAGGTTTCGGACTGATCGAGCCGGATGATTTCGATTGCGGCGTAGCCGTACTCGGTCCGGATGGCATACTTGTATTCCAGCCGCAGCCGATCGCCCTTCGAAAAGACCTGCGCGTGATACCGTTTCCCGTTGACCTGTTTGACGAGACTTCCGGAAAAGTCCGGTGAGAAGACAGGATCTCCGGCAGCCACCGAAGCCCCCGGCAGGACGGTGGCACAGAGCAGACCTATGGCAAGGAAGACCGACTCCCTGGCCCTCCTCACAGGAGACCTCCCCATAAATGATCAGTGCTGACGTTCGACGAACGGCTCGATCTCGACGGTGTACCCCAGCGTTTCCGGACCGAAGCGGGGGTTGTCCATGACTTTGTAGGCGGAACGGCTTCCCTTCGGAGCCGGTAAGGAGAGCGGTTCGACGAGTTTCCCATCCGGCTGGATTCTGACCGTCCTCGTCACGCCCGGCCCCGTCTGCGGATGCCAGACCACCAATTGGTAGGTCCCAGGAGGAATGTTCTCGATGGTGAATTTTCCGCTTGCATCGGTCAGCGCGTAGTAGGGATTGTTCACCGCCATCGCCCAGCTTTCCATGTAGGCATGGAAACCGCATTGCATATAGAACGTCCGGCGCCCCTTGTTCAAATAGACCGGACCGACCAGCGATTTTCCGGGAGCGTGGTTGTGAATGGCGTGCAGATCCCCTCGATGGTGTTGATGATTCATGACCAGCGGCGTGTTGAACAGGACCCGCGCGCCGGCTTCGAGGGAGGTCTCGTAGCCCTGGATGTCGTGCATCACCGGATCCATGTTGATCACTTCGACCGCGTGCCCGTTGCGCACGACCGTCATGAAGGGCTGGAACATGCAGTCCCTCGCTTCGATCAGCGGCACGGACATCTCGAACGGTTTGCCCGCCTCGACGCCTTCCAGCAACACGATGGCGTCCTTCAATCCGCCCTGCGGACCGACGACGAAGTCGTGGAGCAGGCGCCAGCCCCGACCGTTCGAGATGCGGCCGCAGTAGGCCGGGTCCGGAAACGTGATGAGATTGAAGCCTTTCGGTTCGGGCACCGGGCCGTCGAGCCTGACGGTCCCCTCGATGACGCCGCCGCGCTCGACGTCGATGACGTCATAGGCCGGCGCCTGCCCGGCCAAGAAAACTACAACGCCGGTCGCAACCGCACCGCATAGACCCGACAAGAATGTCTTCTGCACGTGCGCTCCTCCTTGGTTACAAGCGTGTACGGCACCTGAAGAGCCCCGGTCGCCCTGCCCTTCGCCGACGTCCCGCGTCTCGGGAAGAAGCGAACCATCGATCTCGTGCTGCTGCACCGGCGCCGCCGACGCAGTGACCGCGAACGAAGCACGGCGGCCATAGGGAAGGTCTTGATCACTCCGGCTCGACGCCGCCGATGAGAGCGACCGAGCTTCAACCGCTGCATCGTACCAAAAGCCCGCTCCAAAGAAAAAGGGGGAAGCCGAAGGCTTCCCCCTTTCCTTCTCCACCCTGCCTCTCAGCGAGAGGCGGTAAGATTACCTCGCTGCCACGGGCATGACACGCGCCGCGTCCTCGACCGACGCGCTCTTCATCCCTGCTCCGGCGCCGGCAAGCGGGAGCAACCGCTGGTCGCCCGCAGGCAACACGCGGAGATAGCCCCACTGTCCGGACTGGGAGTACGGCAACCGCTGGTTGCTGTACACGTAGTCGCCCGGCAGGCGATAGGGTCCGCCGGCCGAGGGGATGAAGGCATCCAGCGTTTCGGACCCGGAGTACTCGACCACGCTGATGTGGTCGGCTCCGCGCATGAACGGCTCGATCGGCCACTCATGCTTTTCGACGCTGAACATCCCGTTCTGTTCGTTGCTGGCTCCGATCACGTGAATGCGCACGGGATCGCCCGCATGCGATTCGATGATCGGCGTCGCCGGATCTTCCGGCTTGTCCGCCTTGCACGGCTGGAACACCTTGCCGAGCGAACAACCCTGCTCTTCGCGATACTTGTACGGTTCGGACCGGTAGTTGACGCCGGTCAGACCCGCCACGTTCTGCACGTAGGGCATGAAACTCGTGCCGATGATGTTGTCTTCGTCCTGGAAGAACAACGCCACGTCACGGTAGTTCGCCCGCGTTTCGTTGCCCGGCACCGAGCGATCGATGATGACGTCGGCGGCCCAGGCATTCTTGTTCGAAAGATCGGCGCCGGTCCTCGGGTCCCGATACTTGGAGCCCTTCGGTCCGACCACCACCGCGCCGAACAAGCCGTTGCGGGGATTCGTCATCACGTTGCCCCAGTCCCACACCAGCGAGGTCGTCTCGCCGTTGAACGGATCCGCATAATACGTGTAGGTCCGTTCGGCACCGGGCGCGATCGTCTGATCGCCGGGATTGTTTCCGACGTTGGCGCCCAGCGAGTCCTTCGGATCGAAGGTCAGACCGATCGCCGAGAAGGACGCCTTGCTGTCCTTCATCTTGTTCTTCAGATTCACCTTCACGCAATCCCCGACGTTCACGCGGAGCGTAAGCGGCATGGGCTGCGCGCCGCCGGACACCTTGGCGACGTCTTCCTCCAAGGCATAGATCTTCGCGTCCGGATTGGTGATCTGGATCTTCCGCTCGAAGTCCACTTCGATGGACTCGGGCGCCTTCTGGTTGAACTTCATGCCGGGATAATCCAACGCCACGACATTGAAGCTCTTCACCGGGGCGTCGGCCGGGCACACCGGCAGCGCCTTCGGAATTTCACCCTTGACCGAGAACCCGGCCGGCAGTTTCTTCAGGTCGGCCTGTTCCTTATCGTAGACACGGATGATGCCCCAGCCGCCTTCGGAGAACTTCGAGGAGCGGCCGTTGAAGTGGATGTAGTCGCCGGCTTGATGCCGCGGTCCACCCGCTTCAGGCACCACGAGATCGTAGCGTTCCGCGATCCCGATGTGGATCGAGTTCTTGCGGTTCGCATCGGCGGCGTAGCGCTCCGACCAGAACGTATGGCCCGAAATGGTCCAGACCATCGATTCGTTCATCAGCGTATGGAGGAGACGAAACACCATGGTGTCTCCCACGTACGCTCTCAAGGTCGGCGTGTACGGATCGCCGTGAATCTGGCTGTTGAACGCCTGCGACACATCCGGATTGGTGGCCAACCGCTGCGCGATCGGCCCCGCCCGGAAGTTCAAGCCGCTGCCGGTGGTGTGCGTCCCGCCGTTCAGGAACGGCATCGGCGTCATGTAGAGCTTTTCCGGCATCATGAACGAGACGGTCTTGCCCGCCTCGAGCGCCACCTCGACCGGCTGTCCGGGAGGATTGCCCGCCGTCACGATGTTGACGGTGTGCGGCACGGTGTCGTGCACCTGCACCATCAATTCACGGAAGCTGTTGTTCACGCCATGGCCGACCGGTTCGTTGGTGTGAATGTCGGCGATCGGTCCGCTGCGGACCGGCTTGCCGGTCTTCGGATCATGATAGGTCGATCCGACCGGTTCGGCGATGAAGGTGCCGAAGCCGCCGTGCGGCCAGGTGGTCGCGCCGAACGCGTGATCGTGCCAGAACACGGTCCCCACGTCCGCATCGACCCAGAACCGCTGCCGGACGAATTCCACCGTCACGATGTCGTTCGCCGGATGATCGTTCTTCAAGCCCTTCGCCAAGGTGATCTGGTTGCCCTTGATCGCCTTGATGCGGGCGATTTCGTTACCCTTCACATTATCCGCACCGACCAGAAGCAGAATGCCCGGATGGTACTGGCCGGCATTCTTGACGGTGATGGTGGTCGCGCCCTTCTTGGTCGCGCCGGTCAACACCGTGTTCATCGGGGCCGGAAGGCCCTTCTTGTTCTTCTTCTCCAGCATCGTGAACGGACGAACCGACTGCTCATAGGAGAAGCCGGTGATCACCCCGTCCGACGCCTGGTTGTCGAACTGCAGGAA
>DIHJ01000024.1:114109-120600 GCA_002420105.1 Nitrospira sp. UBA5699
TCGTCGTTGGCGCGGATCGCCGCCTCCTCTTCATGGAGCACGTAGATCAAGCCGTTCGGATCGATCACCGGCGGCTCCTTGCCCTGAGCCTTGGCGATCTTGATCGGCATCTTCACGAAATGGACATTGTAATGCTTGCGGCCCGCGTTCTCCGGGCACAGGCTCCAGTTGCCGTTTTCGCCCGGCAACGCCTGATCGACGCTCTCCTGTCCGTCGGCATCCCGGCGGATCATCTCCAGCCAGGGCGCGCCCACGTGGTTCGGGGAGAACATCACGCGCCGGCCGAAGTGCGGCGTCAGATGCGGCCACGCCACCTTCCCGGTCAGCGGCTCGAACATGATCGGGTGCCGTTTGCCCGGGTGGGTGGACTTGTACTTCGGATTGTCGATCTCGCTCTCCTTCTCGCTCATCGCCACGTTGCCGTTCCACGTCCAATCCAGGACGGTGGCGTCGTAGGAGACGGTCTGGCCCTTCTCGTCATCCTTGTGACCGGGCTTGCCCATCGTCGGCAACTGCATTTCCACCCAGTCCTTGATGGTGATCGTGGCCGGGTTGGATTTCCAGTCGCTCTTGCCCTTCTCGACGATCTTGAACTGCTTGCCGAACCAGTCGACCGTCTGGCCGATCAGTTTGTCGGAGGCAATCGGGGTCTTGATGCGGCCCTTGCGATCCGGCAGCTCGCGCAGATCCGGCATCACGTCGTTCCGCAAATCGCCCTGCTGGATCGTGTTGTACACGCGCCAGTAGCCCCACATGCCGGCCACGTAATGGTGCGCGACGTGGCAGTGGAACAGGAAATCGCCGGCCAGCTGCTGGCAGAGGCCGGACCCGCACTCCGTTTCCAGGTCGAGCGCTTCGGACGGACCGATGACTTCGACGTCGACGCGGTCCGTCTTATGCCGGATGACCGGATACTTTACCGGACCGTTCGCGCTGGTCGCCCAGAGGTTCATGTCGTCGATCGCCCGCGGGCTGCGCGGCCACCGGATGGTGCCTCCATGCGGATGGTGGCTGTGGAACACTTCGGACCCGCCGTGGACCAGGCGGAACTTCGCTGGATCGCCGATGTAGGAACGGGGAATCGTCGGGGACGGATCACCGAAGGTATAGGAGCTATAGCCCATCGACTCGTCCTCGAACCCGAAGTACTCGTGCTGCACGTGCATGTTGTTGATACCGAACGGCTCGCTGCGATAGTTGATCGCGCGTCCGCCCGGACGATAGGCATCGGTCAGCGGGTCGCGCTGGGGCAGAAAGTCGCCCTTCTTGTTCAGTGGCCGGAAGGCCTCGTCGCCGACTTCGTGGTAGTAGAGCACGAACTCGCGGAAGTCCGGGCCCGTCCCGTTCTTGATCATGACCTGCCAGCCGCTGGTGGCCGGGGTCGCATCGCCGCTGCCGAGCGCTTCCCAGTAAGAGGACCCGCGCGGCTCGACGACGAACGATCCGAAGAGCCCCATGACGGTCAACTCGCGGTCGTTGCTGAAGGTGTGGAACTGGCGGACGCCCTCCTGGGTGTTCGGGTGGATGTACCACTCGAAATCGCCGCTCTTGTCCTTGGCGACGATGGAGTCGGAATTGGTGGTCGTGGCGGCCGCGCCGGTGGCACTTACCACCATGGCCGACCCATGGATGTGCAGGCTGACGTCCTCGCCGCCTTCCAGCTTGTTGGTCAGCTTGATCTTGACGCAATCGCCCTGGTTGGCGCGGATGGTCAGCGGCTGAATCCACTGGGCCTGCACGCCGGGAATGACGGCGCCGGGATCGAAGCCCTCCTTGTCGCGGGCTTCCTTGTTCTTGGTTTCCTCCGCGCGCACCTTGTCGAGGTTCTCGTCCAGCACATACATGTAGCCGGGATAGTAATCGAGCCACTGATTCAGCGTGATCTCGACGTTGATCGCGGACACGTTGTACTGCTTGACCGGCGCGGTCGCGGGGCACTTGCCGCCGCCCGTCATCGACACCGGTTCGATGCGGGGATCGGACACGAGCAGCATGTCCTGCCCGCCGGCGCCGTACTGGTGCATCATCGACTGAGTGTTGTACATCCCGGTGTTGACGCCCTGCACCTGCGGATCATGGGTCATATGCTCCATGATGCGCTGATGCTGCTGCTCGACCATCGCAGACCGCTCGGCCTTGCCGGATATCGTGTCTTCGATGATCGTTTGTCCCTTGAGCTGTTCCGCCCAAGCGGGAAGCTGATGGTTCATCGCCACATGGGACGACGAAGTCTCCGCGGATGCGAGCGGAGCCCCGAACAGGGCCACCGCTGCCATCACACCGAGCATGCGGGTGGGTACACAGACCCCTACCTTGTGGGAAAACATGGACCGGCCTCCTTGAAATGGTGAGTAAAACAACCGAGAAACGAAACAGGACACATTATTGGATGATGAGCTGCCTCGCAAATGAGTTCACATCAACACCGGGAGAAATGACAAACCTTCCCCCACAGAGGGGTCGAAAGATACTTAAGTTGACGGAGGCTGTCAACCCCTCTTCGCCCGTTCATTAGAAAGGATCGGGCGGCGATTCTCGACGGCAACAACCGGTCGCGGTCGGGGCGCACTTGAGGCTTTCGCCCTATGACCGCCGGGGCTTCTTCTCCTCTAACGCGGACTCCTCCGTTTGTGCGATAATCTGCGCATGTTCCTCAAGCGTTGGCTGGTCGGCGATCCGCTCAAGACGGCTCAAGCGGCGCACGAACGGCTCTCGAAACGTCTGGCCCTGGCCGTTTTTTCCTCTGACGCTCTCTCTTCGGTCGCCTATGCGACCGAGGAAATCCTTCTGGTCCTTGTTCCCGCCAGCCTGGCCTTTGCGCACTTCTCCATCCCGATCAGCGTCATGATCGTCCTGCTGCTGGGGATTCTGACCCTTTCGTATTCGCAGATCATCTTTGAGTATCCGGAGGGCGGCGGGGCGTACATCGTTTCGCGCTCGAACCTGGGTGAGTGGTCGGGCCTCACGGCCGCCGCCTCGCTGATGATCGATTACGTGCTCACCGTGGCCGTCAGCGTCGCGGCCGGAATCGCGGCCATTACCTCCGCAATCCCCAGCCTCTTTCCCCACCGGACCGTTCTGGGGGTACTGGCCATCCTGCTCGTCCTCGTCGTCAATCTTCGCGGCGTGCGCGAATCGGGAAAGGTCTTCGCCGTTCCGACCTACATGTTCATCGCCGCGTTGTTGCTGATGCTGACTGTGGGCTTCGCCCAGTTGTTCTTCGGGCAACTCACTCCCGTCACCCCGCCGAGCGTGGCGGCTCAAACCGCGGTCGAATCGGTTTCCCTCTTCCTGCTCCTGCGCGCGTTTTCATCGGGCTGTACGGCCCTGACCGGCGTGGAAGTCATTTCGAACGGCGTGTCGGCGTTCCGCCCTCCGGAACCCAAGAACGCCGCCTTCACCATGATCATGATGGCCCTCGTCCTTGCCACGCTCTTCCTCGGGATCAGCACGATGGCCTACCACCTGGGCGTCGTGCCCAAAGAGGATGAAACCGTCGTGTCGCAGGTCGCGCGGGCCACGTTCGGCGAAGGATTCCTGTACTACCTGGTTCAGGGCTCGACCATGTTGATCCTGGTGCTGGCGGCCAACAGCGCCTTTGCGGGATTCCCCCGTCTGGCCTCCCTCCTCGCGCGCGACGGCTATATGCCGCACCAGATGGCGATGATGGGCGACCGGCTGGTGTTTTCCAACGGCATCATGATTCTCGGATTCTTTTCCTGCTTCCTGATCGCGATCTTTCGCGGCGACACCCACGCCCTGATTCCGCTGTACGCGGTCGGCGTCTTCCTGTCGTTCACCCTGTCTCAGGCCGGGATGGTTCGCCGGTGGCTGAGCAAGCGCGGGCCTCATTGGAGAAAAAAACTGATCGTCAACGGCATCGGCGCCGTCGCGACCGGCATCGCCACCGCCATCATCGCCAGCACGAAGTTCTCGCACGGCGCCTGGATCGTGATCGTGCTGATTCCGATCCTGATCATGATGTTCCGGGGCATCCACTCCCACTACAAGGCCGTCGCGGATCAGATCAAACTCGACCGGCGCGGGCAGCGGCCTCCGATGCCGAGGCGCAATATCGTGCTCATTCCCATCAGCGGGGTCAACCGCGCCGTCGTCCGTGCGGTCGATTACGCGAGAAGCCGGCCCGGGGAAGTCCGCGCCGTGCTCGTCGATACCGCGCCGGAGGAAACCGCCCGCATTGAAATTCAATGGGCCCAGTGGGGGTGCGGCGTGAACCTCGTCGTGCTCCCTTCCCCGTACCGCTCGATCCTGGGATCGATTCTGGACTATGTCGAAGAAATCCTGGAGAAAGAGCCGGACACCTGGGTCACCGTCGTATTGCCCGAGATTCTTCCGGCCCGCTGGTGGCAGAACATCCTGCACAACCAACGGGCCCTGTTGCTCAAGGCCTCGCTCCTGTTCAAAGATCGCGTCATCCTGACCGACGTGCCGTTCCATCTGACGAGGTGACCATGAGAGCCTGTCACAAGTTACAAGTTGAAGGTGGAAAAGTCGGACCTCATCTCTTCCCTTTCCTCCTGACCAGCTTTCTCACTTTCGCACTTGCCACAAGTTTCCCCGCAGGGCAGGCCCACGCGTTCAAAATCACCGAACCGGCGCCTGGGGCCAGGCTCACCGCCGGTCAGACCGTCACGGCGCACGTGGACTTGGGAAACGACATCGGCATCGTCAAGGTCCGCTACTATTGGTACGGCGAGCAGGACGACACGCTGGTCGAGCAGGACGACGCCACGGCGACGGGTTCCATCGTGGCCCCGGTGGCGCTGGTCGGGCTGGCCGACCAGGATCCGGCCTTCGGCGGCAAGCTCCTGGTACCCAAGGAAGGCATCGGGCCGATGCGACTGCTGGCCGTCGCGGAAATCTCCCGCGGCCGACTGGGCACGCGCTCCACCTTCGATGAAATTCTGGTGCAGGTGGAACCGCAGGCCGCCCTCGAGATGATCGATTTCGAGACCGACAAACCCCTGCAGCTCGGACGGACCGGGCAATCCTCGGCTTTCGGACACGTCGATTCGCTGGGCAAGATTTTCGAGTTGCCGGTCGTCGGTGAGTTCGCCGACGGCGTGATCCGCCGGATCAGCAGCACCGCGACCGGCAGCACCTATCAATCCTCGAATCCAAAGGTCATTACGGTACTCCCCGGCGGCCTGCTGCAGATCGTCGGCAACGGCAAGACCACGCTCACGGTCAGCAACCGCGGCAAGCAGGCCTCGATCGACATCAATGTGACGGTCAACGACGAACCGAACGAGGCACCGGTGGCCGACGCCGGACCGAGCAAAACCGTGAAGGCCGGCACGAAGGTGAAGCTGAGCGGATTAAAGAGTCGCGATGCGGAAGGCGAAGCCCTCTACTATTCCTGGAGCCAGGTCCGCGGCAGCAAAGTCCCGCTGCTCGACGTGAACGGCCCGGAAGCTTCTTTCCAGGCTCCGCAAGTCTCGGAGCCGAGAACCTACCGGTTCAAGCTGCGGGTCACGGACAAGAAGGGGGCGGATAGTTTGCCGGCGTTTGTGGATGTCACCGTCGAGCCTTGAAGGCTGCTGAAAACGACCCCCNACTGCGTTGTCGGTCGCGTGCCCTCCTCACATACCCTCACCGCGCATGCTCCGGTGGTCCCGCTCCCTGCCGCCTTGTTGGAGGCCGTTTTGAGCAGCCTTCGGGATCACAAAACGAACTCGCCGCAATAACCCAGGCTCTGCAATCAGTAAGAAGATTCGACTGGTCGCTTAACTTGACCCACATTTTTGCAAAGCGTAGCATCCGATAACTATGACAGTGCGACGATCCTTACTGTCGATCCTGGTCTCTCTACTCCTACTCGTTGTTCCTCTTGTCGCTCTCGCTGAAACCAAAGTCCTGACCGCCGAAGCCAACTACACAATGGGCGACGGGGAAACGCCGTCCTTCGCTGAGGCTATGGCTCTGCAGAAAGCCAAACAGATGGCGCTGGAGCAAGCTGGCACCTATGTCGAGAGCTATACGAAAGTTCAAAACCTCGATTTGACCACTGAGGAGATACAAACCATTGCGGGCGGAGTTCTTCAAGCCGAGGTTTTAGACAAGAGCCGAACCTTGATCGGCGACGGCGTGCGGTTCTACGTCAAGATCAAAGCCACCGTTACGACCGACAAGATGGAAAAACTCGCTCAGCGCATTAAAGGGAAAAATGTTGCAGAAGAGTATAAGAAGCTCCAAAAAGACTATGCCACACTGACGGAGGAAATAGAGTCCATTAAACAACTCCTCGGCAAATCCACTCCTGGGCCCGAGCGCGACGCCGCGCTCGCCCGTATCCAGGCAAAGGAGCAATCGTTTGCCAAACTCCAGAGAAAGGAAGCCGCCTTTTTCCAACGTGTGGTGTCTGGATCGTCGCTAGTGCAGAGTGCCAAGGACGAGAAAGCACTGATCGATGACTTGGTGCAATCCATTACTAGGGAAGGTCTGATTAATGAAGCTCCCCGCAGCAAGCT
>DIHJ01000097.1 GCA_002420105.1 Nitrospira sp. UBA5699
CCTAGTCCGTTCTTCTCTTCCTCTTTTTTGAGCTTCATCTCTGGTCTTCTCCATAAGAGGCATTGCCTTCTTCTCAGCATCTTTGAACACCTCTATGCCTTTGGGGTCTCTCGTCGCATAAATCAAATGGAAGTGTGTTCGGTCTTTTTTAGGATGAAGTACGATGGCCGAGCTTGTATATGCAAATGCACCAACACGTTTTACAGCTCTCGCTGTATGCCGTAACGAGGGCGTCTTCTCGATCTTTTTCTTCGAGGCCTTTGAGTTTATCTTTGAACTGGCTCGAACCGAAAAGCTTCACGAAGCTCTCTTGGGTCTGCGTCTGCGGTGACTCTATGAAACGACGAATATGGCCGGTCATGAAATTAATCAGCACTTCACTAGGGTTTTGCCTTAGGAGAGGAGCAATGGTCTCCATTGCGAATCCAGACCATCCTGTAGGATCAATGAAAATGAAAGGAAAAGAATTGCGGCCACCTGCTTGTACGAACTTTAAGATGTCCTGGACGGCCTCTTCGAGTTTCTTGTTCTTTGTTTCGATTACGACGTCATCTATTTGATCTGCGAAGTGTTTGAGCCTTGTATAGGCAGAAGGAGTCTTTTCGAGGAAGAAGCAGCGAAGCTTTAAGGTTCGCCCTGTTCGAACTTTGTGAATTTCACGCGCTTTGCGCAACTGCTCTAGGGCAATTGCAAATGAGCTATCCTTGAATTCCTCTGATCGGACTTTCCACGGGCCCGAAAAGCAATCGACGTAGGTAAGGGTCTCCCAGCGTGAACCAACGATAATCGCAAAGCGTTCGAGGTAATGACGGAGAATGAAATGCTTGACGAAGGTTTGTTCGCGGCCGGTGTAAAGTGCGTCGTTGCTCAACGGAGTGCTTCAGCAGGGTGCAAGGCTTCTATCTCTTCAATGAAAGCTAGGCATTGTTGGTAGTCCATCACCGGTATTTCTGTGCGCTGAGGAAATTCATCATAAGTCTTGCCGTCGAGGGATCGGCCAGACTCACTTTTTCGAACACCGCCCCATTGTTTGAAAAAGAAAGGAACTTTAGCCTTTCGACACTGGTTGCGGATTGAAAGTACCCACGATTTGTTCATAGATCTGGCGCCAGCCCCGCTTTCCCCACCGACAATCACCCAGCTAATTCCAGAGAGCCCAAATGCTCCCAAGTCTTCAAGTAAGGGCTCGATGGAAAGGAATCGAATTCCCGCTGGAGATGCCTGCAAATGCGCAATCCGTTCTAGCCCGTGCTTTTTATTCTCGACGCTGACCCCCCACCAAATATGCGGCAGGCTCGCAGCGAAATTGAGCTTGGTTTGCAGCATTTCTTGCATCCGCTCCGAGCGCTTAGTGAGGACCTGGTATGTGTGCCAATTAGCGAGTTGCATCACACGAACAACTGATGCGATGTACTCGTCAGGTACATCTTCTTGGAACAAATCGCTCATTGAGTTCACAAAGATCATCTTGGGCTTACGCCAGCGAAGAGGTTCGGTCAGTTTCTCTGGTACCAATCGCAAATCAAATCCATATTCGTACGGGTGACCAGGAACGCCACGAAAGCGTTCGGCAAATGTCTCTGCATAGCAGTTTGCGCAGCCAGGACTGACCTTGGAGCAACCCCTAACGGGATTCCATGTTGCGTCAGTCCATTCTATTTTGGAGTTGTCGCTCATGACCGAAGAATTCCTATCCGTGTCAGCTAGTTTAGCCCAAATTGGATGACAAGGGAATTGCGTCAGATCCAGAGAGGGCAGTTGCAATGAAATGATTACATTATGGCTGATCAAACTGCCACCGCCCGCGGCGGTCGGGGAGTCCGACGGCCGCGGCGAGATGCCGGGTGAACTCCCGGCGGGGAATCTCTTCGGCGCCGAGCCGCAGGACGTGCGGCGAGGATTGCTGGCAGTCGAAGATGCGGAACTTCCACGCGCGGAGCTGGCGCAGCAACGTCACCAGCGCCACTTTTGAGGCGTCCCCCGCCCGGGAGAACATCGATTCCCCGAAGAACGCGCCGCCGATCGCGACTCCGTAGAGCCCGCCGACCAGCCGTCCCTCCTGCCAGGTTTCGACCGAATGGGCATGGCCCAGTTCGTGGAGCGCCGAATAGGCCTCCACCATCGCGGGCGTGATCCAGGTGCCGCCTTCGGGATACTGAGGGCGGGGGCCGGCGCATTGGATCATCACGTCGCGGAAACAGGCATCGAGCGTCACGGTGAAGCGGCCGCGCCGGATCGTCCGTTCGAGGCTGCGCGAGACATGGAGCTTTTCCGGGAAGAGAACCGCACGCGGATCGGGCGACCACCAGAGGATCGGTTGATCGTCGTTGTACCAGGGAAAGATGCCGTGACGGTAGGCTTCAAGCAGCCGTGTGGGCCGCAGGTCGCCGCCGACGGCGAGCAGGCCTTCCGGGGTCGCCGTCTCGACCGGCGGAAAGCGCACATCCTGAGGATGTCGGCTCAGCCTGAACATGGCTGAGAAGGTGCTTACCCTTTCTTGTCTTCCGCCGACGCGAGCAGGGGCTGGAAAATCGGATCGGCGTCCAGGACCATCTTGAGCTGCTCGGACCCGATGAAGAAGTTCCAGACGTCCGGCGTCTGGCCCGGAATCTCGGCGAACCACCGCTTGGCCTGGGTCAAGCATTCCATGATGGCCCGATTGTCCCGGTTCGGCGAGAAGAGCAGGCTGTAGGCCTTGGTGTATTCCGCCAGAAATTTGTCCAGCGGAATCTCGGCGAACTTCAGGGCTTCTTCCGCTTCCTGATAGGCGAGCCGCACGTCCGGATCGTCGAAGTTGCGGTTCCACGCCACCTTATTGACGCGGGACCAGGCCAGCTGCAGGAGCGCCTCGGCTTTTCCCGCCTTGCGTTCCGCGGGGACGTCCTTGACCAGCTTCTCATGGACCTCGATGGCGAGTTCCTGGTCGTTGTTCCAGCGGAGCGCGGCGCCCCAGCGGAACCGGTTGTCCAGTTGCTCCGGCCGCACTTCGGCCAGGGTGCGCAGTGCGGGCAGGAGACGATACAGATAGTCCGCCGTGGTGGGCTTGTCGAACCCGCCGATTTCCATGCCCAGGGAGAGATCCACCCGCGTCGATTGCGCATAGATGTTCCAATAGTGCTCGTTGACGACCATGGCGAGCGCGGGATCCTTGACGACAAGATGATGTCCGGGCATGGCGTCCTGCAGAATCACGGCATAGAGATGCCGCGTCAGGACCGTGAGCGCGTCGGGCTGATTCGGGTCGATGATCAGCACACGGTTGAGCAGCGCAATCCGATCGCGCAAGCCGGGAAAGGTGGCGGCGCGCGCGGATGCGGCCACCAGCACTCCCGGCACATCCTCCGGGCCCCACCACACGAGCGAATCCGGAACGGCTGTGCTGAATTCCGTCACGAACGGCACGATCTCCTGGGCGATTCCCTCCACCGGGGCTCCGTCCTGCACCAGCCGATTGACCACCGCCGCGTCGCCCGGGAATCCGTGTTTCTTCAGGCCGGACAACACCACCCATTGCAGGGTGAGGGTCTTGATCGCCCGTCTGGCCGGCTTGACCGTGTTTGTCCATTTGACGGTGCCCGGCGCCTTGGTGATCGGAGCGGTGAGCGGATCCTGATAGCCGACGCTCATCGTGACCAGTGTCGCGGGAACGGAGATCACCGGCTGATTCGGGCGCAGGCGGAACGAGCCGTTCGGCAAGGATCTGGCGGCGAGCGTCTTAAGATGCAGGCCGCTGCCGGGAGGGGAAAGGCCGATGTCGTCCATCACGAAGGCGGAGGCCGGATAGCGGGAGAGGTCTTCGCGGAAGTACGGCAGGGCGCCGTTGCTGGGCCAGAGCACGTCCATCCCGATGTCGATTCTCGCCAGGGCCGATTCGTGAGAAGCCTTGATCTCTTTCCAACAGGCGTCATAGGAGGAATCGGACTTGTCCGGATAGGCCGTCAGTCCGGATTTCGAAGCCGCCACCAGCCGGTACTGGCAGGCGAAATCCAGCTTGGCGACGTCGACCGCCTCGCCTTTGGACACGGCTTCGGCATAGCGCAGGGCGACGGAAGCGGCCGCAGAAGCGCCCTTCGAGGTCTTCTGGGCCGGCGCCGCCTCGGCGGCGGCCCAGATTCCGAAGAGGGCAAAAACACACGCCAGGACCGCAAAGCTTGATCGTGTCGGAGACCATGGCTTGATCATGACGGCTCGACTCCTTCAATAAGCAGGATGAAGGCGATACTCTACCACGCGGATTTTCCGATCCGAAAGGGGCGGGAGAGCCGATTCGTGGTCGTTACGGGGCCGGCGGCGGGGGCGTCGCGGAGCGGGAGAATCGCACGAGCGACCGGATGTAGGCGAGGACGGCCATCTGCTGGTCGTCGGAGAGCCGGTCCTTCCAGCCCTCCATCGCCGTGCGGGGCCGTCCGTTGGCGATGATCTTCAGCAGATCCTGATCCGTCTTGGCCGAGGTGTGGGCCGAGATCAAGTTCCCGGGACGGGGAGAGAGCGAGAGGGCCTGCTTGCCGTCGCCGCGCCCTTCGGGGCCGTGGCAGGCGGTGCAATGCCGTTCGTACAGCGCGTGACCCTCTTCGAGCCTGGCCGGCTCGGGCAGGGCGGCGAAGGATGGGCCGACGGTTCCGATCGACCCGGCGATGAGGAGGACGAGGCCGACGAGCATGGTCATCGGGACCGCCGTGGTTGCGCGTTCTGTAGAATTTCCAGGCGCAGCGAGGCCCGCTCGCCCGCGGACAGCTCCGGCGCCGGGCTATGGCGGCAGAGGGTCACCGTCTGCCGGAGGGAGGCGATGAACTCTTCGCACTTGGGACAGGCGCCCAGATGACGGCGAAGTTCCCCGCAAATGTCGGAGGGCAGTTCGTCGTCGATATAGGCGGACAGCTGCCGCAGAATATCCAGGCACCGGCCTTCGCCGGACGGATGAGGATGAGCCGTCGCCCGGCCTCGGCCCGTGCGAGCCGGCTTTTTCTTAGTCATGGTCGGCCCCTCCCGTCCCCGCCTCCGGTTCGGCTCCGTGGTGTTCCCGCGTGATCCCGTGCGCGCTGAGTTCCCGTCTCACGAAGAGGCGGGCGCGATGGAGTCGCGATTTCACCGCTCGTTCGTTCGCCCCCATGATCGCACCGACTTCCTTGGCGCTCAATCCTTCCATGTCGCGCAGGACCAGCGTCATCCGGTATTTCTTCGGTAGCTTGCCGATGGCCCGGTCGAGAGCTTCCCGTAATTGCTTGTTCTGGAGCGCCTCCTCGGGGGTAAGACCGTCCATCGGAATCTGCAGGCGGAATTCCCCGTCCGAGGTGGGCACGAACTCGTCGAGCGACAGCTCGCGATCCGGCTCCCCCTTGCGCTTGCGCCGCATGCGCATGCAGGCCCGGGAGGCGATGGTGTACAGCCAGGTGGAGACCCGGGCATCGCCGCGGAAGTCCTTGAGCCCCCGATAGGCGTTCAGAAACGTCTCCTGCACGAGATCCTTGGCCGACTCCGCTTCCCCGCAGAGCCGGTGGGCGTAGCGGAAGATCAGGTCGACGTAATCCCGATACAGCTTATCAAATTCCGGGGTCTCCGGTGCGGACCGCGGCGGTTTGGGCTGCTGTGGTGCAAGGGGGCGCATCGTGGTGCGCTGAGTCTAGGGAGTCCGACCGGGGGCTGTCAAACCGGAAAATGCGCCGGATTCAGAACGGGGCGGTCGTGGGAGCGACCGGGGCCGCGCTGCCTCGAGGGGCGGACTTGCCGGCCTTGGCCGATTCGACGGCCACCCGGCCGTTGTCGATCTGCAGCGTGAGCGCATGCCCGACCTTCACGGGAGGCAGGCCGATCTTGGCGTTGACCATGACGACTCCGACGGGCGTGCGGAGAAAGACGAAGTTGGATTTGAGCTTGGATACGGTACCGGACAGCAGCACGCGGGCCTGGGAGCCGGCCGGAGGCGCTTGGCTGATCTGGAGGTCGAATTGCAGATCATGGACGCCCACGACGGTCTGTGACTCGTCGACCTCGACGGTCAGCTGATCGCCTTCCCGATAGGCGGAGAGTTTCTGCTCCTGCGTGCCGGGATGCACGGTCTGCTCGCCGTCCGCAGTCCACCAGCGGAGGGTCTTCGAATCGTCCGGTCCCGGCGCCATCGGTCCGCTGAGGTACCGGTGGACCAGGGAACCGTCGCTCCGCTTCCGAATCTCGACCACCGCACTGCGTTCATGCACCCAGAATGCGACCTCGTGCGAGCCCTTGAGGTCTTTCAACGTCGTTTTCGAACTGAGCGTCAGCAGTCCGACCGGGGTCCTCAGGAAGACGATCCCGGCCTTGGTCCGCCAGACCGATCCGCGCAAGGCGATGGAGGGATCGGCTTCGGCCCGCTCCGCGTCGGCGGGAGCCCGGTCCGGTTCCGGTGCTTGAGTGGTCGTGTCGGCCGGTGCGGCCTCCTGTTCTGCCTTGGTTTCCGGCGCAGCGGACAGCCAAACGGCGAGACAGATTGCAAGGGTGAGCAGAGGATGTTGCCGCAGTTCAAAAGGTTGACGGGCGGTACGAGTCATTGGAAGCGGTGTGGAATTGGTCGGATGGAATTTCCCAGAAAAACGTCCTTGTCCGGTGACGGAGCGTTGCGGGATCCGGGATCGTGCGATCTCAGTGGGAATTAACCATGATGTTCCCGAGGAGTCAAGCTGAAAGCCGCGGCGGGCGATCGGGGCGGGCGGACGGGATCAGTGGATGGGACGACCGAGGTCCGTCGGTGCGGTTGCAGAGCCGTTGCTCCGGTTTTCCCGGATCATCTGGTCGGCCGAGGGAGAGCAGAGTTGAAGGGTCAGAATCATGCGGGGTTCCTGTCCATCCGATCCCGGCATGCCGAACCCGCGAAGCAGCAGCGCCGGCGTGACCATGTGGCAGACGCGGCGCATTTCCACTTCCGCCCATCGGTGGCCGCCCGCATGACGGCGAAGCTCCGCCAGCAGGCCGCCGCAGAATTCGGTGAGGATCGCCGGCAGGGACTCGGGCGACAGGTGGGGCCAGAGTTCATGCGCCTCGCCGAACAGTGCCATGAGGGTCCGCGCCTTTCCATTCATATGGAGGATGCGCATCGAAGAGGAGAGGATCATCAGGCCCGCGTCGGGTGAGGAAGAGGAGTCGGAACGGGCGCCTTCCCGAGCGACCGTTCCCGGCAGATCGCAGAAATGGCGGTGCGGCTGGTCGGCCCGGCTTCGTCGAGATGGTTGTGCCACCGGTCTCCTTCCGGAAAATGCCGTGACGATTGTGCAAGTGTTGCGCCCGCATCGCCGGGAGAAGGGGAGCGGGAAAGGTTGAGAAATCGAGCCGCCGGCCTGCCCCCAGAGCCGACTGCCGTACAAAGGCCGCCGTCGGGCGGACAGAACTGTCCGTTACTTCTTCCTGACGAGCAGGCGGATGGGGGTGCCGCTGAACCCGTAGGTCTCGCGGAGCTGGTTTTCCAGGAAACGGAGATAGGCGGGAGTGACGTCGTCCGGGTGACCGACGAACAGCGCGAACACCGGCGGTTGGACCGCCACCTGGGTCATGAAGGCGGACTTGGTGATCTTGGTCGGCTTTCCCTTCCGGACCGGCAGGGGATGGGTGGCCAGGATGTTTTGCAGAAATTGATTGAGATGACCGGTGGGGACTCGCTTGGAGAACGACGCATAGACCTCGTCGATGGTCGGAAAGAGCCGGCGGAGGGATTCCGGTCTGACCGCGGCGCCGAAGAGGACCGGCGCCCAGGAGAGAAACGGAAACCGTCGTCGCAAATCGAGCTCGACCTGCTGGCGCGCCTGGGCGTCGCCTTCCCGCAGATCCCATTTATTCACCAATAAGAGACAGGCCCGCCCCTGGCGGATGACCACGCCGGCGATCTTCGTGTCCTGTTCGGTCACCCCTTCCTCCGCGTCGAGGAGCAGGACGGCGACGTCGGACCGGCCGATCGCGCGGAGCGAACGGGCCACGCTGTAGCCTTCGATGCCCCGGTCGATCTTCCCGCGGCGGCGGATGCCGGCGGTGTCGGTAAAGAGATAGCGGCGGCCCTGGTAGACGGCCAGCGAATCGATGGAATCTCTGGTGGTTCCCGGCACGTTGCTCACCACGACGCGGTCTTCTCCCAGCACCGCGTTGACGAGGGTGGACTTGCCCACGTTGGGGCGGCCTACGACCGCGACGCGGGGCATCGTGCCTTGCTCCCGTTGCTCCTCCGGGACGGGGAGGAGGGGATAGACGGCGTCGAGCAGTTCGGCGACGCCGATTCCGTGTTCGGCGGAGATCGGATAGAGCTGTTCGATCCCCAGCTGATAGAAGTCCGCCACCAGCGATTCGACCTTCGGCGTATCGATCTTGTTGACGGCGACGAACAGGGGTTTCGTCGATCCGCGCAGCAGGCGGACCACTTCCTGATCCTGCGGGGTCAATCCCGTCCGTCCGTCCATGAGAAGGATCAGGATGTCGGCTTCCGCGATGGCGAGTTCCGACTGGCGCTTGATCAGCGCCAGCATCCCGTCCGAGGCGGAGGGTTCGAGCCCTCCGGTATCGACCAGACGGAAAGGGCGATTCCGATAGCTGGCATCGGCGTAGTTCCGGTCCCGCGTGACGCCGGGCACGTCGTCTACGATCGCGGTTTTCTTGCCGAGAATCCGGTTGAAGAGCGTCGATTTTCCGACGTTCGGCCTGCCGATGATCGCGACAAGCGGAACGGGGCCTCCCGCCGCGGGAGGCAGGGGAAGCGACGAAACCGGCGCTGGTGCTGTTTTGGTTCGCGGCATGGCAATGGTCAGGAATCGGACCGTAGCACAGGGATCTCGCTCAGCACAACGGCTCGTCTTTGGCCCGTCCATCCGATATACTTTCGGCATGTCACCGGATCTGTCATCCCTGATACCCCGGGCCCTCGACTGGTCGCAGATCGACGATGTCCTGCTCGATATGGACGGCACACTGCTCGACCGGCACTTCGACAACTTCTTCTTCGAAGAGGAGCTGCCCCGCCGGTACGCGGCACTGCACGGCCTCCTGTTCGATGAGTCCCGTGACCGCCTGATGGCGATGTACCGGTCGGTCGAAGGCGAACTGGCCTGGACGGATCTGCACTATTGGACGGAGCGGGTGGGCATCGACGTGGTGGCCATGCACAAGGAGTTGGACCACATGATCGGATTTCTGCCGGGAGCGGAAGAGTTTCTCCGCGACCTCCGGCGGCTGGGGAAGCGTGTGACGATCGTCACGAACGCGCATGAGGCGGGCGTGTCGGTGAAAGCCGCCAAAACCGGGCTGGACCGGCACGTGGACCGCATTGTGGACGCGTTCGAGGTGGGTTATCTGAAAATGCGCCCGGAATACTGGCCGGCCTGCCAACGGCTGGTGGGATTCGATCCCGGGCGATCCCTGTATGTGGACGACGACGAGAGCTGTCTGGATGCGGCGAGGCGGTTCGGCATCAGCGGGATCGTCCACAGCGCCAAGTCCAGCTCGCAATTGCCCCCCGCGCCTTCGACCGGCTACCTGTCCGTGGAGCGGCTCTCGCATCTCGTGAACGGCGGTCCTGTGTCGTTGTAGTCTATCCGGCCGCCGGCGTGGCGGCCCGGCCTTCGTACATTTCGCCGGCGATCCGCGGCACGTGCGGCATCCGGAACCGTTCGAGGTGAACGATCCGTAATCCCCCCTGTTCGATCAGCCGGTCGATCCGACGGTTCAAATTGCAGCCGCAGCCGAGGATGTTCTGAACCGGATTGAGCCGATCCTGCCAGGCCGCCACCTTCGCGTCGTCGCTCCGGCCGTGCTCCAGGAACAGAAAGCTGCCGTCCGGTTTGAGCACGCGGCGGAGTTCCCGTAGGGCCTTCACGGGGTCGGGAATCGTGCAGAGAGTCCAGGTGCTGACGAGCGTGTCGAACTGCCGGTCGCCGAACGGGAGCGTTTCGGCGGTGACATGGTGCCGGCGGATCGGAAACGGGAGCGCCGAGGCCCGCGCGCGCACTTTCTGTGGCAGGATCTCGGCGGGATCGACGATCGACAGGCTCGAGACAGTTCGAGGATAGTGCGGCAGGTTGAGACCGGTGCCGAAGCCGATTTCCAGGACGTCGCCGCGGGCTTCCGCGAGCAACGCCGCCCGCAGCCGCTGAAACTCCTCGCCGCCCATCATCCAGTCCATGAGGCGGGGAAAAATGTGCTGACTGTAGAGGCCCATCGTCGCGCCAGTATAGCAAAGACCTCGCCCGGCGCGGCCCGCGAATCTTGTTGCGTCCGAGAACTCTGTGTTAGATTCGCTGATTGCCGAGAGCTGATCGCCTCCTCTGAGCGCCATGAGCAAGACCTACGACCACCACGCCATCGAAGCCAAGTGGCAGGCCTACTGGGAAGAGCAGCGCCCGTTCCGGGCGCTGGACGATCCCGGCAAGCCGAAATTCTACTGTCTCGACATGTTTCCCTACCCCTCCGGATCCGGCCTCCACGTCGGCCATCTCGAGGGCTACACCGCGACGGACATCGTCTCCCGTTACAAACGGATGCGCGGGTTCAACGTGCTCCATCCGATGGGCTGGGATGCCTTCGGGCTGCCGGCCGAACAGTACGCGGTGAAGACCGGGATCCATCCCGCCATCACGACCGCCCAGAACATCGCCACGTTCAAGCGGCAGATGAAGCGGGTGGGGCTGTCGTACGACTGGGACCGCGAAATCAGCACGACGGATCCGGACTATTACCGCTGGACGCAATGGATCTTCCTGCAGCTCTTCAAGCGGGGGCTCGCCTACGTGGCGGAAGTGCCGGTCAATTGGTGCCCGTCGCTGGGGACGGTGCTGGCGAACGAAGAAATCGTCGACGGCAAGAGCGAAGTCGGCGGGTTCGACGTGATCCGCAAGCCCATGCGCCAGTGGGTGCTGAAGATCACCGCCTACGCGGACCGGCTGTTGGACGATCTTTCGCTGGTGGAATGGCCGCCCAGCACGCTCGAGATGCAGAAAAACTGGATCGGCCGGTCGATCGGCGCCGAGGTCGAGTTCGGGATCGCCGGGATGAACGGCACGATCCGGATCTTCACGACGAGGCCCGACACGCTCTTCGGCGCCACCTATATGGTGCTGGCGCCGGAGCATCCGCTGGTCGAGGTCGTGACCACGGCCGAACAGCGGCAAGCCGTCACCGCCTACCGCGAGGCGGCCGCGAGGAAGAGCGATTTGCAGCGGCAGGAACTGGACAAGGAAAAGACCGGCTGCTTCACCGGCGGCTACGCGGTCAATCCGGTGAACGGCGAGAAGCTGCCGATCTGGATCGCCGACTACGTGCTCATGGGCTACGGCACCGGTGCGATCATGGCGGTGCCGGCGCACGATGCGCGCGACTGGGCCTTCGCCAAGACCTATTCCCTGCCGATTCGCGAAGTGATCGCCGGCGGCAACGTCGACAAGGAGGCCTTCGTCGAAACGGCAAAGGGCCTGGTGGTCAATTCGACGACGCCCGACGGCGGCTTTTCGATCGACGGCCTGGCGCCGGTCGCAGCGATTCCCAAGATCACGGACTGGTTGGAATCGAAGGGCAAAGGCCGGAAGGCCGTGAATTACAAATTGCGCGACTGGCTCTTCGCCCGCCAGCGCTACTGGGGCGAGCCCTTTCCGATCGTGTGGGTCGAGGGGGAAGCGCGGCCGCTGCCGGAGGAGCAGCTGCCCCTGACGCTGCCGGAAACGAGCAACTTCAAGCCGTCGGGAAGCGGCGAGAGCCCGCTCGCAAACCTCGAAGACTGGCTGGTGACGATGGAGCCGTTGAGCGGCAAGCCGGCGAGACGGGAAACGAACACGATGCCGCAATGGGCCGGCTCCTGCTGGTATTACCTGCGCTTCATCGATCCGAACAACTCCGCGCAGCTCGTCGATCCCGCGAAAGAGCGCTATTGGATGCCGGTGGACCTCTACATCGGCGGCAGCGAACATGCGGTGCTGCACCTGCTCTATTCGCGGTTCTGGCACAAGGTGCTGTTCGATATCGGCGTGGTGAGCACCCCGGAACCGTTCAAGAAACTCGTCCATCAGGGCATCGTCCTCGGGGAGGACAATCAGAAGATGTCCAAGTCGAGGGGCAACGTCGTCAATCCCGACGAGATGATGGATCAGTTCGGGGCCGACGCCGTGCGCCTGTATGAAATGTTCATGGGGCCGCTGGAAGCGATGAAGCCCTGGAGCACCAGAGGCGTCGAGGGCGTGACGCGTTTCCTCGAGCGGGTCTGGCGTCTGATGGTGAACGAAGAGGGGCGGTTGTCGGGCGCCGTCGTCTCGTCGGCGCCGGGCCTGGAGCATCAGCGTCTGCTGCACCAGACCATCAAGAAAGTGACCGAAGACATCGAGCACCTGCGGTTCAACACGGCCATCTCGCAGATGATGGTGTTCACGAACGAGATGACCAAGGCCGAGCAGCGGTCCAGGGCCCTGATCGAACCGTTCGTTCTGTTGCTGTCGCCATTCGCCCCCCATCTGGCGGAAGAACTCTGGGGGATCCTCGGCCATCGACCGAGCGTGTCGCAGCAGCCCTGGCCGGTCTTCGATCCGGCCCTGACCGTGAGCGACCGGTTGACCATTCCCGTGCAGATCAACGGCAAACTGCGCGGCAAGATCGAGGTCGGGACCGATGCCGCGAGGGAACAGGTGGAGAGTCTGGCCAGGGCCCAGGCAGCCGAATGGCTTCAGGGCAAGGAACCCAGGAAGGTCGTCTACGTCGAGAAAAAGCTGATCAACTTCGTCATATGAAACGTGCGCGACGGGCGGGAAAAGCGTGAAAGGCGAGACGCGAAGCACACATAAGAGTGGCCGTGCCGGTTCATCTCGGTTGCCTGCTCGTCGTTGCGGCGATGACGCCCCTGCCAGTCGCGCCTTTCGCGCAATTCCTGCATGTCTCGCGCTGGTGATTCTCGTCGGTTGCGGCTATCAGTTCCGGGTCGAGGGGGCCGGTCCGACCATCGGCGCCGCCCCGTCTGCGGCCTCTTCCGCTCCGCCGCCCCGCATCGTCATTCGCACCCTGGAGAATAAAACGTTCGAGCCCAATCTTGAATCGCGCTTTACGAATTATCTCCGGCATGAATTCTCAGCGGGGAGCGGAGCGCAGGTCGTCTCCGATACCGAAGCGGCGGATCTGATCCTGTCCGGCCAGATTCTGGCTGTCGAACTGCCGACGCTCAGTTTCAGCCAGACCACGACCCTGGAAAGCCGCGCGGAGGCGACCGTCGCGGTGAAAGTCGAGGAAACGAGAACCAAGAAAGTGGTCTGGACGCAAGCGGCCAAAGGGGCGTCGGAGTTCTATGTGACGCCGGACCTCCAATTTAACCGCGTGCTCCAGAACCGGGCGTTGGAACAGGCGGGCCGGTTCATTGCGGAAGACCTTGCGTCCCGCTTCCTGCTCCAGTTGGAGTCCGGCCGGTTGTCGAAGCAGACGGCCACTCCCACGCCGGCCCAGACCGAAAAACCCTAGGCGCGAGCGCGCTCATGCCGCAAGCCGTCTCCCTCTCTCAATTGACGCAGCAACTCGCACAGGGTGCGGTCGCGCCCCTCTATGCGCTGATCGGGGAGGAGGATCTCCTCAGAGACGCGGCGTTGGCGCAGCTCAAACAATCGGTATTGGGGGCGGAAGGCGACGACTTCAATTGCGACGTGTTCTACGGCGACGAAGCGGAAGGGACGCAGATCGCGGCCTGCGCGTCGGAAGTCGCGGTCTTTGCCGCGCGGCGCCTGGTGATCGTCAAGGCCGCCGACAAGCTTCCCGCCCGGCAATGCGAAGCCCTCCTGCCCTATCTCAAGGAGCCGAACGAGTCGACCACGGTCGTGTTTGTCGCTCCCAAGCTTGACGGCCGGCTCAAGTTCACCCAGGCGTTGATGCAGGCGTCCGTGGCGGTGGATTGCGCTCCGCTCAAGGAGGGGCAGCTCGTGCCCTGGCTCAAACAGGAGGCCGATCGTCTCGGCGTCCGGATCGAAGAGGAGGCGCTGCACTTGCTCAAGGAGGTCTGTGGCGGCTCGCTCTACGCCGTCAGGCGTGAAGTGGAGAAGCTGGCCTCGTACGTGCCGGCCGACCGTGCCGTCACGGCCGCCGATGTGGCGGCGTTGCGCGGCACGGAGCCCGGCGCGTCGGTCTTCGACCTGGCAACGGCGATCGGAGCGAAGAATCGCGGAAGGGCGCTGGGCATCGTCGCCCGTAATCTCGAAGCGGGCGAAGCCCCTCTCAGAATTCTGGGGTCCCTGGCCTGGCAATATCGCCGGTTGTGGAAGGTGAAAGAATTGCTGCGACAGGGGGGACGCGAAGGAGAAGCGGCCAGGACGCTGCGAATGGATCCCTACAAGGTCCGGGCATTCCTCGGCCAATTTCCGGAAGGGCACTTGCAGGAGGCGCTGCGCGCCTTTCTGGAGGCGGACGGGAAACTCAAGGGCGGCAGTGCCGGCCGGCCGGCGATGCTGCTGGACCGTCTGATCCTGCAATTGTGCGACCGTCCCCAACCGGAGGCGGGCAAACCCGCGCCGGCCTCATCTCCGCCGGGGGCGGCTCCACGGGCAAGAACGCTGTCGAATGTTCGGACGATTAGCGCGACGCGACCAAGGAGTTGACGTGCTGCGTGAGGCGCGAAATGCGGCGGGAAGCCGTGTTCCGTTTCAACACACCCTTCGTCACCGCCTTGCTGAGCGCGGACGTCGCTTCCCGCAACGAAGTCTTGGCATCGTCGACCTTTTTCTCGGCGACGGCTGCCTGAACCTTCTTGACCAGGCTCCTCACGGCGCTCAACGCGGCGCGGTTTCTGGCCTGCCGCTTGACGGCCTGGCGGGCACGACGAATCGTAGATTTATGGATGACTGGCATAGCAAACTCCTGTACAAAGGAAGCGTCTTTCTACCACAGGGCTCTTCGGATCGTCAAGGTAAGCCATTGACGGCAAGCCAAAGGATGGACAGGTGACCAAGATCATCGCCCGTGACCGGTTGATTCTCGCGCTCGACGTGCCGTCCGCCGCGGAGGCGGAGCGGCTGATGGATCAGGTGCAGGACCAGATCGCGTTCGTGAAGGTCGGGCTTGAGCTCTACACCGCGGCGGGACCGGAGATGATCCAGCGGTTGATCAACCGGGGAAAGCGGGTCTTTCTCGATCTCAAATTTCTCGATATCGAAGAAACGGTGCGACGGGCCACGGAACGGGTGGCGGCGATGGGGGTGGAGTTTCTGACCGTCCATGCCAATCGCAAAGCGCTGGCGGCGGCGGTGAAGGGGCGAGGTCATTCCCCGCTGAAGCTGCTCGCGGTCACGGTGCTCACCAATTTCGACAGCCACGACCTGCGGGACATGGGGATCCAGCTGACGGTGCAGGAGCTGGTGACGGCCCGCGCGCTGCTGGCCGCGGAAGTGGGCTGCGACGGCGTCGTCGCGTCCGGCGAGGAGCCGGGCGTGCTGCGGCCGAAAGTCGGCCCGCGATTTCTCATCGTCACGCCGGGCGTGCGACCCGCCGGGAAAGACGTGGACGATCATGCGCGAGCCACGACGCCGACCCAGACGATCGCCGCGGGCGCCGACTATCTCGTCGTCGGCCGGCCGATTCGCACCGCTCCCGATCCGGCCGCGGCCGCGGCCGCCATCCTCGCAGAGATGCAGGCCGCGTTCGACGCCCGGGCATAAGACTCGTCAATCGTCAACAGTCACACGATGGGCCTCAGAAGGGCAAGGCGGTTGCGGGGCCTCTCCTCACTTTGCTAAGATCCCGATTCCCCTGTTTCTCGTTGCCTGCCGGTTTCCCTCGTGGTGGATGTAGCTCAGTTGGTTAGAGCGCCGGATTGTGGATCCGGAGGTCGCGGGTTCGAAACCCGTCATCCACCCCACTCCGCCTTCTTGTAACTTCTTGCACGGCAAGCTGATCTGACGAAACCGGTCCACGGAACGCGAGCCCTGGTTGCGCGGGGGTTGCAGAATCCAACCGATCGACCGCTTGTTTGTTGCCACCTGGGATGAGCTGGCCGTACAGATCCACGGTGATCTGAATCGAGCTGTGGCCCATCTGATCCTTGACGTACACCGGGCTTTCGCCGTTCTGAAGCAGCAAGGAGGCGAAGGTATGGCGGAGGTCATGGAAGCGCACCCGCCGCACGCCAGCGCCCTTCAGGAGGCTAAAGAAACGCAACCGGATCCAGTTTTGATGAAATGGCCGGCCATTGGCATCACAGAAGACCCACGGGGGCGAGGGCTTGCCGTCTGCCGCCGCGGCGAGTTGTCGATCGAGCTGGAGGGTCTCTAGGGTCGCCGTCAATTCACGGGACAGGTCCACACGACGAGATTCCCCGCTCTTCGGCGTCGTGAGTCGGCCATGTGTGAAATTGCGACGCACCTCCACGAAGCGGCCGGCGAAGTTCACGTCGTCCCATTGTAGCGCCAAGAGTTCACCTTGGCGGATCCCCGTTCGAGCAGCGCACAGAAAGAGCGGATAGACGTTCGGCGCTGCCTGCTTCGCATGGGCAAGAAACAACGCCAATTCCTCACGGGTCAATGGATCGATCGATCGCCGCTTACTGATCTTTGGGAGAAACTTGCCGGGATTCAGGGCGGGATTGGCCGCGATCAAGTTGTCTTCCACCGCGTGGCTAAGGAGATTGCTGAGGGTGCGGACGATGTTCTGAACGGTCTTCGGAGCCAGGCCGCGCTGCAAACATGAGACGGCCAGCGCCTTCACCTTGTCCCGGGTGATGTGCTGGAGATCCAGCTGACCCAATGTGGGCAAGACGTCATGATCTAGGATTTTTCGGTAGTCGGCATGGGTGGTGTGTTTCCGGGTCTGTTCGATCCGCTCAAGGAAGGTATCGGCGTAGGCTTTGAGCGTTATGCTGGCAGGAGAGCGATCAAAGGCGGTCTGACCGAGAGCCAGTCGGGCCTGAATCTGCTGCGCAACCTGCTTCGCGGCTTTCTCCCCAGCTTTGCCGGTGCCAACCCGCCTGGCTTTCCGACTGCCCTGATGGTTGATGAAGATCCACCAGGCTCCCTTCCACTCTCGAATTTTGACGCCCATGGTACGCATAGAGTCTGTGCTTCTCCTTCAGTTGTCAAGCTACCCGCTTGGACGCCCGGACTTCTGAAAGGACCGATTCAACGATCGCATCCAGTCTGTTCGCTGGCACTGCAACGCGGAAGGCTGAAAGCCACTGATCGAACTCTTCGTGTTTCACCAAGATCTTTCCCTCAATCCGGTAGTGCGGGAGAGGCCGCGTCCTATCCGTAAGACGATCCCTTAGCCATCGAACCGAGCAGGACTAGTAGGCTGACAACTCTTTCAGATCAAAATAGCCGGTTTGCACAAGAGTCGTTCTCTTCAGTGAACGATCGTCTCTCAGTGATGGGGACGTGAGCGCGCTCATCTTGCGGGTCGGGTCAGCTTTCTAAGTCTTCAAATCGGGCAAACCGATCCACGAATTTCAGGTGCCGGTCACCGATCGGACCGTTTCGATGCTTGCGAATGAGCACTTCGGCAACGCCCTTAGAGGGGGCTCCGGAAATTCGGACAGTATGGTAAGTGGTAGCCTGGCTTCACCGACGCCACCGAGAGGTGGTGAACCAAAGGAGCGAGGCGATGAAGAGAACGAGACGGAATCACGGAGCGACCTTTAAGGCCCAGGTGGCCTTAGCCGTAGTCAAAGGGGACAAGACGCTCGCCGAATTGGCCGAGCCATTCAGCGTCCACCCCACCCAGATCACCGAATGGAAACAGCAGCTCCTGGCCCGGGCGGCAGACGTGTTTGGCGGGATGAAGGCTCCGTCAGAGACGCCGGACCTCAAGACGCTGCACGCGAAGATTGGGCAACTGACGCTGGAGAATGATTTTTTAGAAGGCGCGCTCACCAAGGCGGGCTTGCTGAGCGCAAAGCGATGATCGACCGAACCCACGCGTTACCTGTGGCACGACAATGCCAGCTGCTGCAACTGGCCCGGTCCACGGCATACTACCAGCCCATGCCCGTGTCGTCGGAGACCCTTGCCCTGATGCGCCGGATGGACGAGCTGCATCTGCAGTATCCGTTTGCCGGAGCCCGCATGTTGCGCGATCTGTTACGGCAAGAAGGCCACGCCATTGGGCGGCGGCACGTGGCC
>DIHJ01000066.1:0-5734 GCA_002420105.1 Nitrospira sp. UBA5699
TTTCCGGTCAGCTTCACAATCTTCTGAGCGGCCTCCCACAAATCGTTGGCTACTTCAAGCTTTAATCCGGACTCGGCCAGCAACTTGCGGCCTTCTTCCGCATTCGTGCCCTGCAAACGGACCACCAGCGGCACCGTGATCTTCACTTCCTTGGCCGCCTCGATCACGCCGTGCGCGATCCGCTCGCAGCGGACGATGCCGCCGAAGATGTTGATGAAGATGCCCTTGACGTTGGGGTCTTTCAGGAGAATCCGGAAGCCGGCCGCGACCGTGTCTTTCGTCGCGCCGCCGCCCACGTCCAGAAAGTTCGCCGGCTCGCTGCCCGCCAGCTTGATGACGTCCATCGTGGCCATGGCCAGGCCGGCACCGTTCACCATGCAGCCGATGTTGCCGTCGAGCTTGACGTAGTTCAGGTTGTTCGCCGCGGCTTCGATTTCGAGCGGCTCTTCCTCGTTCAGATCCCGCATCTTCTGCACGTCGTCGTGCCTGAAGATGCCGTTGTCGTCGAACGACACCTTGCCGTCCAGCGCCACCAGCGTCTTCTCCTTCGTGATGATGAGCGGATTGATCTCGACAAGCGCGGCGTTTTTTTCCATGAAGAGGCGATACAGGTTGCCGAGCATCTGCACGAAGGGATTGATCACCGCCGGCTCGATGGTCTGCAGCCCCAGGGCGAAGGCGACGTTGCGGCCGTTGTGGCCCTGGAAGCCGACCGCGGGATCGATCGCTTCCTTGATGATCTTCTCCGGCGTCTTTTCCGCGACTTCTTCGATTTCCATGCCGCCTTCGGTGCTGGCAATGAACGTCGGCCAGCCCGTGTCGCGGTCCACGAGGATGGAGAGATACAACTCTTTCGCGATGTTCGCCCCTTCCTCCATCAACAGCCGGTGCACCTTGCGTCCCTTCGGACCGGTCTGATGCGTCACGAGCGTCTTGCCGATCAGCTCCTTGGCGAGCCCGGCCACGGCGCCCTTGTCCTTCGTGATCTTGACGCCCCCCGCTTTGCCGCGGCCGCCCGCATGGATTTGCGCCTTGACGACGAAGACCGGGGTATTCAGCTCGTCGGCCCAGGCGGTCGCCGCTTCCGGAGAAGTGATTTCCTTTCCGCGGGGCACCGGTACGCCGAACTGCGCGAACAACTGCTTGGCTTGAAACTCATGAATGTTCATGCTTCTCCCTTCGGTCGCAGGCGAGAGGTACGAGGTATGAGGCTCGAGGGGGATTCTTCCCTTCGCCCCTTGCCGCTCGCCTCTAGCCCGTTTTTTTCGTATACGCCGGCAGGATCATCGGAGAGATCACGCCGCTGGAATTCCCGTGCTTCCCGGCTTCCGCCCGGAACCGCTGGAGATGCTTCAACGTCAGCTTTCCCTGCTTCATCGCCCCGGCGCGGGATGCCGCCGTCAGCCCCGAGCGCTTGCCGAACACCATCAGGTCGAGCAGCGAATTGCCCATCAACCGGTTGCGGCCGTGCAACCCGCCCGACGCTTCGCCGGCCACGAAGAGATTGTTCACGTTGGTTTCCGCGTTCGTATCGATCTTCACGCCGCCGTTCTGATAGTGGAGCGTGGGATAGATCAACACCGGGTCCTTGCTGATGTCGATGCCGAACCGCTCGAACTGCAGCATCATCGCCGGGAAATGCTTCTCGACCGTCCCCGGCCCGTGCTCCACGTCGAGCAGCGGCGTGTCCAGCCAGACGCCGACACGGCCCGACATGGTCCGGATGCCGCGCCCTTCTTCGCACTCGCGGATGATCGACGAGGACACGACGTCGCGCGTATCGAGCTCGTTCACGAACCGCTCGCCCGTGGCGTTCACGAGATGGCCGCCTTCGGACCGGATCCCTTCCGTCACCAGGGCACCGATCAACTGCTCCGGGTACACGGCGCCGGACGGGTGGTACTGGAACGTATCGATGTGGGCGAGTCTGGCGCCCATCCGATAGGAGAGGCAGAGGCCGTCGCCCGTCGCTCCGTAGTGGTTGCTCGTCGGGAACCCCTGGATATGCAGCCGACCGATCCCCCCCGTGGCCAGAATCACGGATTTGGCGGCCACGACCACATAGCGATGGTTGTCGAGATCCTTGAAAATCGCCCCCGTGCAACGGCCCTCGTCGTCGCTGAGCAGCTCGACCGCCGCGCAGAACTCGAGCAGCTGGATCTTTTGATTGATGACTTCGTCCTTGAGGACGCGCATCATTTCGAGGCCGGTATAGTCGGAACAGGTCACCAGCCGCGGCTTGGAACTGCCGCCGCCCTTCTTCACGTGCAGATTGCCGTCGGCCTGCCGGTCGAACAGCACGCCCAGCTCGATGAGCCATTTCGCGATCGACGGCCCCTCCTCGACCATGACTTTGAGCAGCTCATGATCGTTCTGCATGTGGCCGCCCTTGAGGGTGTCGATGAAATGCGTGACCGGGGAGTCCTCGGGCGCCACCGAAATCTGCATGCCCCCCTGCGCCATCACGCTGTTGGAGTCGCCCAACCGCAGTTTGGTCGCGAGCATCACTTTCGCGCCGGCGCCGTGCGCGTGCAGGGCGGCGGCGCAGCCGGCCCCCCCGCCGCCGACGACCAGCACGTCGGTCGTATAGTGCGGCGTCAGGTCCATGTCGTCCCGGATCGGGCTGTCGCCTTCCAGCAGGGTGGCCAGTTCCACGACGGTCTTCTCGTCGGCGTTGGGACCGAACCGGATCGGCCGGTAGGCGCTCGCGCGATAGTCGGGATGATACTTGTGAATCAGCTGATCGCGATCGGCGGGAGAAAACTTCGCGATGGTTTGCTTGCGCCGGGCGTCCCGGGTCTTGTGAACGATCTGTTGAAGCGCGTGAATATCCATGATGTTTAGGTCAGAGGCCAGGGGCTAGAGGTGAGAGGCTCCGGTACGGCTCTCTGGCAAAATGTCATCCTTCCCCTTGCCCCTTGCCACGAGCCTCTTGCCTGACTCCGTTACTTCACCGTCGCACAGTGGTCGGCCAATTCCTTCTCGCTCATCGCAAGAATTTTCTTCCACTCGTCGTTGAACCGGCCGTCTTGAATTTCCTTGATGCGGGTTTCCAGCCCCTGGGGTTTCTCGGTGAAATGCGCGCCCTGGGCGCGGCTGACATAGAGGGCCACGAGGTTGGGCGCGATGTCGGCGATACAGACCGGCGTGCACATGCCGCACATGACGCAGTCCATGAACATTTCCGAAACGCTCTTGAAGTCGCCGAAGACCGCCTTCCAGACGCCCTCGCGCACGTCGATCTTCTGCGGGCAGGATTCGGTGCAGGCGTTGCAATTCCGGCAGAGCGGCGCCTCCGGATAGAGATTGAACAGGTCCTGTTTCGGGTCCTGCAGCGTCTGAATGTCGTAGATCGCTTTGCGGGCGGGGAACGGCGGCATGATCGTAAACGACATGCCGTCCTGCACCGCCATCTGGCAGGCCAGACAGGTTCTGACCTTGGGATCGTCCTTGGTCCGGTAATAGGTCGCGCAGGCGCCGCAGAATCCTCCCAGGCAGCCGGCTCCCCGCACCACCTCCTGGCCGGTGTACCAGAGGGCCTTGATCACCGTGATGCCCTCCGGCACTTCGTATTTCTTGCCGGAGATCTCGATGGACACCATCCGGGGCTTGAGCACCTCGGGCTGGTCGATGACGTTTGCGTCTTGCTGTGCCATAATCACCTGCTTCAGGCTAAGGGTACGAGGCCAGAGGCTAGAGACCGGAGCATTCCCCCTTGCCCCTAGCCTCTTGCCACATTACCGTTCTTCTAGGCAATCGCGTCGATGATCGCGTTCAAGGTCGCGCTGGGGCGCATCGCCTTGGAGGCCTTCGCATCATCGGGATGATAATACCCGCCGATATCCTGCGGCTTGCCCTGCGCGGCAAGCAATTCCTGATCGATCTTCGCCGCATTGTCACCGAGATCCTTGGCGATCTTGGTGAACCTCTCGGCGATCTTCTTGTCCTGGGTCTGCGCGGCCAACGCCTGCGCCCAATACAGCGCCAGATAGAAATGGCTGCCGCGGTTGTCGATCTCGCCGACCTTGCGGGCGGGCGACTTGTTGCTCTCCAGGAACTTCGCGTTGGCCTGATCCAGCGTGTCCGCGAGAATCTTGGCCACCGGATTGTTCCCGGCCTTGGCGAGATGCTCCAGCGACGCGGCCAGCGCGAGAAACTCGCCCAGCGAGTCCCACCGCAGATAGCCCTCCTCCTGGAACTGCTGCACGTGCTTCGGCGCCGATCCTCCCGCGCCGGTTTCGAAGAGACCGCCGCCGTTCAACAGCGGGACGATCGAGAGCATCTTGGCGCTGGTCCCAATTTCGAGAATCGGGAACAGATCGGTCAGGTAGTCGCGCAACACGTTCCCGGTGACGGAGATCGTGTCCTTGCCTTCCTTCATCCGCTCCAGGGAGAAGCGGCAGGCGTCCGCCGGGGACATGATCCGGACGTCGAGCCCGGTCGTGTCGTGCTTCGGCAGATACTCGTTCACCTTCTTGATCAATTCGGCATCGTGCGCACGGGTCTTGTCC
The DNA here is from genome assembly GCA_002420105.1 of Nitrospira sp. UBA5699. Lineage (GTDB taxonomy): Bacteria > Nitrospirota > Nitrospiria > Nitrospirales > Nitrospiraceae > Nitrospira_C. Next base: position 4,512 of record DIHJ01000066.1, read on the forward strand.
AGCCAGAACACCGCCGGGGCGCCGGTCGCTCTCGCGCGATTGACCGCCAGCTTGACCCAATCCTGAATCGGCACATCCTTCACCTGGCACATGCGCCAGATGTCGCCTTCTTCGACCTTGTGCTCCAGCAGCGTCTTGCCGGCGGCATCCACGACGCGGATCGTGCCGTTGCCCGCCGCCTTGAAGGTCTTGTCGTGCGAACCGTATTCCTCGGCCGCCTGCGCCATCAATCCCACGTTGGGCACGCTGCCCATCGTGCGGGGATCGAAGGCGCCGTGCTTCTTACAGAACTCGACGACCTCGTGATAGACCGGCGCATAGCTCGCGTCCGGAATGACGCACTTGGTGTCCGCCAGCTTTCCGTCCGGCCCCCACATCTTGCCGCCGTCGCGGATGACCGGAGGCATGGAGGCGTCGATGATGATGTCGCTGGGCACGTGAAGGTTGGTGATGCCCTTATCGGAATTTACCATCGCCATCGGCGGCCGCTTCTGATAGACGGCCTGGATGTCGGCTTCGATCGCCTTGCGCTGATCCTCCGGCAACGACTTGATCTTCGCATAGACGTCACCGAGACCGTTGTCCGGATCCACGCCGAGTTTCTTGAAGGTGTCGGCGTACTTCTCGAACACGTCCTTGTAGTACACGGTCACGGCATGACCGAAGATCTTCGGATCCGAGACCTTCATCATGGTGGCCTTCATATGGAGCGAGAACAACACGCCCCGGCTCTTGGCGTCCTCGATCTGCTCTTCGAGGAACCGGCGCAGGGACCGCGCGCTCATGAAGGTGGCGTCGATGACTTCTCCGGCCTGCAGCGCGACTTTCGGCTTCAACACCGTGGTCTTGCCGTCCTGGCCCACGAATTCGATCCGGGCCTCGGTCGCAGCGGGCACCGTCATAGATTTCTCGTTGGACCGGAAGTCTCCGCCCTTCATATGCGCCACGTGGGTCTTGGAATCCGGGCTCCAGGGGGACATCTTGTGGGGATGCTTCCTGGCGTAGTTCTTCACCGAGAGGGGCGCGCGGCGGTCGGAGTTGCCTTCGCGCAGGACCGGATTCACGGCGCTGCCTTTGACTTTGTCGTAGCGCGCCTTGATGTCCTTTTCCTTGTCGTCCTTCGGATTCTCGGGATAGTCCGGAATCCTGTACCCCTGGCTCTGCAGTTCCTTGATGGTCGCCACCAGTTGCGGAATGGAGGCGCTGATGTTCGGCAGCTTGAT
>DIHJ01000066.1:5963-6097 GCA_002420105.1 Nitrospira sp. UBA5699
GTCTTCGTATAGATGATCTTGTCCGCTTTGGTCGTCATAACTTCTCCCCTTTCCGCATCGTGTTAGTTCAGCGCGTTGAGCGCGGAACCAGCTTTAAACCACATGACTTGTTGCTCCGTCATGCTGTGGTTCGC
>DIHJ01000089.1:0-17796 GCA_002420105.1 Nitrospira sp. UBA5699
CTATCTATTCCAGCCATTTGGTCCACCAGGAAGTCTGTCGCGGCCTATGCCGGTCCGCATAGGAGACGCCGCGCATCTTATCCCAGTCCGCCACGACCCTGCCATGGTTGGCCTCATGCTGCTGCTGCCAGTTCTGGAGCAGGTTCAGACAGGCATGGTCGATATGCCGGAGCGAGGTGAAGTCGACGTGGACTTCGGCGTAGGGCGGGGCCTGTTCCAGCGTCGAGGCCAGCCGCGGCAGGCTGACGAAGGTGGCGATGCCCTGCAGATGCAGGGTCAGTTTTCCGGTCGCGGGATCGTGCGCGAAGAAGGATTCCAGGTTCTGCGTCGTATGCAGCAACTTGGCGAGCGCCAGCGCCAGCCCGACGACGACGCCGGTCAGAAGATTGATGAAGACGATTGTGCCCATCGTCGCAAAGAAGACGACGACCTCGCCGCGTCCGTGCCGCTTCAGCTCCGGAAGCACCCCGAAGTTCATGAGCTTGTAGCCGGTGAAGACCAGCACCGCGCCGAGACTTGCCGCGGGGATCAACCGGAGCACGGAGGGCAGGAACGAGACGAAGAGGAGCAGCCACAACCCGTGAAAGATGGCGGAGGCTCTGGTCCTGGCTCCCGCTTCCACGTTGGCGGAACTGCGGACGATGACGCCGGTCATCGGCAGAGACCCGATGAAGCCGCAGACCATGTTCCCCAGGCCCTGCGCCAGGAGTTCTCGGTTGTAGCGGGTCCTGGGGCCGGTATGCAGCTGATCGACGGCCGCGGCGGACAGCAGGGTTTCGACGCTGGCAATGAACGCGAGCCCCAGCGCTTCGGCCAAGATCGCGGTATCGAACAGGTGGGACAGCGCCTGCGGGCTGGGGACGTGAAGCATGGACAGCAGATTGTCCTGCACGGCGATGCGCTGGATCGGGATCTCCATGACCGTGGCGAGACATGTGGCTACGGCCACTCCCATCAGCACGGCCGGGATCACGTGAAAGCGCTTGGGCACCGCGAGGCTCCAGAGCACCATCACTCCGATCGTGAGCACGCCGATGCGCGCCGCGAGGTGATGGTTCATTTCGGTGGTCTCGTCGTCCGCCAGCCCTTTCCATACCGCAGCGGGCAGCGAGAGGATATTCTCCAGGCCGGATCCCTTGGGGATGTCGTCGATCATGATGTGAAACTGGCTGGCGAAGATCAACGCGCCGATGCCGGCCAGCATGCCGTGGATGACGGCCGGCGACACGGCGCGGAACCATTGCCCCAGCTGCAACCAGGACCAGATGACCTGCATCAATCCGGCGACGATCACGATCATGCCGAACGCTTCCAGACCGTGTTCCCTGATGATTTGGAACACGATCACGGTCAGGCCGGCGGCGGGTCCGCTGACCTGCAGGGGACAGCCCGCGAGCCATCCGACGAGCATGCCCGCGATGATGCCGGTGACGATCCCGGCGCCGGTCGGAGCCCCCGACGCGACCGTAATGCCGATGCACAGGGGGAGGGCGACCAGGAACACGACGACGGAGGCGAGCAGATCGTGGCGCAGATTGGTCCACAGGGTCGGCGACAGGGCTGTCAGTCGTATGGTCATGGGGGAGTTCCGGTTGCTGGGACTACTCTAGTCAACCCTAGGCAATTTCCCAAGGGAATGATAGAAAGCGGCAGGCGCACCGGCTGCTACGGCGACGACGGGTCAATGCCGTAGCGGGGAGCGGTGATGCCCTCGCCCCGGCAGCGGGGGCAGCGGCTCGGGCGCGTCAGCTTCGTCCGGTCGCGGAAGACGAAGCCGCAGTCCGGACAGGAGGCGGGTTCGAGGACGAAGCGACGGGACCGGTCTCGCGCGACGGTCATGACGACATGCGTCAGATGCTCTTCGACCTGTCGCTCGGGAAGGCCCAGCATCTGGGCCAGCTGGTGAGACGAGAGCCGGGCGCCGGTCAACAGCTCGATCATGCGCTGACGCGCGGTCCGCGGCGCAGGCAACATGCAGCCCATCCTACGCCGGCCGACCGACGAAATCCAAGTTGAACGGCCGCCGCGGGTTTGGCAGGATGAAGGTACGATGCCCAATGCGGACTGGGATGAACTTGCGGAACTCGCGCTGAGGCGGGTGACGGCCTCCGGCGCCGAATACGGCGATATCCGCCTGCTCCGCAGCGTCAGTCAAACCATCGGCGGCGAAGACCGGCGGATCGCGTCGATCCGCGACACGGACGATACCGGATTCGGCGTGCGGGTGCTCTATCACGGCGGCTGGGGTTTCGCCGCCAGTTCGGTCTGCTCGCTCGAGGAAGTGCCCCGTGTCGCCGATCTCGCCGTCGAGATCGCCAGGGGCTCGGCGTCGCTCGCCAGCGAAAAGGTCCGTTTGGTGGAGGAGCCGGTGCATCACGACCGGGTGGTGACGGCCCGCCGCATCGATCCCTTTGCCGTGCCGCTGGAACAGAAGACGACGCTGCTGCGCGAGGTGATGGACTACGTGCAGCGGCAGCCGGAAGTGGTGCGCAGCAGCGCCAGCCTCTGGGCCCGCCGGGACTGGAAACTGTTCCTGTCGACCGAGGGTACGAGGCTCGAATTCGACCTGCTGGCCTCCCAGGGTGAGTTCACCGCGACGGCCAGGCACGACGGCCGATTCGCCTCGCGCAGCTTCAGCACGCCGCATCTGCGCACCGGATACGAACTGATCGCCGAAGCCAATTTCCTCGCCGAGGCGCCGCGTGTTGCGGCGCAGGCGGTCGAGAAGGTGAAAGCGCCGGCGGTCCGGCCGGGCCTGTACGACCTGGTCCTCGACCCCGAACATCTCTCCCTGACGATTCATGAGTCCTGCGGCCACCCCAGCGAACTCGACCGGGCTCTGGGCTACGAGGCGAATTACGCCGGGACGAGTTTTCTGACGACCGACCGGCGCGGCGTGTTCCGCTACGGCTCGCCCCACGTGAATCTGGTCGCGGACAACACCGAGCCGGACACGCTGGCGGCCACGGGCTACGACGACGACGGGGTGACCTGCCAGAAGTGGGACATCGTCCGCGAAGGGCTCTTCGTCGGCTACTGCACCAACCGGGAAGTCGCGTCCAAGATCGGCGAAACCCGCTCGCGCGGATCCAATCGGGCGGACAGCTGGGGGAGCGTGCCGATCGTGCGCATCGCGAACATCGGATTGGAGCCGGGAACGGCCTCGCTCGATGAGCTGATCGCCGACGTGAAGCGGGGCATTTACATCGAAGGTCACGGGTCCTACAGCATCGATCAGCGGCGCTACAATTTTCAATTCGGCGGCGATGCGTTCTGGCTGATCGAGAACGGTCGCCGGACCCACATGGTCCGCGATGTGATCTATCACGGCATGACGCCCGAGTTCTGGGGCGCGTGCGACGGTGTGGCGGACCGGACGCATCGGCGACGCTACGGCTTCATCACGTGCGGAAAGGGCCAGCCCGGACAATCCGGCTGGATGACGCATGCGGCGTCTCCGGCCCGGTTCCGCCGGATTGAGGTGATCAAGGGGTGACGCGCGCATGAGTGCGACGAACCAGAAGATCTGGCCGAAAATGACGAGCCGGGAGGAGTTTCGGTTTCTCGCCGATCTCGTCCTGAAGCGGTCCGGCGGGGACGATACGACCGTGACGCTCCAGGACCACCACGGCGGAACCACGCGGTTCGCGAACAACCGCATCGTCCAGAACGTCGATACGCGACGCGGCACGCTGACGGTCTCCGTGGCGTTCGGGAAACGCCGGGGATCGGCGAGCACGACGGATTTCACGGCGGGGTCGATTCAGGAGACCGTCGCGCGCGCCGAACGCATCGCCCGTGTCTCGCCGGAGGACCCCGAATATCTCCCCCCTCCGGCCCCCCAGATCTTTCCCGCGCGCCAGACTGCCAGGCCGGAAACCGCCGCCGCCGGACCCGCCCGACGGCTGGAATACGCCAACGAGGCCATCGGGCAATGCCGGATCGAGAATCTTCAGGCCGCCGGTATCGTGTCGTCCTCCGTCGTTTCCGCGGGAGTGGCGGCGAGCAACGGCCTCTTCGCGCACGAGGAGCGCACCGAAGCCCGCTTCAGCCTGACGGTTCAGGCCGACGATGCCACGGGCTGGAGCGCGGCGGCGCACCGCTCGATCGATCATTTGAAGATTCAGGAACGCACGCTGACCGCAATCGACAAGGCGAAGCGGGGCCGAGACGTCCAGGAGCTTCCTCCCGGTCCGTACCGCGTCATTCTGGAGCCGGCGGCGGTGGCGGGACTGTGGAGCTGGATGCTGTGGACGCTCGATGCCAAGTCTTACGAGAAGGGCACCAGTCCTTTCGCCGATCGGCTCGGCCGCCGGATCACGGATGAGCGGCTGACGCTTCAGAACCTCCCCGGCCACCCGGACCTGCTCGGGACGGGGTTCACCCAGGAGGGCTTGCCGAGCGAGGACGCGCTCTGGATCGAGAACGGCGTGCTCAGACAGTTGGCCTACGACCGATTTACGGCCAGGATGCAGGGAGTCAAGCGCATCGCGACATGGGAGGCCCCGCATCTCTCCGCGTCCGGACCGACCGCGTTGCGCACGCAAGACTTGATCAAGCAATGCGACCTCGCCATCCTCGTCACGAATTTCTGGTACATCAGGACGGTCAATCACACGGATCTGACCTTGACGGGCATGACGAGAGACGGCACGTTCCTCGTGGAGAATGGTCAAATCACGTCGGCTGTGAGAAACTTCCGCTTCCACGAGAGTCCCCTGCGGGTCTTTAACCAGGTGGAGGCCGTGACCGAGCCGGCCGAAGCAGTCACATCGGAGACGGGAAAGCTGCTGGTCCCGGCGATGATCCTGCGGGACTTTCATTTTTCGAGCGTCACCAGATTCTGACAAGGAGGCCGTATGAATCTCACCATGAAGCGGGCCGTTCTCTGCGGTGTCATCCTGACCGCGGCGACAGGGTGCGGCGCGTTCGGACGATCCGACCAGGAGGCGATGGGCGAAGGGATCGTGAGGGGGACGTTGGGTGCGCATCCGGACTGGCAGGCCCGGCTGGCCCCGGCTGAATCCGCGGCGATCGCCGGCGAGGTGCTGGAACTCGAGGGCGGCGCGTATGTCATCAGGCGGACCGACGGCGTCGCGCAGCGGTTGTCCCACGACGAGAATACCAGGATCGACCGTCCCGCCCATGTCGGCGATCGCATCCGGGCATGGGTCGACGACCGCGGGCGGGCGTTGGTGATCAGAAACATCGATCATGAGTGAACGGCTGATCCGAGCGCTGGGGGTTGCCTGCCTGGTCGGCCTTGCCGCGCTCGCGTGTCCGCGCGAGACCGGAGCGGAGCAGGCGGCGCCGCCGCTGTTCGACAACCTCGGCTCGCTGCACCACCCCATCAGCACGACCTCCGAGCTCGCGCAGCGATACTTCGACCAGGGGTTGCGACTGGTCTACGCCTTCAATCACGAGGAGGCGATCCGGTCCTTTGAAGAGGCGGCCCGGCGGGATTCCACCGCCGCCATGCCCTACTGGGGGATCGCGCTGGCGCTGGGGCCGAACATCAATGCTGCCATGACCAAACCGGACGAACGTCGCGCGCTGGATGCGATCAAGCGGGCGCGCGCCCGTCTCGCCGGCGCCGGTGCCGCCGAACGGGCGTACATCGAAGCGTTGACGAAACGCTATGTGGCGACGAAACGCGCGACCCGCTCCGCGCTGGACAAAGCCTATGCCGATGCGATGCGCACGGTGTGGCGGCAATATCCTGACGACCCGGATGCGGGAGTCCTCTTTGCCGAGGCGCTCATGGACCTCCGGCCGTGGGATCTCTGGACGGCCGACGGCAGGCCTAAACCCGGTACGGAGGAGATTGTCTCGACCCTCGAAGCCGTCCTCGCGAACCACCCCGACCATCCGGGCGCCTGTCACTACTACATCCATGCGGTGGAGGCCTCGCTGCAGCCAGACCGGGCGCTGGCCTGCGCCGATAAACTCCCCGGCCTGATGCCCGGCGCCGGTCATCTGGTCCATATGCCGGCCCACATCTATGCGCGGGTCGGAAAGTACCATGACTCGACGGTGCGCAATGCCGAAGCGGCTCAGGTGGACAAGCAGTACTTGTCGACCGCCGCGCTCGCGGGTGATTACGCCGACGGGTATTACAGCCACAATCTTCATTTCCTCTGGGCTTCCCTCATGATGGAGGGGCGAAGCGCCGATGCCTTGAAGGCGGCGGATGCGCTGCTGGGTACGATCACGGAGGAGGAAGCCCGCAAGGACCGGATCAAGGAACAGTACCTGCCGGCCAAACTGTTTACCCTGATCCGGTTCGGCCGCTGGGACGAGATGCTGCGCGAGCCGCCTCCGCCAAAAGGGCTGCATCTCCTGGAGGGCATCTGGCGGTTGGGTCGGGGCCTCGCCTCGGTGGCCATGGGGCGGCTGCCGGGAGCGGAAGGGGAGCACCATGCGCTCTCCGGCCTCACCAGGCAAATCCGGCGGACGAAGAGTCCGGAGGAAAAACTCGAACGGGATCTGTTGAAGATCGCCGAGCGGCTGCTCGCCGGAGAGATCGCCGCGCATCGCCAGCGCTATGACGACGCCGTCAAGGCCGTGAAGGAGGCCGTCAGGATCGAAGAGTCGCTGCAATACTCCGAGCCCCCGCTGTGGCCGCTCTCCGTCCGGCATTACCTCGGGACGGTGCTGCTGAGAGCCGAGCGGGCGGCCGAAGCCGAGCGCGAGTATCGAGCGGACTTGAAACGGTATCCCGAAAACGGCTGGGCTTTGTTCGGGTTGATTCAGAGCCTCAAAGCGCAGCGGAAGGATTCGGAGGCCGGCGAGCTGGCCGGCCGTTTCGAACAGGCCTGGGCTCACGCCGACGTGACGCTCACGGCGTCCCGCTTCTGATCGGCGCCGCCTTCCCGGCGTTTCGCTTTGACAACGGGAGCGGACATGCGGCTACAATCCGCTCATCTGATGAACCGGAGACGCTGATCGTGCGCTATGTCGTCGGTGTGATGGGGCCAGCGAAGGCGAGACGGAAGGATGTGGAGAATGCGCGGATACTCGGCGAACTCATCGCGCGACGCGAGTGGGTGCTGCTCACCGGCGGTCGGGATGTCGGGGTCATGCATGCCGCCAATCAGGGCGCCAAGAAGGTGCCCCGCAGTCTGACCGTCGGCGTGCTCCCCTCGACGCACGATCGCGTCTCGAAGTACGTGGATCTGGCGATCATCACGGAGATGGGCAGCGCGAGAAACAACATCTGCGTGTTGTCGAGCCGGGTGATCGTCGCCTGCGGGCTCGGCGGCGCGGGAACGGTGTCGGAAGTGGCCTTGGCCCTCAAGGCCGGGAAAGAGGTTATTCTGCTCGGCGCCACCCCGGTCGAAGAGAAGTTCTTCAAGAAGCTGGGCGGCCCTCTCGTCGCGAGCGTGCAGACGGCGGAAGACGCGATCGACGTGATCCTCAAGCGCCTCGAGCAGGACGAGACGCAGAGCCTGCAAGGGGCTCAGCCCTGGGGCAGATTCTAAGAATTCACCATCACGCCGGCATCGCCGATTTCAATGTCTAACAGAACACGACCGGTGGAATAGTGGTGTAAGATTTTGACGGGGCCGGACGACGGACCGAAAGGGAGGATCACATCATGACCACATTTCGATGGACCGTGATGCTGTTGTTTGCGGTCTTCACGGTTGTCGGAACTAGCGACTCCGGTCTGGCCGCGGAGAATGCAGCCGGGTCGCCGGCCAGGGCCTATTTCGCCGGCGGTTGCTTCTGGTGCATGGAGGAGGCCTTCGAAAAGGTGGACGGCGTCTTCGAGGTGGTTTCGGGTTACATGGGCGGGACGGTGAAGAATCCCAGCTATGACGAGGTGTCGTCCGGTCGAACGGGCCACGCCGAATCCGTGGAAGTCCGCTACGATCCGGCCAGGGTGTCGTATGCGCAGCTCCTTGAAGTCTTCTGGCGCAACGTCGATCCCGTCACCCCGAACGCGCAGTTCTGCGACCACGGCAGCCAGTACCGCGCGGCCGTGTTCTACGGGAGCGACGAAGAGCGGCGGCTGGCGGAGGACTCGAAGCGGGCAATCGAGCAGTCGAAGCGGTTTGCGACGCCGGTCGTCACGCAGGTGGTCGCGGCGTCGGAGTTTTTTCCCGCAGAAGAGTACCATCAGGACTTCTACAAAAAGAACCCCATCCGGTACAAGTACTACAAATTCAGCTGCGGGCGTGCCCAGCGTCTGGAGGCCCTGTGGGGCAAGTCCTGAACCGCTGAGCGTCCTCCCGAGCGTTCTCATCAACCGGTGCAAAAAGGCGTCAGACCTCTCGCACTCTGCACAGCCTCGTCCGCACGACCGCTGCCGTCGATGGGAAGGATCCTAGCGACTTCGGTCACTTAGGTCGCGTCCGCCGTGGCATGGATGTTGACATGCTCAGGACGGATGATCCGGTCTTACGAAACCAGAATTCGGGCTTTGGGGCGGGGCGTCTGCGTGGTCATGGCGTCGGTCCTGATGATCGGCATGGCTCCGACCGCGATCAAGCCCGATTTCGAACGGCCTCATCGCTATTCCCCGCGGGAAATTCGTCGCGCGATTGCGGTGTATGCCTGGCGCTACCGTCTGGACCCCGCCTTGCTGCGCGCCGTGATCAAGGTCGAATCGGATTTTCGGCAGCACGCGGTTTCTCGGAAGGGTGCGGTCGGCCTCATGCAGCTGACTCCGGACACGGCGGCCACCTTACGTGTGGCCGATCTTCACGATCCCGTTCAGAACATTCGGGGCGGCGCCAAACAGCTGCGCCATCTCCTCAACCTCTACGAAGACGATCTTCGGCTTGCGCTGGCCGCCTACAATGCCGGGGTGCATCGCGTAAAGGGACACCAGGTGCCCAGGATCCGTGAAACCCGCGCCTATGTCAGGAAGGTACTCAGGTACTATCGGGCCGGGCTGGCCGTTCGGACGGCGCCTCGCACCGTGGAGCCGCCGCAGGGATTCTCCGGCTGTCATGGCGGGAACCGGCGGAGGTCCGGCCAGGATGGGACGTGAGCCGCTGCCGTTATCCCTTGGATTTCATCACAAGGGCCCGAAGCCGCTCGCGCTGAGCCGGTCTGATGCCGGTGAACTCCAGGCCGAACGTGTCCCCGTCCGTCCATCGCACCACCGCTTCGTCGATCCGCAACGGCCATTGCTGGTCTTGAAGAAATAACGAGAGCTTCAACGACTGGCCGACTTTGACCTGGGTCAACGAGGTCGCCTTGCAGCCGTTGGTGGACAGATCGAGAATCGATGCTTCCCCTTCGTACTCATCGTCCCCGAAGAAAAAAAGCCGACGGTTGATCGCGACACGGCGACCGCGGCGCTCCGCTCCGGATGCGTAATCCGGGCGGTTTGTCTTTTCATTCGAGGAGGAATCGTCGTTACCCACGGGAGCCCTTTCTGATGAACCGTTTTCATCCGGATACGATGCACTCACCCCTACCCAAATTCTAGGTGACGCGGGTGGCGTCCGCCTTCCCCAAGAGCGCTAACCCCAACGGGGGAATAGAAGAACCGCCATGGGCCGACTCTAACATGACCCGTTAAAGACTGTAACGAAAATCACGTAAGAATCCATGAGGGTCTGCCGCGGGAAAGCGGGCCCGCCGGAGGGAGCGCTTGACCTTTCCGGAAGCGCTCTGCGACAAAAGGACAACAAGGAGGGGGTCATGGGGGGAAGGTGTGTAAACGAACGGATGGCGTTATTGGGGCATTCGGAAATCCGTGCCATGACGCAGGCCTGCGTCATGGCGAAGGGGCTGAACATGGCGCAAGGGGTCTGCGACACTGCCGTGCCTCCCGTCGTGCTCGAAGCCGCGGCGCAGGCGATGGGCCGGGGGATGAACGTGTACTCCCGATTCGACGGCCTGGCGGAATTGCGGCAGGCGTTGGCCGCCAAGTTGTTGCGGGACAACGGCATCCGCGCAAATCCGGAAAGCGAAATCACGGTGAGCGCCGGGGCCACCGGCTCGTTTCATGCGGCCTGTCTGGCGCTGCTGACTCCGGGAGACGAAGTCATCCTGTTCGAACCCTACTACCAGTACCACATCAGCGCCCTGCTGGCCGTGGAAGCGAAGCCCGTCGTCGTGAAGATGCGCCATCCGGATTGGACGCTCCCGTTAGACGCGGTCGAACAGGCCGTCACGGCGCGAACCAGAGCGGTCGTCGTGAATTCGCCAGGGAATCCCTCGGGAAAAGTCTTCAGCCGGGAGGAACTTGACGGAGTGGCCCGGATCGCCAAGCGGCACGATCTGTTTGTATTTACCGATGAAATATACGAATACTTTCTCTACGACGGCCGCCGGCATATCAGCATGGCTTCCCTGCCAGACATGGCCGAGCGGACGATCACCATCGGCGGGTACTCGAAAACGTTCAGCATTACCGGCTGGCGGATCGGGTACAGCGTGGCGGCGGCGCCATGGGCGCAGGCCATCGGCGCCATGAACGATCTGCTGTACGTCTGCGCGCCGACTCCACTGCAGGCGGGCGTGGCCGCGGGCATTCAACAGCTGCCGGACTCCTTCTACCGGCAACAGGCGAAGGACTATCAGGCGAAGCGGGATCGGTTTTGCGCCGCCCTGGCCCGGGCCGGTCTCCCGCCGTCGGTTCCGCAGGGCGCGTATTACGTGCTGGCGGACGCGATCAGACTGCCGGGGAACACGGGGAAAGAGCGGGCCATGTATCTGCTGCAGACCGTCGGCGTCGCCGGCGTTCCCGGCGAGGCGTTTTTCGCGGGGCCGGAAGGCGCGCGATATCTCCGCTTCAGCTACGCCAAGACCGATGCCGACCTGGACGAAGCATGCCGGCGGATCGCGAAACTCTCCTGACGCGAACCCGCGAACGCTTGTTCCTGCGGCAGGCTCATGGTATGAGAATCGTCATGTCCCATTCCGGCTGGAAGCTGTTCGTCGTGACGACGGTGCTTTTCTCGACCGCCGCTTGTACGAGACCGTCCGTTCAACCTGACGAATCGCTGCGGCCTCCGGTTCCCGCGCCTCCCGGCGCGTCGGAGGATCGCGCGGTGTTGGCCGGGGAGTGGGAGTACGAGGACGGCGCCGTCGTGACGCTCAAGCTCGACGAGCAGGGAAACGGGACCTACGCCTGGAAAGAGGGGCGGTTTGAAACCACCGCGTTGACCGGACGGACCTGGCGCGGCATGTGGTTCCAAAAGGAGAACGACCGGGAAGGCGGATTTACCGTGGAGTTCGCGCCCGATTTCTCGGAAGGAGAAGGGCGTTGGTGGTACAGCCGCATCGGCGTGGACCATACGCCGGAGCAGCCGGGCGGCACGTTTCATCTGACGAGGAAGCTGTCCCACGCCCGTGCCGCTGAGACCTCTCCGGCTCCGTGAGGCCGATGATCGCAACATCAATCATCCGACAGGGGGGAGGCTAGCCCGGTGGAGTCGAGGAAATCATCCCGCTTCGCCGTCCAGCTCCCCCTCTCGTTCACCGAAGCCCAGCGTGCCTCGAACGGGGTCATCCTCAACATTTCCCGCGAAGGCTGCATGGTCACGGCGGAGCAGGTACCCGTTGTCCCGAATTACCTGCAACTGGACATGCAATTGCGGGAAGGGCAGCAGGCGGTCCGTGTTGAACTGGCGGCGGTCCGCTGGTCTTCCGGAAGGAAATTCGGGCTGGAATTCATCAAGCTGGGGGCTGACCAGCAGGAACGGCTGGCGGCATTCCTGACGATGCTCGAGGAGAACGCCCTCTCCTGAGTCGGGGAGCCGTCAGGTCCTTCTTTCTACTTCATGGCGACGGAGCGGACCTGCTTGTACGTCGTCGAGCCGGTCAGCACCTTGTGAATCCCGTCCTGCAGCAGCGTGGTCATGCCCGCTTTCATGGCAAGGCGTTGCATCTCGGATGTTTTCGCGCGGCTCTGGATCATGTTCTTGATCTCCTCCGAATTACGGAACAGCTCGTGGAGCGGCACTCGTCCCTTGAATCCGGAGTGGTTGCAGGCGTCGCATCCCCGCCCCCGATACAGACGAAAGTCGTCCCCGTAGGCGATATTGAGTTGTTCCCAAGCCTGGATTCCATAGGCACGCGCCAGTTCGTCGAATTCCTCGTGCGAGGGGCGATACGCTTCCTTGCAGACGGAGCAGATCCGCTTGCACAACCGTTTGGCCAGCACACCGAGCATTGCGTCGGCGAAGTTGAACGGATCCAGGCCCATGTCCAGCAGGCGTGTGACGGTTTCCACGGCGCTGTTGGTGTGCAGGGTGCTCAAAACCAGATGCCCGGTCAATGACGCCTCGATGGCGACGTTGGCCGTTTCCATGTCGCGCATTTCGCCGATCATGATGATATCGGGATCCGCACGCAGGAACGAGCGCATCGCGGTGGCGAAGGTGAATCCGATCTTGGGGTGCACCTGCACCTGACGCAAGCCGTCCTGCGAGATTTCGATCGGATCTTCGGCCGTCCAGATCTTCCGCTCGTCCGTGTTGAGATGTCTCAGGATGCCGTGCAGAGTGGTGGTTTTGCCTGAGCCCGTCGGCCCGACGCAAAGGATGAGCCCGTAGGGCTGCTCCGCCAGCTCCAGGAGAGAGGTGAGGGTGCCGGGTTCGAACTCCATCGCTTCGAGCGGCAGCGGCTCCTTTGCCGAGAGCACGCGCATCGCCACGTCTTCGTTGCCGCCCGAGGTCGGCAGCGTGGCCACCCGCAATTCGATCTGCCGGTCGTTGCCCAGTCGAAAGCGGATCTTGCCGTCCTGAGGTTTCCGGCGTTCCGCGATGTCGAGATGCGCCATGATCTTGATGCGCGAGACCAGCGCGCGTCGGTACGCGGCCGGGACGCGCATGGAGGTGAAGCAGGTGCCGTCGACGCGGAAGCGGATGGCCGTTTCCTTCTTGTCCGAGTAGGGCTCGATGTGAATGTCGGAGGCCTCCTTGCGGTAGGCCTCGACGATGATCTGGTTCGCCAGCCGCACGATGGCCGAATCGTTTTCGTCGACGGGATCGGCATCCTCGGCGCCCTCGCGCTCGACGCGCGCCTCGCTGCGGAGTTCGCCCAGCGTGTCGGACAGCGAGCCGACATCGGTGTCACCTCCGGCCGCCGAGAGGAATTGTTCGAGATCCCGTTGCAGGCTGACGGAAAAACGGATCGTCAGGCCGGGGAAGGCGCGCCGAATGTCCCCGCCTTTCTCGAGATCGTGAGGATTGTCGATGAGGACGTCGAGCACCTGATCGTGCCGCTTGAGCGGAATCCAGTGATGATTCTTCAGATAGTCCTGGCTCAGGTCCTTCAGCAAGGCGGGATCGACCGTGATACGGTCGTCGAAGGGCACATACGGACAGTCGTAGAACTCGCTGAGTGCTTTGCCCAGTCTGGCCTTCGGGACCCGGTACTTGTCGAGGAGCAGGGACTCCAGCGACGTCGAGCCGTCCATCGCCTCCTGGAAGACTTTGATCAGGTCGGCCTGCCGGATAAAGCCTTCGGCGATCAGAGGATCGAAGGCGCGCGGTTCGATCGTGCTGCGGGAGGTTTTCTGCATGGAGTGAACGGAGAAGGGATTGCCTATGCCAAATGATGCCGCTATCGATGATCGAAGACCAGCGTACTAAGAAGCCTCCCGAGCGGCAAGAAATTTCACAATGATGGGCATGGGACCGGGCTGACCGGCGGGCAGGCTGTCCGGCGAGCGGCTCGAAGGGCCGGTTTACGGGTTGCGTTCGTCGATCGGCGGATTCACGACCTCGAACAACGAAGCGTAGTCGGCGTCATGCAGGTTCCGGCTCAAGGCCTTGAGCAGGAGCGGGCGAATGCCTTCGGCTGAGCTGCATTCCAGTCCGAGTCGGCGCGCCGCCGCCAAGAAGAGCTCCACGTCCTTGAGCAGGTGGGCGGTTGAGAAGTTGGGGTTCCGGTAGTCATGGGCGAGCAGCCGCGGGAGCTTTTTCTGAAACATCGGCGCGTACAACGCGCTGGCTTCCAGCACGTGCATGAAATCCTTCACCGGCACCGAGGACCGTTGAACCAGTCCCAGCGCGAGGGAAAACGCCGCGATTTCTGCGGCAATGAGGGAATTCAGGGCCAGTTTCAACGCGGAGGCGGAACCGACGGGTCCGATCAGACGCGGATCGGAAGCGAGGGATTGCAGCAGCGGTTTCCATCGGAGGAACTGCTCCTCCGTCGCCCCCACCATCGCCAGCAATGTTCCCGCGAGGGCTTCCGCGATGCTTCCCAGCACCGGTGCTTCGAGATAGCGGCCTCCGGCGCGTTCGACTTGTCGTTCCAGGTCAAGGCTCTGATCGGAGCCGATGGTGCCCATTTGAATCACGGTGCGGCCGGACAGTTCCTCCCGGCATCGCGGCTCCAGCAGGACTGCCTGGATCGCCTGCATGTCGGCGAGCAGAAGCAGCACGCACCCGGATCCGGCAAGAGCCTGCCAGGGAGACTCGACGATCCGGACGCCCAACGGGACCAGCGGGAGCGCCTTTTCCCTGGTTCGGTTGTAGGCAAGCACTCTGTGGCCGGTGGTCTGCAACCGTTGTGCGACGGCTTTTCCCAACAATCCGGTTCCCAGCAAGGCGACGGTCCCAGGGGAAGTCATGAGTAGTCCTTCTGCGCGTCCGCCCGGTCGGCATGAGCCTGGAGCAGCGGACGCAACTCCCGGCCCGCCGAGGCCGCGACGGCGATCACGCCGCGAAACTGAGGCGTCGGCTGGTTGAACGTGAATGGGCGGCCTTCGGCGTCCGCAACGGACCCTCCGCTTTCTTCGATCAGCAGTACGCCGGCCGCCAGGTCCCATTCGTTCTCCGGCTCGATGGTCAGGGTGGCCTGAACGCGGCCGGCCGCCACCAGCGCCAGCGCATTGGCGATCGAGAGCATGGGGCGGCACCGGACGAGCCCCTCGAGGCCGGCCCAGCGGGCATTCCGGAACTCCCGAGGGCTGACCATGACGAGCGACGGAGTCTCCGGCGACGGGGCTCGGGGAAGCGGCTTCCCGTTCAGCAGGAGGCTTTCGCCGCGTACGGCGGTGAAGAGCTCGTCGGTGGAGGGATTGAAGATGGCCGCCAGTACGGGTTTGCCCTGCTCCACCAGCGCGACGGAAATGCAGAACTCCGGCAGCCGGTTCACGTAGGCCCTGGTGCCGTCGATGGGGTCCACGATCCAGACACGGCGCTGCGCGAGACGGGCTCCGTCGTCGGGCGATTCCTCGGACAGCCACCCGTCCTCGGGAAAATGGTCCCGTCGCATCTCGTGCAGCAGACGGTTGACCTCCAGGTCGGCCGTCGTGACCGGCGAGCGATCGTGCTTGAGCCGGACATCGAAACCGCGGCGGGCCAGCTCCATCGCCCGCGCGCCCGCCCGTCTGATCGTCTCGTTCAACCGCGCTTGTTCACGTTCCATCATGCCGTCTCTCGCGGAATGTTTCCGTCAGGGTAGCAGGTCTGCCGCTGGCGGAAAAGCCGAACCGTCCGGGCCGATGCCGCTTTCCCTCTTGACCCCCGGGGCGAACCTGCGTACAAGCAGGGGGCCGGAATCTATCCGATGAAACTCGTCCAAAAGCGATCCAGAAAAACCGGGCTTCCGCCCGGCACGCTCGTTCACATCGGCGAGAAAAAATCCGAGACGGTCACCATCTCGGTTTTTCATTACTCCGTGGACCGGTGCGACGAGGAGCGGGTGGAGCAGGCTGATCTCCTGGCTCCGCCGGTCGATGAGTCCGTCGTCTGGGTAAACGTCGGGGGCGTCCACAAAATGGAGGTGCTGGAAACCTTCGGCAGGCAGTTCTCGCTCCATCCGCTGCTGCTGGAGGATATCGCCAACACGGATCAACGTCCGAAGCTGGACGACTACGAAACGTATTTCTTCCTGGTCATGAAAATGCTCACGCTGACCGAGCGCCAGGACGTGATGGTCGAACAGGTCAGCCTCGTACTCGGGCGGAACTTCGTGCTGTCCTTTCAGGAGAACGGCTCCGACGTCTTTCAGCCGGTCCGGGAACGGCTGCGCAGCGGCAAGGGCCGGCTCCGCCAGGCGGGAGCGGATTATCTGCTGTACGCCTTGGTGGACGCGATCGTCGATCAATACTTTGCCGTGTTGGAGTCGCTCGGCGAAAAAATCGAATCCTTGCAGCAGGTCGTGGTGTCCGATCCCAAGCCGGACACACTGCGGGAGATTCACTCGCTGAAGCGTCAGCTCCTGTTCATCCGGAGGGCCGTCTGGCCTCTCCGTGACGTGATGAACAATCTCTCGCGGTCGGACTGTCCCTTTCTCCAGCACAACACCAAGGTCTTCTTCCGCGACGTGTACGATCACGTCGTGCAGATCGTCGACACCCTCGAGACCTTGCGGGAAATGGTGTCGGCGAGCCTGGACATCTACCTGTCCAGCGTCAGCTATCGGCTCAACGCCGTCATGCGGGTGTTGACGGTCATCACGACCATCTTCATGCCCCTGAGTTTCATCGCCAGCATTTATGGGATGAATTTCGAGCACATGCCGGAATTGAAATCGGAATGGGGCTATCCGATGGTCTTGGGGGGGATGGCGGCGGTCGGGATCGGCATGCTCGTGGTGTTTCGGAACAAGCGCTGGCTCTAAGCGATCCGGCTATTCCTGAACCTCGACACGATCGACGAAATAGGGGGTTTCACCGAAACAGGTGGTGGGAAGATACCGGTACTCTTTGTAATGGAGCACCAGCCGTTTCCCCATGACCTGATTCAGCTGCGCGGCCACCTTCTCGTCCCATACGGTGAAATCCCACAGCACCGGCGCAACGCCCGGCACCGTGGTCATCGCCAGTTCGCCCTCATAGGTCTTGCAGAACCACCCTTTGTTCGAAAACTTCTGGATGTACCCGGCCCGGTTGCCGTCGGAATAGCTGTAGTTGAACGCGACAAGCAGGTAGGCGGCGCCGATGAAGAACACGAGCGTCAGAAAGAGTTTCGGACGCCAGAGCCACATGACGGGGAACAAGACGGTCGACCAGTTCACGGAGCCCTCCTCGGGTCAGGGGCGCAGATCGGCGAACAACCATGGAGCCTCGGTTTTCCGCCGGGCCTCGTAGGCCGCAATCGCCGGTTCGTGTTGCAGGGTCAATCCGATCGAATCGAGGCCGCGATAGAGACAGTCTTTTCTGAAGGGATCGATGTCGAAGCGATAGCCGTCGCCGGTCGCCCGGGTCACCGTTTGCCGGCCGAGATCCACCGTCAGGCTGTAGCCCGGCGCGGCCAGCGCCTCCGTCATGAGCGCCTGAACCTCATCCGCCTTCAAAACCACCGGCAGGATCCCGTTCTGGAAGCAGTTGTTGTAAAAAATGTCTGCGAAGCTCGGAGCAATGACGCAACGGAAGCCTTGATCGAGCAGGGCCCAGGGCGCGTGCTCGCGTGAGGAACCGCATCCGAAGTTATCGCGCGTGAGGAGGATGGTCGCCTCCTGGTAGCGCGGCTGGTTCAGGAAAAAATGGGGGTCGGGAGAACCGTCCTTCTGCCGCCGCCAATCGTAGAAGAGCCCTTCGCGCAGGCCCGTGCGCTTGATGGTTTTCAAAAACTGCTTCGGGATGATCTGATCGGTGTCGACGTTCACCCGGTCGAGCGGCGCGACCAACCCCGTCAAACTCGTAAACGCCTGCATACACACTCCGTTTCAAGGTTAGAGGCTAGAGATGAGGGGCAGTGCGCACAGAAAGGTTTCCTGTCGCCTTGAGCCCCGTGCCGAGCATCAGGACCAGTGTCTGATGTCGACGAAATGCCCCTCGATCGCCGCGGCGACGGCCATGGCCGGCGAAACGAGATGCGTCCTTCCGCCGGCGCCCTGCCGGCCCTCGAAGTTCCGGTTGCTCGTGGAGGCGCA